>JAJXBQ010000192.1:0-6464 GCA_021640525.1 Segatella copri
ACGTAACTCGAAGATTTGTATATTATCGTGAAAAAGTTTTTTAATTATATAGTCATATTAGCAATAGTGCTTCTCAGTTCGGCCTGTGAGTTTAAGTTCAAGCCGAACGAGGAAGGAGAGGCTGTGCCCCTGTCGGTACAGCGCTACGACCGATTGGAAAGCAGATATCTTACTACCGGTGATTTCTCTGCCCTTCAGCAGATGAATACCGATTACCCGATAGAAACCCGTACGCTGATAGAGAAAATGCTCCAGCTTGGCACCATTACCGACGCCAATATCAGCAACCGGTTCCTGATGTTCTATCAGGATTCTACCCTGCAGGCACTTATCGCCGATGCTGAGGCTGAATTTGCCAATATGGAAGACATCAACGAACAGCTGAAAACTTCCTTCGAACGTCTGAACAGTTGGATTCCGGAACTCCAGCAGCCTTGTTTCTATGCTCAGATCGGTGCTTTAGACCAGAGCATCGTGGTAGGAGAGCACTCTGTAGGTATTTCGCTCGATAAATATATGGGCGAAAACTATCCGCTCTACAAGAAATTCTATACTCCCCAGCAGCGCAGCACCATGTCGCGCCAGTATATTGTGCCGGATTGCCTTACCTTCTATCTGCTGAGCATCTATCCGATGGATCAGTTCGACACCCGTCCGCAGCTCGACCGCGATCTGCACATGGGCAAGATTATGTGGGCTGTCAACAAGGCGATGGGCAAGGAGATTTTCAAGACCAAGTATGTGAAGACAATCTGCGCTTATGTAAAGCGCAACCCTAAAGTAACAGTAGAACAACTGCTCAAGGACGAAGATTATTCGCCTATTGAGGCATTACATAAAGATTAACACATGAAAAGATTTCCAGTTTTTATTGCAACTGTCATGATGGTTTCAGCAATGCAAGCTGCAGATAAACTCGACCTGAAGGCCATTACCTCCGGCGAGTTTGCTGCCTCTTATGTTACCGGTATTAACCCTATTGATGGCACCGATTTGTACGCTTCTATCAGCAATGATGGCAAGCAGGTTATCAGTTATTCGTTCAAGACGGGCAAGCAGATGAACATCCTCTTTGATGTGAACGCTGCCAAGGCTCCTTTCGAACAGATTGAAGGTTATGTAATCAGTCCTGATGGTAAGAAATTGCTTATCATGACGCATCGCGAGGCTATTTACCGCCGCTCCTTCAAGGCTGAATATTTCGTATATGATATTGCCAAGAAGAGTTTGAAGAAACTCTCCCAGGGCGTTAACCAGCAGGTGGCTACCTGGTCGCCTGATTCACGCCACATCGCCTTCGTAAAGGATAACAATCTCTTTGTTACCGATGGAGATAAGGAAACCCAGATTACCCGCGACGGTAAGTTCAACGAGGTAATCAACGGTATTCCTGATTGGGTTTACGAAGAGGAATTCAGCTTCAACCGCGCCTTTGCATGGAATGCGGATGGAACAGCCATCGGCTGGATCCGCTTCGACGAATCGCACGTAAAGACTTATTCTCTGCAGATGTTCGAAGGTTCTCATCCTACCCATACCGAGTATCACGACTATCCGGGAGAATATTCCTATAAATATCCTAAGGCAGGACAGGACAACTCTAAGGTGAGCCTCTGGAGCTATGATATGAAGAACGGCAAGACCGTGGCACTCGAAGTGCCTGTAGATTCTGACGGCTATTATCCACGCATCAAGACATTGCCAGACGCCAACAGTCTGATTGTCTATACGATGAACCGCCATCAGGACGACATGCGCCTCTATGCAGTCAATCCTTTCACCGGCAAGAGCAGGATGCTCATCAAGGAGAGTGTGCCTAAGTTTGTGAAGGAAGAGGTGATTGACAACAGCATCGTGGGCAAGAAGAACATCCTGCTGCCTAGCGACCGCGACGGCTTCATGCATCTCTATCTCTATGATATGAACGGCAAACTCCTGCGCCAGGTAGAGAAGGGCAACTATGATGTTACCTCTATCTACGGAATGGATGAGAAGACGGGCGATGTTTATTTCCAGGCTGCCAAGCTCAATGCGCACGACCGCCAGGTTTACGTGGCTCATAAGAACGGAAAGGTGGAGCGACTTACCGATGCGGCTGGTTCCAACTCGGCTAATTTCTCGGGCGATTACCGCTATTTCGTCAACACCTGGAGCAGCTACAGCCATCCTTATGTCTTCACCGTACGCAGCAACAAGGGCAAGCTTATCAAGACATTGGAAGACAACAAGGAGTTGCTCGAAAAGACCCAGAAGTATAACTGGGGCAAGCGCGAGACTTTCTCTTTCACCACTTCCGAAGGTGTGAAACTTGACGGCTGGATGGTGAAGCCTGTAGATTTCGACGCCAGCAAGAAGTATCCTGTCATCCTCTTCCAGTATTCCGGTCCGGGCAACCAGCAGGTGCTCGATTCATGGAGCACGGGCAGTATGGGCAATGGCGGTGCTTTCGATTATTATCTTGCACAGGAAGGTTTCATCATTGCCTGCGTAGATGGTCGTGGAACAGGCGGTAGAGGAGCAGAGTTTGAGAAGTCTACTTATCTCCGTCTGGGCGATTTAGAGTCGAAAGATCAGGTTGAAACAGCTCTCTACATGGGTTCTCTGCCTTATGTAGACAAGGATAATATCGGCATTTGGGGTTGGAGCTATGGTGGTTTCAATACGCTGATGAGTATGAGCGAGGGCCGTCCTGTGTTCAAGGCAGGTGTGGCTGTGGCTCCTCCTACCTGCTATCGCTTCTATGATTCGGTTTATACTGAGCGCTACATGCGCACTCCTAAGGAGAACGAAGAGGGTTACAAGGTGAACCCTATCGAGCGAGTAAAGCAGCAGCATGGTGCGTTGCTTATCTGTCACGGATTGGCAGATGACAATGTGCATCCGCAGAATACCTTCGAATATACTGAGGCGTTGGTTCAGGCAGACAAGGACTTCAAGACCCTGTGGTACACGAACCGTAATCATGGCATTTCGGGTGGCAATACCCGCAACCATCTGCTTCGCCAGATAGCTAACTGGTTCAAGCAGAACCTGAAGTAGAAAATGATATGATATAAAAAAGTGAAGCCATTCCCGGCAGAAAACGGGAATGGCTTCTTAATTTATTATTTACCTTTTTACTTTGCGAAGTAAGGTTCCTTTGGGAATTCTTATTCAGTTTTAGCGCCTTTTCTGCGCTTTTCTTTCTTGGCTTTCTTAGCCTTCTTCACTTTTACCTCTTCAACCTCTTCATCGTTTGGCTGAACAGATGAAAAATGAAAATCTGTAGAGTTGATGGTCTTCACCTGATAAGGGCTAGGCGCATCGTTCATCTGCTGTCCGTTCTTTGCCTTCTTAGCCTTTGGCTTCTGAATGTATCTTGCATAGAGCTTGTTCCATTTCTTTTCAGCCTTCTTCTGGTTGAAGTCAAACATCACGATACACGTGCGGTTGCCGGCACCTTTCTGCTCCAGATAGTCGCGCAACTGGTATGAATAGTTCTCGCGGCTTACCAGAAACTTGCTCTTGCGGGTGAAATAGGCAGAATCAACCTTCTGAACGTCTGTGAAATAGACTGTAGAGTCATTAAACGACGAGGCAAATCCAAAGATGTATGCAGTCTTAACTTCGTTCTTGGCTGATGCAGAGAGCGAGCTGAAACATGCTAATGCAATAGATGCTAATGCAATTTTTGTAATTTTCATTTCTTTTTCTGTCTTATTTTGTTTTGTGCTGTCTGCCCCATCAGTCATGCAGGATCTTTCCTTATCCCAGATAGGACTTCAGCAGTTTATCTGTCGTACTGTTCCGGAGTCGCCTTATCGTTTTTTCCTTGATCTGGCGTACTCTTTCCCTGGTGAGATGATACTTGGTTCCGATTTCTTCGAGCGTCAGTTCAGGTGTTCCTATGCCATAGAAGGCAGCAATGATTTTCTGGTCTTTGTCCGGCAGCGTCTTGAGCAGTCTTTCTATTTCTGCTCTCAGCGATTCTGTCAGCAGTTCATTGTCGGTCGGATCATCCGAATTGGCCATCAGGTCGAGCATGCTGCCATCTTCATCATCAGAAAAAGGAGCATCCACGCTCAGGTGGCGACTTGTCGATGTAGCCTTCATGGCGTCCTCTATCTTGTCTTCCGGCAAGTCTACGCGGTCAGCCATTTCATCTACACTCGGTTTGCGTTCAAATTCCTGTTCGAACTTACTCATCTCTCTGTTAATCTTGTTAACGCTTCCCACCTGGTTGAGCGGAAGGCGCACAATTCTGCTCTGCTCGGCTATGGCCTGCAGAATGCTCTGGCGAATCCACCATACGGCGTAAGAGATGAACTTAAAGCCTCGGGTTTCATCAAACTTCTGTGCGGCTTTGATAAGCCCCACGTTTCCTTCGTTGATAAGATCAGGCAAACTGAGCCCCTGGTTCTGGTACTGTTTGGCAACAGACACCACGAAACGGAGATTGGCTTTTGTTAATCTCTCCAATGCCCTACGGTCACCTTTTCTTATACGCTGAGCGAGCTCCACCTCTTCATCTGTAGAGAGCAGCTCCTCACGAGCAATATCTTGAAGATATTTTTCTAACGATGCGCTTGCGCGATTCGTAATTGATTGAGTAATTTTTAATTGTCTCATGCTGGCATCAAATTTTAAGTAGTTGCAAAAATACACTTTTTTGTTTAAATACCAAAAAAAATAGTAGATATTTTTCAGAAATACCTACTATTTTATTGTTTTTTGTCTGTTTCTTGAGTTTTTTGGCAGTAAAAATGCCTTTTTCGCTACTCAATCATGAGACGTTTCTCTTAAAACTCTTACCCTTAGTCTTTCTGCAGCGGAACTGCGAAGTAAGCCTTCTTGCCTGTTGGCCATACACCCTGGATGTAGAGCACTGGATCCTTGCTGGTAGAAGCACTCTTTACAGCCTTCTGCAGGTCATCAATCGTATTGATGTTGTTGTCGTTGATGCGCTGGATGATGAAACCGCGTGAAATGCCACCATCCTTCAGGGCACCGCTGTTCACCTTCATCACCTCTACACCATACTTGATGTTGAGCTGGTTCTTCTGGCTCTCAGTAATAGGGCGGAAGCTGCCGCCGAGCACATCGAGGTCGGCACTCTTGATAACCGAAGTATTACCCTGGGCATTCTTCAGCGTAATGGTCTTGGTGCTTGCCTTCTTGTTGTGCAGGTAGGTGATGCTCATCTTGTCGCCAGGGCGCTTGCCGTTCAGGATTTCCTGCAGCTCAGCCATCTTGGTCACCTTCTTGCCGTCAACCTTGGTAATCACGTCACCTTCCTTCAGTCCTGCCTCAGCACCGTTGCCGTCTTCATCTACCTTGGCAATGTAAACACCCTCGTTGGTTCCCAGATCCACTTCCTTGCCGTTCTCCTTCTGGGCGTTGATATAGTTCAGCACATCGCTTCCCTGTATGCTCAGCATCACGCGCTGTACGCTGCCGTATTTCTTCAGGTCGTCTACCACCTTGTTCATGATAGAGGTAGGGATGGCGAAACCGTAGCCGGAGTAAGAACCGGTCTGAGAATAGAGCATGGCGTTGATGCCTACCAGTTCGCCCTGGGTGTTGACGAGTGCACCGCCCGAGTTACCTGCGTTGATGGCAGCATCGGTCTGGATGAAACTCTCTACACCGTTGGCACCGAGCGAACGTGCCTTGGCTGAGATAATGCCGGCTGTAACCGTATTGTTCAGTCCGAATGGGTTGCCAACGGCGATGACCCATTCACCCACCTTCACCTTGTCGCTGTCAGCGATAGGCAGGGTAGGCAGGTTCTTGCCGTCTATCTTGATGAGGGCGAGGTCGGTAGTCTTGTCGGTTCCGATGATGCGTGCCGAGAATTCACGGTTGTCGTTCAGTGTTACGGTCAGCTCGTCAGCACCTTCTACCACGTGGTTGTTGGTAACGATGTAACCGTCCTGGCTGATGATGACGCCCGAACCTGTAGCCTCTCTCTTCGGAGTCTGCACTTTCTGCTTGCGTGTACCTCCGTTGCCCTGTTCAGGGCTGCCGAAGAAGCCGAACGGGTCGAAGAAACCTCCGAATGGGTCGTCCTGCACATCTACCGTCTTCACCTTCGAGTTCTGTACGTATTTAATATGTACTACAGCAGGCAGCGCCTTCTCGGCAGCATAGGTTAAGTCTACAGGCTGACCTGCTGGCGCAGCGGTAACTGCAGGTGTAGCATTTACTTTCATGAAAGCACCGGCTGAAAATGCGAGCGAACTAACGCAGAGCACAGCCACAACATAATTACTTAATTTTTTCATGTCTCTTTATTTTTTATTGTTTACTTTTCTTTTCCTTGGAACTGCAGCAGCTAATATCATGCCAAAGTCAGCTTGTCATGCACCGCTCTGTTTTCCGGTTGCAAATATAGGGTCATTTTTTGAGATACGCTTCATTCTCTGCATAAATTTATTCCGTTTTAACATTTCAAATTAACACTTTAACGGCTATTAAACAAGGAA
>JAJXBQ010000010.1:0-28171 GCA_021640525.1 Segatella copri
ACCTAAATCTACATATGCACGATACTGAACAACAAGTAGCTTAAAAGAAATTTGAAGTTTAAATCCCCAATTACCACATTCTCTAGAAGTGATTGGATCATAAAAAACCCCAGATATTCCTATAAAAGAATTAGACTGTTGAACTACTCTTGCACTTCTATATTCCAAGAGTCCTTTAATAACTTCAGAAAACATAGCAGTAATTCCACCTTTAGAACGAACCGTTTTCTCTTGTTTATGATAAGAAAAAGCAAAATGTCCTAAAAAGACACACACCACTACTCCAACAATTACCACAATTAATAACATATCCTACAAAATTAAAAGTTGAACAATACCATATATAATCACTCCCAACACAGCAAGAACTATTAGACAACAAGCACACCCACGCTTTTGTTTTTCTTGCCGAGCATATTGCTTATAACAATTTTTACATACATGAAATGTTGCACCATTTTGATAAGAAAGGGCATACTCCAATCTATCCTCTCGCATATTACACATAGGACACTTACCATTATCCAATAGACCTATATTTCGAAGATAACAAACAGCTTCAATATTAAACACAATATCTCCACCAAACACAGCATCATGAGGCTCATACTCATGGGGCGGTCTATTTCCACGTTGCTTCGCATGAAAACCTGCCTTTTTAAGTTCTTGGCACATTGTTTCCAAATATGTCATGGACGACATATTTCCAACTTGATTTCTTGTATATTTCATTGTTTCCATTTTCACGTTATAATTATTTAGGAATCTCATAATTGCTATTTTATGGTCTCCTGGCTTGATTTTCCGCAGCTATTTCCTCGTATTCTTCAGCCAGTTCTGCACATTCTGGACAAAGTTTTAAATGTGCCTTTTCCATCTGATAACCTTTAGCTACATACAAATACTTTGCATTTTCACATTGGCTACATTCATCATAAAGGTGATAAAACTTATCCCCTTTATTTACAACATATACATCCTTACATTGAAAGGCATAAGAATGCCTATACTTATTCGTGCCATAAATAGCAACAATTCCACCGACAACAAGGAATAGTCCCCATACAATTGTCAGCTTATAAGTAAACGGCTTCTTTACTTTTTGCTTTGCAATTGTACTATCCGAATGAGTTTCAACCTTAACTTCCTTATCTAAGAGCACTATTAAAGCTGCCACATAAACTATAAACAACAAGGATGTTCCTGTTATCAAATTAAAAAACGAGCTTAAAATACCCCAATAACAAAAGAAAGTCAAAGGTGTCAGTATAGCAAGCAAACCTGTGCCTATGAAGAATATGACTAATGCATACTCCTCTTTAAAGCCATGATAATTAGCTTTACCTATTAGGTTAGACAAAAAAGATTGTTTCTCCATATTATTTATGATTTTTCATCTTAGAACATTTATGTAATTTATAGACAAGCCAAAATACAAACGGCAAGAGAAATACATAAAAAATTAATTCTCTTATATCATATATTGAAATATCATCTAACCCATATTCAGGATAAAAACAATCGAGGTCATCGTTCTCATAGCAACTATCTCTAAACAACCACAATGTTAGATTCAAAGATAACCATAAGCCATAAATATAGCCGCAAGTTTTATTAATATGGAACTTGTCCAACAATTTATAACACTTAGATTTAAATACAAACGATTTTTGCCCATTCAATGCTTTTCCACAGTTTGAGCAAAACTTGGAATCATCAGCAATTTCCTTACCACAATATTTACAATACATAGCAGTATCCTTTCTTGGCCTTTTCAGTCCTATTAGGTCTTTCTATTAAACAGAGAAGCGTGAACTGCAATGCCCACATCTCAATACCGGAGGCCCTAGGAAAGCCCATACTCATAGATGCAACAATAGCAGCCCACGCTATGCGTGAGAACCACTATGCTATCTTAGAGTATGTCGGGAAATTTCCTAGGTTTCCAGTACTTCGATAAGCATAACGCTTCTTAAATCTCAAAAATCAGTGGAAAGGGAATACACCCTATCCGAATGCAAAGATATAAAATACTTCCGTAACTTCCAAACATTTTCGCACTTTTCTTTGTTTTCGGTGGCAACTTTCTTATTCAATCGCCAGCACAACAACATCTTAACAATATTGTAACACCTGTTTAAATCGCCTGTAACATCGTACTCGTACCTTTGCACCCAGAAAAGTAAGGGGAGAAATGTATCTAGCTATGTTGAGATAAACCCCTTATATAATAAGGTATATAAACATTAATAAAATATATGGGTACAATTTATTTATGTATTGTGATCTTCCTGCTCTGTTTAGCAGTGTTCGATCTCTTCGTAGGAGTCAGCAATGATGCTGTCAACTTCCTGCAATCTGCCATCGGAGCTAAGGTAGCTAAGTTTCGCACGGTGCTGATCATCGCATCCTGCGGTGTGGTTCTCGGAGCCATCATGTCATCGGGAATGATGGATATCGCCCGCCATGGTATCATGAGTCCTGACCACTTTACATTCGAAGAAGTGATGACGCTCTTCCTGGCGGTCATGGTGACAGACGTTATCGTCTTGGATGTGTTCAACACCTTAGGTATGCCAACCTCAACCACCGTTTCGCTGGTATTCGAGTTACTGGGTGGTGCTTTCATCCTCGCTACCTTGAAGATGTATGGCGACGATAGCCTCAACTATGGCGTTTTGCTCAACAGTAACAAGGCGTTGGAGGTAATCATGGGTATCTTCTCATCTGTCATCATCGCCTTCGTGTTTGGTGCCTTTGTAATGTGGCTTTCCCGTATCATTTTCACCTTCAACTACCGCAAGCACAGCCGCTACAGCATCGCCATCTTCGGCGGTATCGCCTTTACAGCCCTCTCTTACTTCATCTTTATGAAGGGTTTGGGCAAGAGTCCTTACCTGCCTGCTGAGGTGCGCGATTATATCGACCAGAATCTCGGTTTCCTCATCTGCATCACCTTCGTGGTGTCTGCTGTTGTGATGGAATTCCTGCACCTCTGCCGTGTCAACATCTTCAAGTTTACGGTGCTGATGGGTACTTTCGCCCTGGCTATGGCTTTCGCAGGTAACGACCTGGTGAACTTCATCGGTGTGCCTCTGGCTGGTCTCTCTTCTTATCAGGACTATATGGCAAATGCCAACGGTGCTGCGCCAGACCAGTTTATGATGACTTCATTGATGGAGAGTGCCAAGACCACTCCTGGCTTCCTGCTTGCTGCCGGTGCCGTGATGATTATCGCCATGGCGACATCCAAGAAAGCACAGAACGTAATCAAGACTTCTGTTGACTTGAGCCGTCAGGATGAGGGCGATGAAATGTTCGGCAGTTCTTCTGCAGCCCGCGTGATTGTACGCAACTGCCAGGCTACAGATTCATGGTTGAAGCAGTTTATGCCAAAGGCGCTGATGAACTGGATTAACAGCCGTTTCGACAAGAATGATGTTGAACTCGAGGAGAGTGCTGCTTTCGACGTGGTTCGTGCAGCCGTAAACCTGGTACTTGCTTCTATGCTGATCACCATCGGTACCAACCTGAAGTTGCCTCTCTCTACCACCTACGTTACCTTCATGGTAGCTATGGGTTCTTCACTTGCTGATAGAGCATGGAGCCGCGAGAGTGCCGTATTCCGTGTAACAGGTGTATTGAGTGTAATCGGTGGTTGGTTCATCACAGCCGGTGTAGCTTTCGCAGCCTGCGCCATTGTCTGTATCATCATGCACTTCGGTGGTGTGGGCATCCAGGCTTGCTTCATGGGCTTGGTTATCTACCTGCTCATCCGCAGCAACATCCAGTATAACAAGAAGGCTAAGGAAGAGGGCAAGAGCAGTACCTTCCAACTGATGATGCGTTCTCGCGACCCAGAGATTGTATGGGATTTGCTTCGCCGTCAGGTTTCACGCACCCAGTCTTACGTCTGCCACTTCGCCCTGAACGAGTTCAACCAGATTATGGATGGTCTTGCCAACGAGAATACACGCGACCTTCGTCATGCCAACAAGGATCTGAAGAAGGAACAGGATATGCTGAAGAAGTTCCGCCGTCAGGAGATGCTCGGTTTGAAGAAATCGCCTATCGAGATTGCCATCGAGCGCAACACCTGGTTCCATCTGGGTGCCAACAGCAACCAGCAGTTTATCTACTCTCTACGCCGTATGCTCGACCCAATCAAGGAACATGTTGACAACAACTTCAATCCGCTTCCTGCTGAATACATCAAGGAGTTTACTCCTGTACGCCAAAAGATCAACGACCTGATGCGCATGAGCTGCGAACTGATTGAAACCGGCAGATATGACAGCTATCGCGAGATTCTTGCCGAGGCAGATGCCTGCAAAGACGAGCTTTCTGTTCTCCGCAAGAAGCATATCGACCGCATCCAGCACATGACTGACAATACGCTGATGCAGATTTCTCTGGTTTATCTCAACGTACTGCAGGAGAGTCAGGAATTCCTGAGTGTGATGAGGCATCAGTTAAGAGCTGCAAAGAAGTTTATGGAAAAGTAAATTTTCTCTGACATCTTGTCATGAAACTACTTTTTGGTATATCTGTTGCTTGATGACAGATGACAGCGGATAACAAGAGTGTTATTTCGCTATCACAATATAATCTGAAAAGGTTAGTTTCTCATAGGTTAAGATTGTTAGGTTTAGTTTTTAGAAAAAAGTTTTAGGTTTTTAGTTAGATAAGGGCTCCAAGTGCTAGTGATTAGTATTTGGAGCCATTTTTTTGCCCAAATATTTGGCTATTAGGAAGAAATGTTGTAATTTTGCAGCCGATTTCTGAAAAGAATCATCATATTCAATAACCCGAGTGCTTGGTAAACCTCGTAAAAAACAAGAAAATGGACAAGAAAAAAACTCAAGTGAGCGTGCTGTTTATGCTTTTCAGCATCCTCTTCTGCGTTTGCCTGATTGCAGCAAACGTACTCGAAACAAAGCAAATCGCCTTCGGGCCAGTTTCCCTTACCGGTGGACTCATCGTATTCCCTGTAAGCTACATCATCAACGATGTGGTATGTGAAGTATGGGGCTATCAGAAAGCGCGTCTGTTGATATGGACCGGCTTTGCGATGAACTTCTTCTTCGTGGCGCTGGGTGCTATCTGCGATGCCATTCCTGCAGCGCCTTATTGGACCAACGATGCCGGTTTTCATGCCATCTTCGGTCTGGCACCCCGCATTGCAGCAGCCTCTTTCGTAGCCTTCATCATCGGTTCGTTTGCCAATGCTTATGTAATGAGCGTGATGAAAATCCGCGATGGCGGCAAGCATTTCTCTGCCCGTGCCATCCTCAGTACCATTGCCGGTGAGAGTTGCGACAGTCTTATCTTCTTCCCACTTGCCCTGGGCGGTGTGGTGCCTGCATCAGAATTGCCTTGGCTCATGCTCTGGCAGGTGATACTGAAGACAGCCTACGAGATTGTGGTATTGCCTCTGACCATCCGTGTAGTGAAATACGTGAAGAAGCATGAAGGCGAAGATGCATACGACAATAACATCTCCTACAATGTATTCAAGATCTTCAGCCTCGGCTAAAAGACATCAGTAAATATCAAACATTAAAACATTACCAAGCGTGGATAGAAAAGAAGACGGTCTTCAGGCATTAGGTGCCAAGACTACATATAGAATGGATTATGCGCCAGAGGTGCTCGAAACTTTCGTGAACAAGCATCCTGGCAATGATTACTGGGTACGTTTCAACTGCCCTGAGTTTACATCGCTCTGCCCTATTACGGGTCAGCCAGATTTCGCAGAGATTCGCATCAGCTATATTCCTGACGTAAAGATGGTAGAGAGCAAGAGTCTGAAACTTTATCTCTTCAGTTTCCGCAATCATGGCGACTTCCATGAAGACTGCGTGAACATCATCATGAAGGATCTCATCAAGCTGATGGACCCTAAATATATAGAGGTAACAGGCATCTTTACTCCTCGTGGCGGCATCAGCATCTGGCCGTATGCCAACTATGGCAAGCCAGGCACCAAATACGAGAAACTGGCAGAACAGAGATTCGCTACTCACGAATAAAAAACAAGAAACCTCGGAAGATTGCTTTTATGCATCTTCCGAGGTTTTTATTGTTTATAGCTGATGAAATTATGGGAATTGAGGATAATCCTCGAAGCGAGGCTTGCGCTTCTCAAGGAACGCCTTGCCACCTTCCTGAGCCTCATCCATCGTATAATAGAGCATCGTGGCATCGCCAGCCAACTCCTGAATACCAGCCTGACCATCCAGTTCGGCATTCAAGCCAGCCTTAATCATACGGAGTGCCAGAGGCGAACGTTCCATCATGATTTCAGCCCACTCTACACAGGTATCTTCCAACTGGTCGAGAGGCACTACCTTATTAACCATTCCCATCTGTTCAGCCTCCTTGGCAGAATACTGCTTGCAGAGGAACCAGATTTCGCGAGCCTTCTTCTGACCCACCATTCTTGCCAGATAAGAAGAACCGAAACCGGCATCGAAGCTTCCCACCTTAGGACCGGTCTGTCCAAAGATGGCATTCTCTGAAGCGATAGTCAGGTCGCACATCACATGAAGCACATGTCCGCCACCGATGGCATAACCATTCACCATAGCGATGACCGGCTTTGGCAAACGACGAATCTGCATCTGTACATCGAGCACATTCAGGCGAGGCACACCATCGTTACCCACATAACCGCCTCGGCCCTTTACATGCATGTCGCCACCTGCACAGAATGCCTTATCGCCGGCACCCGTCAGAATGACCACACGGATATCCAGACAGTCGCGGCAATAGTTGAATGCCTGCGCCATCTCCCAAGTGGTCAACGGTGTGAAAGCATTGCGGTAGCGCTCACGGTTGATGGTAATCTTAGCGATATGATTATACTCCTCGAAGATGATTTCCTTGAAATCAAAACCTTCTATCTTTTTCCATTCTCTCATTTTATTACTTTGAACTTTGAATTTTGAACTTTGAACTTTATGATTACTTACTATCTTATTTTTTTGACAGAACTATCAGTTATAGTTCCTTACAGGTCCTCTATCAGCACTTCTGTATGGCTTCAAGCATCTCGTTATCTACATCCATATCGGTGAAAACCTCCAGAAGCATCGGGCGATCGCTCTCGGCATGAATCAATTGGCTGATGCCCTGTTCCATCTCTTCCATCGTATGAGCTGCGAGATATTTTACCTGATTCTGACTACAGATTCCTTCAGCCGTTGCATGATGCTTTGCCATTATTATTTCTTCACGAGCCTGACTCTCCTTTAACCCCTGGAACTTGCCAAAGATGGCACCGCCACCATTATTGAGCACGATGATACGGAGCTTGCCGTTCAGATTTCTATTCCAGAGCGCATTCTGGTCATAGAAGAAACTCAGGTCGCCGAGAACGCAGTATACATGCTTATCAGACTTGTTCTTGCACATCGAGAAACCTACAGCCGTAGAAAGAGAACCTTCTATGCCGTTCACCCCACGATTGCAGTAAACATGGCGGTCGGCATACAGATTCATCAACCGGATGGCAGAACTGTTGCCCGAGAAGACGCTGCTCATCATACCTGGAAGGAATGTATCGAATTCGCGGTCATAGATACCATCGTCCTGAGCATCTTTATCGCCTAAGGTGAACGCTTTGAAATCCTGAGGCTCAACCTTCTGAAGCTGGCTGAAGAATTCCTTTACGGTAGCCAGACTGCTGAACTCAGGCTTGAAGTTCTCTTTGCGTTCATAACTTTTAGCTAACGCATCCATCCACAATTTGCGATAATCCTCCCAGTGGTTGTGCCAGCCAAAATTATCCAACCATGACATAGCATCACTGTTTGGCAAATCCATCACTTTAGTAAGATGCATGAACGTATCTTCAATATCAGCCTCTTGCGAGATTCTTATCTGCTCAACTCCTTTAAGCGAACGCAGATAAGATTTCAGCTTCTTGCTCACAATATGTCCACCTATATAAACCACCAGGTCAGGACGGAATCTTTCATCGTCCTTTATTTCATCCAGCAAATTCTCGAAAGCGCCATACAAGGTGGTTTTATTCCAATCTTCTCCCAAATCTTCCTGAACCTTATATAGATAAGGTGGCATTGCCAGAGATTCCCATAATATTGGCATCCGGTCAATATAAGCCAACAAGTCTACATATTTTTCGGTATTGTCCAACTGTCCGATTACCAACAATGGACGTTTGGCTTTTAACACACATTCAAAAGGGGTCCCATCAAATGTGTCAATATTTGCCCTGCAGTAAGCAACCTCTATCTTGCGCTCTACGGGCAAAGCTTCTTTCGTAAACGAATAGAAAGGCTCAGAGATAGGTACATTGATGTGTACAGGTCCCTTTACCCGCCCCATGCTTTTCAACAGCGCTTCGTTGACCAGCCGGTTGCAATACCAATGCATCTCTTCCTGCTGCTCACCTTCGAACACTTCTGGCAGAGATACTGCTTTTCTTACCATCTGCCCCAAAGCATCAGGCTGAGGAAGCGTCTGACCATCCAGCTGGTTAATCCACTGTGCCGGTCTGTCGGCAGAAATCACTATGAGCGGGATTTGCTGATAATAAGCCTCAGCTACTGCCGGATAAAGATTGAGCAATGCAGAACCCGAAGTCACACAAACTACGACAGGCTGATAACCTTCAGCCATAGAAAGTCCAAGAGCTTGGAAGCCGGCGCTACGTTCGTCGGTTACAGGATAGCAAGTGATGTCTTCACACTCGTTGAGATTGTGAACTATGGCTGCATTTCTGCTGCCCGGACACACCACAGCATGGCGAACACCATGCGCTACCAGTAAACTTGTCAAAATATTGACGTTTTCTTTATTGCTATACATTTCACCTTATTTTTTAGGTTGTTTTTATGTTTTCAGATTCTTGAAGAGCCTTTGTCTTTTAGCATTATAAAATCAGAATGAATCCCTATCATTTTCTCTGCAAGACCTTTACAGGACCGACAGGATGGTCTGCATCTTAGCTTCAGTTTCCTTCCACTCCTTCTCCATCTCGCTTTCCCTCAGCAATCCGCCTCCGGCATAGAGTTCGCAGGAGCCGTCATCCAGGATGTTCATGCAGCGCAGGGAAACATAGAGATGCGTCTTACCTTTCGGCGAAATCGGTCCCACAAAACCACTATAATATTTGCGCGACTGATGTTCATGCTGCAGGATAAACCGGCGAGCTTCATCCTTCGGTATTCCGCAGACGGCAGGCGTAGGATATAAGGCATCGAGCACATCGCCCAGACGCCCCGTATCATGAAGACGGAAAGCGATGTCGGTACGGAGATGATAGAGATTGGCAGCCATCGTGGTATAAGGTCCCTTCTTCTGATAATCATCCGAAAAGACCTTGATGCAATCCTCGATATAATCGGTTACATACTGCTGTTCCTCTCTGTTCTTCTCCGACCATTCTATCCCTTCTACCGGATAATCGGCTACGGTCTTGGAAGGTTCAGCCTTTTGGGTGCCTGCCAGCGACATGGTTGCCATCTGATTCTGTTCACCTTTGAGCAGAATTTCAGGGGTAGCCATCAGCCATAAACCCGACTGGGGTGTATAAACCAAGGCTACAAAAAGACGGGGATACATCCGGCAGGTCTTCAGAAACAGAGCCTTTAAAGAATCTGCATCCAGCACAACTGAAGCATTGACAGTATTCTGCACAGCAGAAGTCTTGCCGGCATCTTGCACTGCTGAAGTCTTGCCGGCATCTTGCGCTGCTGAAGTCTGGACTGATTCTAAAGGCTGCCGATTGCTCTGAATACGCAGTTTTCTTGCCAGAACAATCTTGCTGAATTTACCTTCAGAGAGCTGCCGGTGAAAGCATTCAAACTCCCTTGCATAGGCTTCAAAATTACGTCCCGACGTAGATTTTGCTACGTCACGACGTAAATCCTGCTGCGTCACGACGTAGGAAGTGCCGCATCGCGATGCATTTTCAGCCCCCTCGGCAGAGAGTAGTTTGCTTTCATCCGGATGCATCAACACCACGGGACATTCGCTGGATGGCGCGAAAGGAGCTATCACGAAACCTTCCTTGCCATTCAGTTCTGCCACAGAAGAGAGCACCTCAGGTTCTCCCTCATGCTGAGCCACATAGGTAGCATGGTGCAGATAAGGCAGACGATAATACGCAAAAGCTATCATACCTTAGTTTCTGCCCCCTTTTTCTGATTATCTTTCTTTGGAGTGAACACATAGTTGGTTACCTGTACGGTACAGATTACCTCACCAGCCGTATTCTTGATGTCCACCTGCCAGGTATGCAAGGTTCTGCCCTTGTGCACAATCTTGGCAAAGGCAGTAACAGTATCGCCCTCGCTGACCGCCTGAACATGAGTACCGCTCACATTGATACCCACGGCAATCTGTCCCGGACAGAGCGCCAGGGAACCGATACCCGCCACATTCTCGGCAAGAGCCAGAGAAGCACCTCCACTCAAGAAACCGAAAGGTTGGCGATTACGCTCATCTACCTTCATCGTTGCCTGAAGCGTATCAGGCTCAGGGGTAGAAATGAAATGCATTCCAAGGGTCTTGGATAATCCATCAGTCTTGCTGATTCTTTTTACTAATTCATCTATGTTCATCTTATTTTCTCCTATTTCTCGTATTTTGTTATTGATTCAGAGCCATTCGTTTCCTCCTAGCTCCAAAGTATGTTTCTAGTAAATTCAACGCAAAGGTAAGACTTTCTTCAGAGAAAACAAAATTTATCGCACTTTTTATTTGATGAAGGGCAAACTTTACATACCTTTTCCTTTCTTTAATAATAAAAAACATAAAAAACGGCATATAGTTCAGATTTATTTTGTATTTTTGCACCAAAAATAAGAAAATAAAAGATATATCTGAATAGAATATGAACATTTTAGAGCTTAGCGAACAGGAAATCGTTCGCAGACAGAGTCTTCAGACATTGCGCGAGATGGGCATCGACCCATACCCAGCAGCAGAGTTTCCAACCAATGCATTCAGCACAGATATCAAAGCTGAATTCAAGGACGAGGACGAGCCACGCCAGGTAGTTATCGCCGGACGTATGATGGGTCGCCGCGTAATGGGTAAAGCTAGCTTCGCTGAGTTGCAGGACTCAAAGGGAAGAATCCAGGTTTATATCGCCCGCGACGAGATTTGTCCAGACGAGAACAAGGACCTTTATAATACTGTTTTCAAGAAACTCCTCGATATCGGTGACTTCATCGGTGTAAAGGGTTTCGTATTCCGCACACAGACTGGCGAAATTTCTGTTCACGCCAAGGAACTGTGCCTGCTCTCCAAGAGCTTGAAGCCACTCCCTATCGTGAAGTATAAGGATGGCGTGGCTTACGACAAGTTCGATGATCCAGAGTTGCGTTACCGCCAGCGCTACGTTGACCTCATCGTTAATGATGGCGTAAAGGAGACCTTCCTGCAGCGTGCTACCGTACTCCGCACACTCCGCAGCGTACTCGACAACGCAGGTTATACTGAGGTAGAGACTCCTACCCTGCAGAGCATTGCCGGTGGTGCTTCTGCCCGCCCATTCATCACCCACTTCAATGCGCTCGACCAGGATATGTATATGCGTATCGCTACCGAGCTCTATCTGAAGCGCCTCATCGTAGGTGGTTTCGAGGGTGTTTATGAAATCGGCAAGAACTTCCGCAACGAGGGTATGGACCGTAACCACAACCCAGAGTTCACCTGTATGGAGCTTTATGTTCAGTACAAGGACTACAACTGGATGATGGCATTCACAGAGAAGTTGCTCGAAACAATCTGTATCGCTGTCAACGGCAAGCCAGAGCGTGAGATTGATGGCAACATCATCAGCTTCAAGGCACCATATCGCCGTCTGCCTATCCTCGATGCCATCAAGGAGAAGACTGGTTTCGACTGCAACGGCAAGACCGAGGAAGAGATCCGCGCATTCTGCAAGGAGAAGGGCATGGATGTAGATGAGACCATGGGTAAGGGTAAGTTGATTGACGAGCTCTTCGGTGAGTTCTGCGAGGGAACCTTCCTCCAGCCAACCTTCATTACTGATTATCCTGTAGAGATGTCTCCATTGACCAAGATGCACCGTTCTAAGCCAGGTTTGACCGAGCGTTTCGAGTTGATGGTTAACGGTAAGGAGCTTGCCAATGCATACTCTGAGCTCAACGACCCAATTGACCAGGAAGAACGTTTCATCGACCAGATGAAGTTGGCTGACAAGGGTGACGACGAGGCGATGATCATCGACCAGGACTTCCTCCGTGCCCTCCAGTACGGTATGCCTCCAACATCAGGTATCGGTATCGGTATCGACCGTTTGGTGATGTTGATGACCGGCAAGACCTTCATTCAGGAAGTACTGTTCTTCCCACAGATGAAGCCAGAGAAGAAGATGCCACAGAGCACCATCAAGGAATGGGCAGAGATTGGCGTGCCAGAGGATTGGGCATACGTGCTCCGCAAGGCAGGCTTCAACCTCATCTCTGATATCCGCGAAGAAAAAGCACAAGGCTTGCAGCAGAAGATTGGAGAAATCAACAAGAAGTACAAGCTCGGCTACGAGAAGCCTTCTGTTGACGACATTCAGGGCTGGATTAATGCAGCAAATGCTTAATTGATAATGCATAATTAATTATAAATTCATTCGAAGTGTTCAACTGCGGTAAAATAGCGATAATTGGCGGCGGTAGCTGGGCTACGGCAATAGCCAAGATTGTGGTGGGTCATACTCATCACATAGGCTGGTATATGCGTCGCGATGACCGCATCGAGGACTTCAAGCGCATGGGGCACAACCCTGCCTATCTGATGTCGGCACGATTCAATGTAGATGAGATTTTCTTCTCTTCCGACATCAACAAGATAGTGCAGAATTACGATACACTCGTGTTCGTCACCCCGTCGCCTTATCTGAAGAATCATCTCAAGAAGCTCAAGACGCGACTCAGCGATAAGTTCATCATCACAGCCATTAAAGGTATTGTGCCAGATGAAAACCTCGTTTGCTCAGAGTATTTCCATCAGGTTTACGATGTGCCTTACGAGAACCTCGCCTGCATCGGAGGTCCTTCTCATGCCGAGGAGGTGGCACTGGAGCGATTGAGCTATCTCACCGTGGGCTGTAGCGATACCGAAAAGGCGCGTGCCTTCGCCAACGATTGTCTGGCGAGTGAATTCATCAAGACCAAGACTTCGAGCGATGTCATTGGCATCGAATACTCTTCGGTTCTGAAGAATGTATACGCTATAGCAGCAGGTATCTGCGGCGGACTGAAGTATGGTGACAACTTCCAGGCGGTACTCATGTCGAATGCCGTTCAGGAAATGCACCGTTTCCTGACAGCCGTCCACCCTATCGACCGAAGCATGTACGACTCAGTTTATCTGGGCGACCTGCTCGTAACAGGCTACAGCAACTTTTCCCGCAACCGCACCTTCGGAACCATGATAGGCAAGGGCTACAGCGTGAAGAGTGCGCAGATAGAGATGGAGATGATTGCAGAAGGATATTTCGGCACCAAGTGTATGAAGGAAATCAATCGCCACATGCACGTCAACATGCCGATTCTCGATGCTGTATATAATATATTGTACGAGCGCATCAGTCCGCAAATCGAAATCAAACTCTTGACCGACTCGTTCAGATAGGCACATTCTATCCTTCGGTTTCGACAGAAGAGTTTGTCTTCAAGTAGTAACATTAACACATTCATTTAGATATTAAAAGAAAAAATGAAAAGTATCAGCTTAAACATTACAAAGGCTGCATCATTCCTTGCAGAAGGTGCAGTAAAGGCTTACGAGCCTAAGGTTAAGGCCGCTCAGGAAGCTCTTGAGAACGGCACTTGTGAAGGTAACGATTTCTTGGGATGGTTGCATTTGCCATCTTCTATCACTCCTGAGTTCCTCAATGAGATTCAGGCTGTTGCCAATACTTTGCGCGAAAAGTGTGAGGTGGTTGTTGTAGCAGGTATCGGTGGTAGCTACCTCGGTGCACGCGCCGTTATCGAAGGCCTCGGCAACTCTTTCGCTTGGCTCGTAAACGACAAGAAGAACCCTACTATCCTCTTCGCAGGTAACAATATCGGTGAGGACTACCTCTTCGAGTTAACTTCTTTCTTGAAGAACAAGAAGTTTGGTGTCATCAATATCTCTAAGTCTGGTACCACTACTGAGACTGCTCTCGCTTTCCGTCTTTTGAAGAAGCAATGCGAGGATCAGCGCGGTAAGGAAGAGGCTAAGAATGTTATCGTAGCTGTAACCGACGCCAAGAAGGGTGCTGCACGTACTTGTGCTGACAAGGAGGGTTACAAGAGCTTCATCATCCCTGATAATGTAGGTGGCCGCTTCTCTGTTTTGACCCCAGTAGGTTTGTTGCCTATCGCAGTAGCAGGTTTCGATGTAAAGCAGCTCGTAGCTGGTGCGGCTGACATGGAGAAGGCTTGCGGCAAGGACGTAGCTTTCGAGGAGAATCCTGCAGCTATCTATGCAGCTACACGTCAGGCTCTCTATACTCAGGCTGGCAAGAAGATTGAGATTGTATGCAACTTCCAGCCTAAACTTCACTACTTCGCTGAGTGGTGGAAGCAGCTCTATGGTGAGAGCGAGGGTAAGGACCAGAAGGGTATCTTCCCAGCAGCTTGCGACTTCACTACCGACCTTCACTCTATGGGCCAGTGGATTCAGCAGGGCGAGCGCTCTATCTTCGAGACTGTTATCAGCGTAGAGACTCCTAACGAGAAGTTGCTCTTCCCTCACGATGATGAGAACCTCGACGGTTTGAACTTCCTCGAGGGCAAGCGTGTTGACGAGGTGAACAAGATGGCAGAGCTCGGTACACGTCTGGCTCACGTTGACGGTGGTGTTCCTAACATCCTGGTTAACGTACCTGAGTTGAACGCTTACTACCTCGGTCAGCTGATCTACTTCTTCGAGAAGGCTTGCGGTATCAGCGGTCTCTTGGAAGAGGTGAACCCATTCAACCAGCCTGGTGTTGAGGCATACAAGAAGAATATGTTCGCATTGCTCAACAAGCCAGGTTATGAGGCAGAGAGCAAAGCTATCCAGGAGCGCTTGAAGAATGAATAATGTGTAGTGTTTAATGTTTAGTTGAGGCATACGCCATGCAAAGCATTAAACACTAAACATTAAACACAAAACATTAAATAGTTGATGAAGGAAATTATTTTTAAATATATGAAAGAACACGGCTTTGGGGAATTCAACCCTAAAGCCGTGCTTTTTGATATGGACGGCGTGCTGTACAACAGTATGCCAAATCATGCTGTGGCATGGCAGGAATCGATGAAACAGTTTGATATCCACATGACAGCAGCCGATGCTTATGCCACCGAAGGAGCCCGAGGCATTGACACCATCCAGATGATGGTGAAGAAGCAGAAGGGCATCGACATCACGCTGGACGAAGCACAGAAGATGTATGATGTGAAGACCGAAATATTCCACTCGATGCCTACTGCCGAAATATTTCCTGGCGTAAAGGAAATCATGCAGAAGATTAAAGATGCCGGCATGCAGGTAGGAGTGGTAACAGGAAGCGGACAGCGCCCGCTCATCATGCGACTGCTCAACGACTTCGGCGATTTTCTGGATGAAGCACATATCGTAACCGCCTATGATGTAAAGCGCGGCAAACCAAATCCTGACCCATATCTCATGGGATTGCAGAAGGCAGGAAACCTGAAGCCCTGGGAAGGCATCGTGGTAGAGAATGCTCCTTTGGGCGTCCGTGCCGGCGTGGCAGCCAACATTTTTACGGTAGCAATTAACAGCGGTCCGCTACCAGATGAAGAATTATCCAATAAGGGTTGCAATCTACTCTATCACCAGATGACTGAATTCTGTGATGACTTTGAAAACCTGATTGCTAAGGCTTAATCCGGTTCACCCACAGATATTCTGACTTATTCAATAAAAAGACATCATTAAAAACATATAATGACATGAATAGAAAAGTAGCTTTAATTACAGGTATTACAGGCCAGGATGGTTCATACTTGGCTGAATTATTGTTGGAAAAAGGGTATGATGTTCACGGAACTATCCGCCGATCATCTACCGACTACCGCGAAAGAATTGCCCATTTGGAGGGTACACCTAATTTCCATCTTCACTATGCTGACCTCGGTGACTCTATGAGTATCATCCAGGTGATGAACAAGGTGAAACCTACTGAGGTATATAACCTGGCAGCACAGAGCCACGTACAGGTGAGCTTCGACTCCCCTGAGTTTACAGCAGATGTAGATGCTACCGGTGTGCTCCGTATCCTGGAGGCTATCCGCCAATGCGGTCTGGAGAAGACCTGCCGCATGTATCAGGCTTCAACATCTGAGCTCTACGGTAAGGTAGAAGAGGTTCCTCAGAACGAGAACACTCCATTCCACCCTTATTCTCCATACGCTGTTGCCAAGCAGTATGGTTTTTGGATTGTCAAGGAGTATCGTGAGGCTTATGATATGTTCTGCTGCTCGGGTATCCTCTTCAATCATGAAAGTGAGCGCCGTGGTGAGACTTTCGTAACCCGCAAGATTACTTTGGCTGCAGCCCGCATCAAGCAGGGCAAGCAAGACAAGCTCTATCTCGGTAACCTGGATTCGCTCCGCGACTGGGGTTATGCCAAGGATTATGTAGAGTGTATGTGGCTGATTCTCCAGGCTGAGAAGCCAGAGGACTTTGTGATTGCAACAGGTAAGCAGCACTCTGTCCGTGAGTTCGCCCAGCTGGCGTTCCACTATGTAGGAATCGAACTGAAATGGGAAGGCAAGGATGAGAACGAGAAGGGTATCTGCGTTGAGGGTCCTGAGGAACTCGTCGGCAAGACACTCGTTGAGGTTTCTCCTGATTTCTACCGTCCTACCGACGTGGTGAACCTCTGGGGTGACCCAACAAAGGCAAAGGCTAAGCTCAACTGGAATCCAAACACCACCTCTTTCGAGGATCTCGTAAAGATCATGGTAGAGAGCGATATGGCGAAGGTAGCTGCTGAGGATGCCGGTCAGAAGGTTCGCTGCAATCTTGCAGAATATCTTGAGAAGGGTATTGTTAAGTAATAGTTTATAGTTAACAGTTGATAGATAGTTTATAGCAATAATCAATGTTATCAAAAGATAGTAAGATTTATATTGCAGGACACCACGGACTCGTGGGTTCTGCTATCTGGAATAACCTCAAGAAGAGAGGTTATAACAACCTGGTAGGTCGTTCTCACAAAGAACTCGACTTGACCGACCAGTATGCAGTAGAGAAGTTCTTTGACGAGGAAAAGCCGGATGCAGTAGTATTGGCTGCTGCCTTCGTGGGCGGTATCATGGCGAATTCATTGTATCGTGCAGACTTCATCATGCAGAACATGAAGATGCAATGCAACGTAATCAGCAACGCTTATTCTCATGGCGTGAAGAAGCTCCTCTTCCTGGGCTCTACCTGCATCTATCCTAAGAATGCACCGCAGCCTATGAGCGAAGATGTGCTCCTTACTTCTCCGCTGGAATATACCAACGAGGAATATGCCATCGCCAAGATTGCCGGACTGAAGATGTGCGAGAGCTACAACCTTCAGTATGGTACCAACTATATCGCTGTGATGCCAACCAACCTCTATGGCCCTAACGATAACTTCCATCTGGAGAACAGCCACGTAATGCCTGCGATGATGCGCAAGATTTATCTTGCCAAACTCATCCACGATGGCGACTGGCACAGCATCGAGGTGGATATGAACAAGCGCCCTATCAACCCTACTGATAAGCTCCGCGAAATCATCGGCGAAGGTAACGTAGACGGCAGCAACTCTCACGAGCGCATTCTGAAGGCGCTGGAGTTCTATGGCATCTACGACAACAAGGTAGTGCTTTGGGGAACAGGCAAACCATTGCGTGAGTTCCTCTGGAGCGAGGATATGGCAGATGCCAGCGTTCACGTGCTCCTGAATGTAGATTTCAAGGACATCATCGGTATCGAGAAGTACAGTTCTGTATTCTATGGTGCCAAGGTAGATGGTGCTGTGGATAGAAACAACTCTGAGGGCCGTGGTGGCGCTATCCCTTCTCTCGGTGAGATTCGCAACTGCCACATCAACGTGGGTACCGGTAAGGAGCTCACCATCCGTGAACTTTCTGAGCTTGTAGTAAAGGCAGTAGGTTTCGAAGGCGAGGTAGAGTTTGACGCCAGCAAGCCAGATGGAACCATGCGCAAGCTCATCTCTGTAGATAAGCTCCACAGCCTTGGCTGGACGCATAAGGTAGAGATTGAGGATGGTGTGAAGAAACTCTTCGACTGGTATCAGGAGAGTCTGAAAGACTAATAAAGAATATCGACTATGGATACAGAACAACTTTCTATGACCAAGAAAACCCTTGTGGGAGTACAGTTCCTGTTTGTGGCTTTCGGTGCAACGGTTCTGGTGCCTCTTCTGATAGGCATCGATCCGGCAACGGCTCTCTTCACCGCTGGTGTAGGAACCTTTCTTTTTCACTTCATCACCAAGGGTAAGGTGCCTATTTTCCTGGGCAGTTCCTTCGCCTTTATCGCCCCTATCATCGCTGCAACCAAGCAATGGGGACTGCCGGGAACAATCGCCGGACTAACCAGCGTTTCTCTGGTGTATTTCGTCATGAGCGCCCTGGTGAAATGGCAGGGCAAGAAACTGCTGGACAGGATTTTTCCTCCGGTAGTCATCGGTCCCGCCATTATCCTCATCGGTCTCTCCCTTTCGGGCAGCGCTGTGGATATGGCAAAGACCAACTGGATTCTCGCCTTTGCATCGCTCATCACCGCTATCCTGGTGCTTACCTTCTGCAAGGGCTTGATGAAGCTGGTTCCTATCATTTCGGGGGTTATCGTGGGCTATGTCATCGCCATCTGCATGGGCGAGGTAGATTTCTCGGGCGTGGCAGCGGCATCATGGTTCTCCTGTCCTGTATCCTTCGATACCATCACCCATTTCTCCTGGGCTCCATTCCTCTATATGTTGCCCGTGGCAATAGCTCCGGTGCTGGAGCATATCGGCGATGTATATGTGGTGAGTGCCGTAGCCAAGAAGGATTTCGTGGCAGATCCGGGATTGCATCGCACGATGTTGGGCGATGGACTGGCATGTCTCTGTTCAGCCTTTCTGGGCGGACCTCCTGAGACCACTTATTCAGAGGTAACAGGTGCGATGTCTATCACCAAGGTAACGAGTCCTGCCGTGATTCGCATATCCGCAGCCACCGCCATCTGTTTCTCCATCGTGGGCAAGTTGAGTGCTTTGTTGCAGAGCATTCCTCAGGCGGTTTTAGGTGGCATCATGCTGCTGCTTTTCGGAACCATCGCAAGTGTGGGCGTTCAGAATCTGATGCAGAACAAGGTAGACATGAATGAAACCCGCAATGTTATCATCATCTCTGTGATGCTGACGATGGGCTTGGGTGGCGCCGTTCTCTCATCCGGTTCCTTCGCCATTTCCGGCATCGGTCTTTCCGCCGTCATCGGCGTAATTCTCAACCTCGTTCTTCCTAAGACGAAGAAGAAAGAGGCATAAATAAGGAAAAAGCTTTGAAAACGAGATTGTTTTCAAAGCTTTTTTCTTTTTTATTAGAACAAGAAGAGGGGTAAAACAAGGATTTTAACCTACTAAAACAGTTCTTTCAACTAAGAATAAAAGCATTTATAACTAGATAAAATCTCCGTTCATAGACGTTGAATGTCCGTTCAAAGACGTTGAACCGCCGTTCAAAGACGCTGAACCGCGGTTCAACGTCTATGAACGGAGATTTCAATAGGGTTAAAGAACATTTTATCCTATAATCAACCAAGACTTTTCCAGAGATTAACACATTATTAATACTGGAAAGAGGGAAGAAAGGAGATAAGAGAGATGAAGAAAAGACGTTGTTTCTATCTTGAACTAAACCGATTATACAAGAAAAGCGTGCAAGCTACATCTCTGTCGCCTGCACGCATCCTCTTTTTAATTAATCGCGCTATGATATATAATAGCTTTTTACAATCTCGCTCCGAATCTTGCACTTGGCAATGGAGCGGCAAAGTAATAGTTCTGGTCGTTATTCTTATCCAGGAAATTCACCTGCTTCATACCGAAGAATGGCAGACCCTCTGGGAAGAGCGGAGTAAAATCAGTTACACCACCAGAAAGAGCAGGACTGCCTGCCTGATAATCGAAATTCCAACTCTTGTCGAATGCTAATGGAGCACCATTCTCCACTTTATCAATCTCGCAGTTGATATTCATCTTCTCGCTCTGCTTGAAACTCTTGAAGAGAGGGTTGAGCTGACCAGCCACGCTACTCTTGATGTCGGTATCAAACCAGATGCCGAGCTCTGCACCCTTCGCCATCTGTGCTACGCCAGGCTCTGTAGATGCAAAGTAGTAGTTTGGAGTAAGACGGCTGTGCTCCATATCTACACCATCCTTCTTTGGCTGCTTCAGACCGAAACGGGAATCGTAGATGAGGTTGTTCACGAAGACTGGCTTCGCTGCCTTCTCTACCCAGACAGAACCACCCTTTTTGTTTTTGGAACGGCGCCAGCCGCAGTTGACGATGGTGTTGTTATAGACGATCATCTCAGAGAGAGGGATTACCTCGCTATTTCCGGCATTAGAAAGCTTGAAGGCGTTGGTGCAGGCGTTGTAGATGATGTTGTTGGCTACATCGAGCTTGCAACCTGCCTTTACGTTGATGGCCTCACCACCATCGGCTGCATTTCCGCTATCGGCAAAGATATTGTTGATAATCACGCCGTTACCACCGGTAAAGTAAGTCTGATCGTTGTAGTTGTCATGGAAGAAACTGTTGGCCATCACAAACTTGCCGTTTACATTACAAAAGTGGAAGGCTGGCACACCGCCATCGATGGTGGTCTTGAAAAGCTTGTTCTGGAAAGAAGCTGAACTCTCGGTAGGAGTAGCACCGGCATAGGCCACATCTACGTGGTTGAGCACCACCTCTTCTGAATTGTAGCCGCAGATGATGCCGCCCCAATCGGCTGGTTTCTTGGTATCAGAAGTGATGGTAACTGGCTTCTCGGCGGTTCCCAGACAATAGAGATTGCCCAATACCACGATTTCTACCGGTACCTGAACCTCTGATTTGCAGGTAACAGTTACGCCCGGCTCGATGTAGAGCGATGTTCCTACAGGAATCTCCACGCTCTCGCTGAGGGTAGTATCCTTGCTCCAAACCAGAGAGCCTTTAGGATATTCTGCCACCTTCGTTGTGATGATATCCTTAGAACCCTGGTTCTCATTGCCATCACTTCCATTACCGCCATTATTCACGTAATCGTATGGATTGATATTATCGTTCTCGCAAGATGTGGAGAACATTGCAGCTGCTGCCATCAACAGCAAAGCAGCAAAAGTACTTATCTTTTTCATTTCTTCTTTTTTTACCTTTTTACCTTTTTACTTTTTTACCTTTTTACCTTTAAAAGCCTTTTTACCTTTTAAAGTTTGTATCTTACTCCCAGAAGGAAAGTTCTGCCATACTGATAAGTTCCCACGATGGTCTTATCGCTCTTCTGGCCCTCATATTCCAGGTTGCTCTTGTTCACGGTCTTCAAGTATCTCTCGCGCTTGGCATCGAGCAGATTGTTTGCCTTGAAGAAGATGGAGATGCCGTTCTTGAATTGCTTCTCGGCACTCAGGTCGAGACCGAACATCGCCTTGTCCCACTGGTCGGCATCCTTGAAGGGAGAAACCAGGGCGAGCTTGGTGCCCGTGAAGGAAGAAGCAAGCTGCGCATTCCAGCCATGCTCCGTATCCTTATATAATAAGGAGATGTTGGCGGTATGAGGAGCCTGGTTAACCAGCGGACGGGTCTGGGTTACACCCGTCTTATACTCGGCACTACCCTCCTGGTACTCACGCTTCGAGGTGGTGATTTCAGAATGGGTGTAAGTATAATTCGCCTTTACTCCGAAGTGGCGGATGTACTTGATTACGTCGATTTCGAAGCCCATGTTCTTGGCATTACCCAGGTTATCAGGCATGTAATAGGCATCGGTTCCGGCTCCAATCTTGCCATCCGATGTTACGAACACCTGCTCTATAGGGTCTTTCAGATACTTATAGAATACGCCGGCAAGAATCTGTTCGGTCTTGCTTGGGAACCACTCCCAGCGCAGGTCGATGTTGTCGATGCGGGCACGCTTCAGGTTTGGATTACCCTTTTCCTGATACTCCTCGCCCTGAATCTGATAAGGCACTATCTCGTAGAAGCCCGGACGGTTGATGGAGCGATAGTAAGAGAGACGCACGTTCATCTTCTTGGTTGGCGTCCACTTGATGGATGCCGATGGCAGATAATCCCAGTAGCTCTGCTCGCCCACCTGTCCCATGTTGCGGAAGTGCTGGAGCATGGTGTAAATCTGGTTGGTGTGCTCGGCACGGAAACCGGCATTCAGTTCGCCCACCTCGCTCTTCATGGTTACCATGGCGTAGGCTCCGCCGATGTGCTCCTTGGAATCGTAGTTGAGCTGCGAAGCCTGAGAATAAGGAGTCTTGCAAAACCAATCGATGTTGGCATACTGGTCTATTCCGTTGCCATCCAATCGCTGTGAAATGTCGGCAGGATTGAAGATGTAAGAATAATATCTGTTGCTGCGTTCCTTTCTGCGATACTGTGCGCCCGCCTTCCAGAGAGCCTCCACAGAGTTGGCGAAATGGATATCGTAAGAGAGGTTGATGTAACCCGCCCAGTCGGTATCCTTGTTGTGCTGGAATCGGCGTTCGGCACTCTTAGGCAGGGTTTTGGTGATGTTCTTGTCGCCTTCCCAGATGGAACCCGAAACGGCATCGCCGCCATTCTCGGCTTTTCTGCTCACGGTATTCGTCAGGGTGACGTAAGTTCTGTCCGGATCTTCCTCCTTAGCCTGCGAAAATACGCCCGACCAATCTACGGTAAAATCCTTGGTAAGATGATGCGTACCCTTCAGATTGGTGGCGAAGATGCTCTGGGTGGTTGAGAGAGAACGCACCTCATCATCCTGGGTGTAGCTGTCGGCTCCGATGTATTCGGTATTGACGCTATTGTTATATCTGGTGCCTTTGGAATTAGTGCGCACATACATGTTGTACCATTCCAGCTTGTGGCCAGGCAGGGTTAAGTCTATCTTGGCATGAGCACCCGCAGTAAGGTCGTGGATGCTATAGTAGCGATGCTGCAGATTGGAAATATACATGGCCTGCTCGCCCGAAGCCATCTTTACGGAATTGTAGGTGCGCTCGGTGCCACGGAAAACATTCTGCACACTTCCGGCAAGCATCACGCCCAGGCGGTCGTTCCAGAAGCGGTTGCCGATGCTCAGACCTCCTATGAAGTTAGGAGCTGGAAGAGAATGGCTCTTCAACTGAACAGGACCGTTCTTGAAATCGATCATCTGTGCCTTATAGTCTTTTCCGAAAGCCTCGTAAGGAGATTTCTTTGTATAATCAGAGCGGTTGCTGGTAAGATAATCTCTGCCATCCTTCCAGAAATAATCACTTGCTCCAATGGCAGCATTCGCCTGAATCTGGAAGCGGGATGGGGCATCCTTCATCACCATATCAACCACGCCGCCGGCTGCATCGCCTTCCATATCGGCAGTCAGAGACTTGGAAACCACGAGGCGGTCCATCAGATCTGAAGGGAAGATATTCAATGGGATGTAACGGTTTTTATCATCCGGACTAGGAATCTTCACGCCGTTTACCAGGGTGTAGTTGTATCGCTTGTCCATGCCTCGGAGGATGGCGTAGGAAGCCTCGCCCGATGCATCACGCTCCATGGTGACACCCGATACTCGCTGCAGAACGCTCGCCACGTTGACATCAGGCGAAAGCTGGATGCTCTGCTGACTCATCACGTTGAGTACGTTGCCGGCATTCTTCACGGTTTCTATGGCGCTGCGGTCGCTGCGGTATTCACGATGACCGGTAACCACCACTTCGCCCAACTGCTTCAGGTCTTCATCCATCGGAATATCCACCTTGTTTTTCTTAGCTACATCCACTACCATCTCCCTGGTCTTGTACGACATGTAGGAAACGATGATGGTCACCTTGCCTTTATCAGGCAATTCATGCAGGGTGAACGTACCATCAAGTCCGGTGGTGGTACTCACGTTGGGCAGCTCCTTTACCCGGATTACGGTTCCGATGAGGGGTTCGCCCGTTTTGTTATCCTTGACTATACCATCCAGCGTATGTGCCTGGATAGCGGAAGTTGCAGCGGCAAGAAGCGCCGCACTCAATAAAAATCTTTTCATCTATATCGCTATTGAAATCTTCATTCGTTTCTTTTCGCAAAAAAGCTCCTTTTTACTTTTTTACCTTTAAAACCGTGTGGATGATTTTTCCATCCTTGTCAATCATCGACATTCTGAGCTGCTTCTTATCTGCTGTAAATACAGAGAAACCATCGGCTGGACTGCAGAACACAGTACCATCGATAGGCTTCACAGGACGAGCCAGAGATGAAGAGGAATTGACTACGTAGTCGATATTATCGCCCTTCTTCTGGATGTGCTGGAAGTTGTGGATGTGACCGCAGGCATAAATCGCCACATTATTATATTTATGGAGGATAGGAAGGAGGCGCTTCTGCATGTCGAGGCGCTCATTCTCCTTCTTCGTGGTGTAGGCGTAGATAGGATGATGACCTACCACGATGACCCAATCTTCCTTGGCATTCTTCAGGGTTTCGTCGAGCCAGGAGAGCTGAGCCTCAGCATCCTGCTTGCAGGCATCAGGATAGATTTCCGGATTCTTGCGGTAAGAATCGATGAGGGGTGTGGTGTCGAGGAAGATGACGCACACGGTGGTTCCCTTGTGGTCGAACACCTTGGTGTAATATTTGGCTGGCATCATCCAGCGGCGGCTCACCTTGCCGTAGTCCATAAAAGCCTGAGTATTACCACGATACTCATGGTTGCCACATACTGGGAACCAGTCGAGCATCAGGTCGGGATGAGAATAAACATATTCATAATTGGTAAGCCACAGAGGGTCCTGGGTAGAAGCCACGCCATTGAAATGGTGGATGTCGCCCACGGCAAGTACGCATTCAGGATCAACCGTATCCGCCATCTCGCCCATCAGTTCGGCGATAGGCTTCTGGTCGTAGTAGCCGTTGCGTCCCATATCATTGGTCATGTAGAGGGTGATTTCGCCCTTCAGTTTCTGCCATTCGGCAGCATTCGCCTTCCAGTTAGGATTCTGCGGAATGGCGGTTGCTGCACTCTGAGAACAGGTTGTTAATGCTGCGTTTTGAGCCTGTGCAGCCAAGCCTCCACCCAACAATAAAGCCGAAGCCAAAACTACAGTAGCTACTCTACCTTTCATCATAGCAAAGCCATTCATGTTGCTCTGCTTACCCGATACTTTCTTTTCCATTTTTCTTTATCTGACTATAATACTTTTATTAAAGATTTCCCCTTTCGGGGTAATACCTGTTAAATTTCGGGTGCAAAGGTAGGGGTATTATGTGTCAATGAGGTTACAAGGATTTTAATTAGCAGATAAAAGATGCTACAATTTTATTACGGGAGTTTCCCCCGATGCTTTTAGGGAAAATCATACGCTGGTTTATGGTTTTCCCTTTGCCTTTTTTCAGCTATTCTCCCTATCTTTGCACCAGAAATAAATAAATGCAGTAATAACCCTTTAAAGAGAAGATAGTTATGAAAAGAATGATTATGACATTGGTAGCAGTATGGATGATGATTACATCTATGAATGCTCAGAGACTGACAAATATTCAGGCAGAAGCCCGTTTTATCACAGATAAGATGGTGGTAGAACTGGGATTGAGCAACGCCCAGCGCAACAATCTCCTGAACATCAACTTCACCTACCTGGACGGCATCCGCAGCTATCGCGACATCGATGCCTACGGCTGGCATTACCGCAACAAGCAGCTCAAGCGCATGATGACCGCCAGACAATGGAAGAAATTCAAGAACTCATACTATTTCTATCGCCCTATCGGCTGGCAGAATCATGTGTATGTTCACCATATTTACACCAAGTACCCTAAGCATAACTGGGGACACGACAAGCGCCGCCCTCGCCCTGAGTGCAGCTACGGAAGACCAGGATGGCCAGGCGGAACCCATGTAACTTATGGACCAGGAAAGCCGGACAAGCATCACAAACATCACAAACACGACAAGAAGAAGTGGAAGCATGACAAGAAGAAGTGGAAGCACGATAGAGATTGGGATGATGATGATGATGATTGAGATAATGACTGGGATGATGACTAAGATTAAGACTGAGATTAAGACAAACATTCGATGATAAAACAGAAGAAATCCAAGCTAGAGATGATTCTCCGGCTTGGATTTCTCGTTAAATAAAAACTAACTATGCTGACTAATTAATAATTAATCATTAATCGCTAACAAAACGTCTTCCACAATCTGCTCATCGAGCAGGCGATTATCCGAAAGCAACTGCTGCACATCATATCTATCGTAGAGACCCTTTCTGATGCCGCCCACCATCACCTTCATATCCGAAGTGCCATAGTAAGAGGCGATACGCTCGCCGAATCCGCCATCCTTCGAGCCATCCTCCAAAGTTACCACCAGCTGATGGTTTGCCTTCAGGCTATCCAGCATCTCGGCATCCACCTCATTCAGATAACGGGGATTGATGAGCGTAGCATCGATGCCCTTATCAGCCAACAGGCGGACTACATTCTCGCCCTTCTGATAGAACGAACCGGCAGCGATGATTGCCACCTTCTCGCCCTGGTGCATCACCTTGTACTTTGCCTCGTAACCATACTCAGCATCAACGGTTTCAGAAGTATGAACCACGCCATTGCTTGGCACGCGGATGGCGACAGGTTTCTTATCCTGCAGAATGCTCCAGCGGAGCATGGCGAAATACTCCTCGCAGGTGGTTGGAGCCAGATAGATGAGCCCCGGAATGCTGCAGAGCATCGGAATATCGAAAAGGCAGATGTGGGTGATGTCGTTCATCGAGTTCACTCCGCCTCCTACCACGTTGATTACGGCTGGGTTGGAATTGATGCAGAGGTCTTGCGCTATCTGGTCGTAGGTGCGCTGGATAAAGGTGCTGTAAACGGTCCAGACAGGATGCAATCCACCCTTCGCCATTCCCGAAATCATCGCTACTGCCTGCTCTTCGGCGATTCCCATATCGATGTGCTGCTTGCCAGCCAGTTGGCGTTTATCGGCAGTAAAGCCACCTGCGGTAGGAGTACCGGCGGTTACGGCGATGAGGGTCTTATCCTGCTTCATCTCGCTGAGCATCCAGTCAGAGAATAATGTGCCGTAATCCTCTGTTGGAGCAACCTCCGGGAGGGTTCCATCGGCATTCCTTCTTGGTCGCGAACCGTCTTCCAGATTGAAAGGCATTCCCCAATGCCAAGCCTCCTTATTGGCTACGGCTGGCGCAAATCCATGACCTTTTTCTGTATGAATGTGAACCACGGTAGGCTTATCCGTATCCTTCACGCTCTCGAAAACCTGGATGAGTTTTTCGATGTCGTTGCCCTCTTCCAGATACTTGTATTCAAAGCCCCACGCCTTGAACCAGTTGTGCTCGCAGGTGCCGTTGCTCTGGCGCAAGGCACGCAGGTTCTTATAGATTCCGCCATGATTTTCGGCGATAGACATTTCGTTGTCGTTCACCACGATGATGATGCCCGTACCGAGTTCCGAAGCCTCATCAAGTCCCTCGAAAGCCTCACCTCCCGAAAGAGATCCGTCGCCGATAATGGCGATAATGTTCTCATCGGTACCCTTGACGTCGCGCGCCTTCTGCAAACCGGTGGCAAGACTCACGGAAGTGGAAGTATGCCCCACCTCGAAATTGTCATACTCCGGACATTCGGCAGGAGAAGAATAGCCCGAAATGGCATTCATGTCATTCACATCGCCGAGGAATCCCGCAGCTCGTCCGGTGAGCACCTTATGCGGATAGCATTGGTGGCTTACGTCAAACACGAGCTTATCCTTTGGCGCATCAAAAACATAGTGAAGCGCCACGGTAGCCTCCACGAATCCCAGGTTCGGTCCCACATGACCGCCATGCTTGCTTACACGGTTCAGCACAGCCTGTCTGGTTTCATCAGCCACCACCTGCAGCTCCTTCAAATCCAGCTTCTTCAAGTCGGCTGGTGACTTTATTTTCTCAATATACATATTTTTATAC
>JAJXBQ010000193.1:0-6384 GCA_021640525.1 Segatella copri
AAAGACACTCATAAATCGCTCATTTTAAGCTATTCAGAAGATTTTAGCAGAATTTAAAGGAAAAAAACAAAAAAGTTATTGTTTTGCTTAGTTTTTTGCTTGGCTCAACTGTATAGATAGTATATGAACAGAAAAAAGGACATAGAACAGTTATTCCGTCAGCATTACGCGAAGATGTACAATCTGGCCAGATGCATTCTTTCGGATGATGACGAGAGCAAGGATGTGGTGAGCGAAGTATTCGCCCGGATTCTTGCCGATGATGTGGTTCTGGTGCCTGGGAGTGAGGACGGTTACTTGATGCGGAGCGTACGCAACCGCTGTCTCAACCTGATAGCTCATAAGAGCGTGAAGGAAAGGGTGGCGAAGCTGCTGCTGGATGATGCCGACGTGATTCTCTCAGAAGAGACCGATGAACGGCTCGACCGGCTGATGCTTCTCATCGAAGACCTGGAACCGCCTATCCGGCAACTCATTTTCCGTCTGCGCTATCTTCAGGAGAAATCTTATCAGGAGGTGGCTGATGAAGTGGGAGTGAGCAAGGTGACGGTATTCAACCATCTCTCGAAGGCGATGGACTGGATTAAGAAACAATTTAAATGAGCAAGACAATGACAAACATGAGTAAAGAAGAAAAGCGGATGATGCTCTTTGACATGCAGGAGCATCCCGAGAAATATACCGACGAGCAGGTGGAGCACCTGCTTGCCGATGAGGAAGTGAAGGAGTTCTTCCATGAACTGGCGATGGCGAGAATAGCTGGCAAGAAAGCCAATCCGAAGGAGGTGGATGTGGATGAGGCTTGGAAGGAGTTTGTTCAGGCTCATCACGAGGATAAGATGGCGATAGATGCCGGCAAATCTAAGGGCGCTTATCGCAACCGGATGAAGATTGCTGCATCCATCGTCGGCATCATCTTCCTTTCGGGGGTAGCCTTGGCTGCGATTCACAACGGCTGGTTGGGATTCCCGGCTTCTGATCAGGCAGCGGATAACAAGGCTGCGACAGAACAGCTGGCAACAACCCAGGCCCTGACGAACGACAGTCTTCGTGCTGCAACAGCAGAGAACAAGGATTCGCTTAATATGAAGCCGGTGGTGTTTGATGATGCTGAATTGGGAACCATCCTGGCTCAGTTATCCGGTTTCTATCATGTCAAGGTGGAGTATGTGGATGCCGGTGCCCAGCACATCCGTCTCTTCTTCAACTGGAACAAGACGAAGACTTTGGAGCAGAACCTGGAGATTTTGAATGCTTTCGACCGCATACAGATAGAGTATATTGACGGAACATTGATGGTGAAATAAGATAGGAGGATATATTTATGAGAGATTTTTGGAAACCAATGCCCGTTAACGGCAAGCCTGTCAGAGAGCTTCTTCTTCTCTTCCTGTTGCTTTTGGTTCAGCAGTCTTATGCCCAGCGCATCACCCGACAATATAATAATGTGTCGTTCTCTGCGGCGTTAAAGGATTTGAATGCCCGCCAGCATAAGTACACCATCAACTTCGTGTATGATGAACTGGAGGATTTCAGGGTGACCAAGAGCATCCGAAACCAGAGTGTTCCTGATGCCATCATGCAACTGATAGGATTCTATCCCATCAGAATGACGCAGGTGGGGGATAATATCATGGTGGAGTGTACGCAGAAGACTCCCACCAAGATGATAGGTCGCATCATAGATAATAAGAATCGCCCTGTCGATTTTGCCAATGTAGCCCTGCTGAATGTTCGTGATTCTTCATTGATAAATGGCGGCGTGACGAATGAGAACGGTCAGTTCGTGATTCCCTGCGAAGCCAGAAAGGCGATAGTAAGAGTAAGTTGCGTGGGCTATATTACGACAAGCAATACATATAATATAGGTAAGATAGGGACAATAACTCTGATGGAGGCAACAATGAACCTGCAGAAGGTGGTTGTAAAAGGACATCGACAGCCTTTCAGAATGACTTCTGAAGGATTGGTGGCTCAGGTAGAAGGAACCTCCTTGGAGAAAATGGGCTCCGCAGAAGATGTATTGAAACATCTTCCGAGAGTGATGCAGAAGAACGGTGATATAGAAGTCTTGGGAAAAGGTAAACCTTTGATTTATATCGATAACAAGAAAATCAAGGGAACCATTGATCTCGATAGATTGAGTTCTTCTGACATCAAACATGTAGAGGTGATAACCGAGCCGGGTGCAGAATACGATGCAACCTATCAGTCTGTCATCAGAATCAAGACGACAAGAAAAAAGGGAGAAGGTTTGGGATTGACTTATCGGCAGGTCTATCAGCGCAATCATCAGGACAATCATCGTGAAGTACTCGATTTGAATTATCGCTATCGGGGATTGGATATCTTCTCCAATTTGTATGGCGGTTTGTCTCAGGGCTATCAGGATCAGTATAATGATAACAGACTCTACGGCAAGACGCTCATGAATATCAACGAAGACTTGATAATCAAAAACAAGAGTTACTATACCAGTGGAAGTCTTGGTTTTAATTATGTTTTCAATGATAGGCATTCCGTGGGTGCCACTTACGAGGTGAACATCAATCCTTATAGTCGGGGTGGATGGAATTCGCTGATGGATGTCTGGAAGAATGGCTCAAAGACAGAAAGCTATACAAATGATATGTATTGTCGTTTCAAAAGCCGACCTACGCAGGATATTACGGCTTATTATGCCGGACAGATAGGAAAGGTGAGCATAGAATGGAATGGGGAAATATATCTTCGTAAAACAGGACAGACTCAATATTCTGAAGAAACAGGAATTGAGGGCGGAGATTCTCGTACGATAGAATCTGATTTCACAGCTGATAGTTGGATGCATGCATCTAAGCTGGTACTGAGCTTTCCGGTATGGAAAGGTACCCTGAAGATTGGTAATGAGTTTACCGAAAGTTGCCGTGCCAATCTTTATACTATAGATGAACAGGGAACTGACTTGCCAGGTAAGACTGACGACCAGGTGAAGGAAAGTAATCTTGCAGCCTTTGTTTCTTATGGATTGAGACTGAACAAGGTAGAACTGAATGCTGGCCTCAGATACGAACATGTTTCTTCCAATTACTATAATACAGGTGGTGATTATTGGAGCGAGGAGAATAAGGATTATTTCGTACCCGACCAGAGTCGTAAGTACGACCATTTCTTTCCGAATGTGTCCTTGACTTTTCCTGTCGGGAATGTGAAAATGAATATGGTTTATAAGGTGACGGTGAGTCGTCCTTCCTATAGTCAGTTAAGTAGTAACGTGCAATATAATAGTCGCTATTATTATCAGGGTGGAAATCCATTGCTCAAGTCAAGTTTCGAACATGGCATAGGGATTAATCTGGGATATAAATGGTTCCAGTTTTTTGCCAACTGGCGTTATCTTGTAGATCCTTGCTATCAGGTGATAGAACCGTATCATGACAATGAGTTAATCAGTATGTACACCTTTCGTAATTTGAATCATACTCAGGTTTGTTACGTGGGACTGACGGCATCGCCGACGATAGGATGGTGGCATCCTACGTTGGACGCTGGTATGAGAAAGCAGTTCCTGACCATTGGTGGTAAGGCATACAGCAAGCCGATATTCATCGGCTCTTTCAATAATGCGTTTTCGTTACCATGCGGTTGGACGCTTAATCTTGATATGAATTGGAACACGCAGGGCCATTCTACGCTTCCGCTTTATATGGCACAAGGAGGAGTGGACGTCTCTTTGCGTAGAAGTTTTCTTCACGATCGCCTGAATGTCATTTTGGCGGGCAATGACCTCTTTGCGACGATGCGCAATTCCACAAGATTGGTATATGGTACCAGCGATATCTATACCAGAAAATATACGGATACCCGAATGTTCATGTGCTCATTCAGCTATAAGTTTAATGTTAGTAGAAGCAAGTACAAGGGTACGGGTGCCGGTAATACAGAAAAGAACAGATTGTAAAACAAAAAACAGAAAGTATATGAAGCGTTGTTTATGGATGATATTCATGGTGGTTGGCACTTGGATGCTAACTGGCTGTAGTAGTGATGATGATAAGTTGGACAGCCTTCCTTGGAATGACAAGGAACTGTTCAACCAGTCATTTGTTTTAAATCAGGATGGGTATTGCATCTTAGATGGAAAGGCTCCTGTCTGTGATATAGATAGGAATGTTCTGAATTCTTATCTTGTAAGTTATGGCTGGCAACCTGTCGGCATCTATCAGGTGAAGGAAAACGGTAAACTTGCAACAACTGATTATCGTGAAGGTATCAAGGATTATAGTCCGAAGGTCTATGAATTCTTATCTCAGAATCAGTTGATGAGTTATTATCGTGATGAAGATACACGTACATTCTGTTTCAAGAAGCAGGATTGGTCGTATGATGATGCGACGGGCATTGTCATCAAAACGAATAAGTCAGGTAAGATAGATGGTTATATGCAAATCCTGGATGTGAAGTTTCATGAAGATGAAGCTTACCTGTATGTAATGGAGAAGATTGGTTCGGTGACAGTAGCTGACAATCAGGAAAAAGCTGTTTATGGCTTGGTGGTATATCAGCGTTTATCTTCATTAGAACTGATTAATGTGCAGAATACTTATACTCTTGACAAGAGTGATGAAGAAGACAAGCCAAATGAAACAGAAAAAGTACCGGATGATTGCCGTTATTATATTCGGTGTGTATATGCCAATTCTAAGGATTCCCATGGATTTGATGGATATAGTAAATTTCAGTCATTCAGACTATTGAGTTTTGATTTGACTGATTATCAGAACAATAACTCATCAGCTAACCCTTATTATCATTATTATGATTCCATTGTATGGTCTTGTAAGGGAATGCCAGATAGGGTAGTGAGCCTCAGAAATGAATACAATAGGTCTGCTGTGTCAATTAACCTTACCACTTATCTTTTTCAAATCAACCGTAATACTTCTATGACGGAGGAAGATAGAACATTGATTGTTGCTGATGGCTATAAGGGTGGACGTGTGGTTTATTCTTCCGGCATCTATCTCAATATCTATAATACTGGTTTCATGGGTTACGATTTCGGTTCTTCTGATTTGTTGAATCCATCTAATGAAGACTATGATTTGTATTGCATCTTCGACCAGAGCAAGCGGTTCCGGATAGTCTCTCCTCGTTATTCTCCTGATTTTCCTGAAAAGCCATATTCTGAGTTGAAATATATTGTGTCCGGGGTGCTTTTGGATCCTGAGGATCCGGAAAGCATGAAGAAGCATGAGGCTGTGTTGTCTGAGCAAAAGAGGATGCTGGTTGAGCTGATGGATATGTATTATGGTCAGTATGGCAAGGGTGTTGTGGTAGATGATTCGAACAGAGAGAAGTACCGCAATCGTTTCAAGGCTTTGCCATCCGATGCAGACCTTGTGATGTATTGGAAGGGCTATACGCCTGTGCAATGGAACTCTCATTATAAGGGATGTTTAGTTGCTTTAATCTTGAAAAAGAATAAGGAAAATCCTTTGAATAGTTACTATTGTATCCATGCAGAGCCGATTAAATAGAATTCTCTCTTAATTAACAATGAATATATGACAATCGGTCAAGCGAAGGCAAAACCATATTGGTTTGCTCTTTGCTTGACCGATGTTTTTTTATTTTTCTTCAGTTAGATACTCCTTTATTTGTTGCTCTAATATCGGAAGGTCGTTTGTAATCACATCCCAAACAACGTTGTTATCAACTTGAAAATATTCATGAACGATATAGTTCCTCATGCCGTTCACTTGTTTCCAAGGAGTCTTAGGATGTGCTTGTCGAAATTCTTCGGTAAGCATATTCGAAGCTTCTCCAAGAATTTCGATGTTCTTGACTACTGCGTAATACATCATGTCGTCTGCGATAAAATCCTCAAAGTTTTTACCTTTTGTATATCGGCAGATTCTTTCTATCGCCTGGAGCATGTGCTCTAAGCGGTTTTTATCTCTACTTCGTTCTCTCATATACTAAGATTTTATCACGTTCTACTGATTCCTGAGCAAAAGGAAGTAAGGTTCCTTCTGATACCAAATCAACTTTTCTACCTAAGAGTTCTTCCAAATCACTCCACATGCCGAAGAATTTTAAACCTATAGGTTTACTCTTGTCCAAAGAAACCATAATATCGACATCGCTATCCTTCGTTTCTTCCCCTCTGGAGAAAGAACCGAACAGCCAGGCTTTCAGTACGGGTTGGGTGCTGAAATAATGGCGTAAAGCTTCTATGATGGCTCGTTTACCCATAATATAATGATGTTGTTTTTTGGTGCAAAGATACACTTTTTATTCGAAAGAGCAAGCTTTTTTCTAGTTTTTTATTACCTTTGCATCGGTTTTTCGAAAATAATCTATGTTTTGCTTAGTTTTTCGCTTGGCTCAACTGTATAGATT
>JAJXBQ010000011.1:0-27702 GCA_021640525.1 Segatella copri
TCTGTATAGACAAGCAAATTATTAGAAATATCATCATAGACTGTAAATAAATGCAGAGGATAACGCATAAGAGAATCAGAATTTCCTGGCTGCTGCTATTGGTTTACTTGCCGATGCTGCTGGCCGTTACGTTTCACCACCATGGTGAAGCGCAGGGAACTCATGCTGATTTCTATTGTGCCGATTGTGCCCATCATGTTCATCACGACGGGCATCTGATAGCCCTGCAGAATACCATGCACGACTGTGTGCTTTGCCAATTGCAAAGCACTCCTTATCTGGCTCCATCCCTCGTGGTTTGGGTTGCCATCGCCGTGCTCCATCTCTCCCCTCGCCGTGCCTTCTGTTCTCCTTGCTTGTGCAGGGCGAAGGGGGTAAAATCTACCCGTGCTCCACCTTATTCTCTGTTTTTATAAATAATTGAATACTAACAGAATAAGGTAACAAATAACATAATGAGAACAATATTGAAAGCAATATTGCTGATGAGTCTGTGCTCATCGGCAACAGCCCCTGCTATGGCTATAAACAGAGCAAATCATGATAAGAAGGACGGAAACATTCATGAAGAAGAGGCAAACGATTCTACCAGACACCAGCCGCTGACGGAATCGAGCGTGAAACTGAACGAAGTGGTGGTAACAGGCTTGACGGGCAGCCAGAAACTGAAGCAATCGCCGGCACCTATCTCCTTTGTTTCTGCCCGCCAACTCGAAATGCAACCTTCTACCAACATCATCGACGCCATCGCCCACCAGCCAGGCGTTTCGCAGATTACTACGGGAAGCGGAATTTCAAAGCCCGTAATCCGTGGTCTGGGCTATAACCGCGTGGTAGTGGTAAACGACGGAACCAGACAGGAAGGACAGCAATGGGGCGATGAACACGGAATAGAAATCGACCCCGCTTCGGTTCATTCCGTAGAGATTCTGAAAGGTCCGGCAAGTCTCATGTATGGATCGGATGCGATGGCAGGCGTCCTCATCTTCCACTCCGCTCCTACCCTTGCCAAGGGCGATATGAGAGCAAATTTCTCAACGGGTTATCAAACCAACAACGGACTTTTTGATTATTCGCTCAACTTTGCCGGCAACCAGGGCGGATTTGTATGGAACACCCGCTACAGCGGAAAGATGGCGCATGCCTACAAGAATAAATACGATGGTTATGTATTCGGTTCATCACTCAGAGAGCAAGCATTCTCGCAGCTTCTCGGTTGGAACTACCGCCAGGGGCATTCGCATCTTACACTCGATTATTATCATCTCACTCCGGGCATCGTAGAGGGAGAAAGAGATGAGAAAACGGGCGAGCTGGAAATTCCGGATGGCTACGATGCCAAGAGTTACGGCAAGCCGATGCCTTATCAGCAGATTCATCATTACAAGGCTGTGCTCGACAATTCCTGGTTCCTGGGCGACGGCAATCTGAAACTCCTTCTGGGTTATCAGCAGAACCGCCGTCAGGAGTTTGAGGAGGAAGAGAATCCGAAGGAATGCGGACTCGATTTCATGCTCCATACCGTGAATTACGACCTGCATTATCTCTCGCCGGAAATGAATGGCTGGAAGTTCTCCACGGGCATCAACGGCATGTGGCAGCAGTCGATTAATAAAGGTTCTGAATTTCTGATTCCAGCCTATCATCTCTTCGATTATGGTATATTTGCCACGATGAGCAAGGAGATAGGCAAGCTGAACCTGAGCGGCGGAATCAGATACGATCATCGCCATCTGCACAGCGAGGCTTTGAGAGAAGAAGATGATGCAGATTCGCATAGTTCTGAATCGAATGATTCTTTCCGCTTCCAAGCCTTTAAACGCAGCTTTGAGGGAGTAACCGGAAGCATCGGCTTGGCTTACGAAATCCTGCCCGATTTCAATCTGAAACTGAACCTGGCAAGAGGATTCCGTGCTCCCAACATCAGCGAATTATCATCTAATGGTGTGCACGAGGGAACGCAGCGATACGAATTGGGAAATACCAGCCTGAAGCCGGAGAACAGTTGGCAATTCGACCTCGGTCTGGATTATTCTTCGCCTATCATTTCGGCAGAACTCTCGCTATTTGCCAATCGCATCAACCATTACATCTACAGCGAGAAGTTGGCAGATGAGAACAATCAGCCTGTCCTTATCGACGACACGCCAGCCTATCAGTTTACATCGGGCGACGCCCGCATTCTGGGTGGTGAGGCGAGCATCGACATCCATCCTGTGGAGCGTCTGCATTTCGGCAACACCTTCTCGTATGTCAACTCGGTTCAGTTGCATCAGCCATCCGAATCAAAGTATCTGCCATTCACCCCTGCCCCTCGCTGGGTTTCGGATGTAAGGTATGAGTTTGTCTGCGACGGCAAGATTTTCGACCATCTCTTCGTTAAGCTGCAGATGGATTGCAATCTTCGCCAGAACCATTATTTCGCAGCCAACGAGACGGAGACCGCTACGCCATCGTACACCTTATTAAATATGTATGCCGGTACCGACGTGAAGCTCCATGGCAAGCGCCTTCTCTCGCTCTATCTTTCGGGCGAGAACCTTACCAACCGTGCTTACCAGAGCCACCTGAGCCGTCTGAAGTATCTTGACGTAAACCAGGTTACAGGCAGAAGAGGCGTTTACAATATGGGCCGCAACTTCAGCATAAAGATAGTGGTTCCGATAGAGCTGTAACTCCCCTTTTGGAATAAGCAATTCCTCATCAGGAATCAGAATTTTGAATAAACAAGTGCCGATAAGGGTGCCAAAAGCTACCAGAAAAGCAACTTTTGGCGCCATTATCGGCATTTTTTCGTCTAATTATTAGACAAACATTACTACTTTTCTATGATATTTCGTAACTTTGCACCATGATTAAGAAACAAGGAACGATATTGATTGTTGATGACAACCGCAACATTCTTACTACGGTAAGGATGCTGCTGGAACCCATATTCGATGGCATCATCACCATCGCCAACCCTAACTCCATCCCAGCCAAGCTGAGAGAGGAGCACCCCGACGTGGTGCTGCTCGACATGAACTTCTCCAGCGGAATCAATTCGGGAAACGAGGGATTGTACTGGCTCAGGGAAATCAAGAGCCTCAGTCCGAAAACTGAGGTGGTGCTCTTTACCGCCTATGCCGACATCCAACTTGCCGTAACAGGCATCAAGGAAGGTGCCGCCGACTTCATCGTGAAGCCTTTCGAAAACGAGAAGATGATACGTACGCTGGTAGAGGCTAGGGATAAGAACAAGGCTGTGGATAACGTTATCAACAGGAATGGTGGAAAACCTGGTGGAAAAGATGCACAAAGCGCTATGTATTGGGGAGATAGCGAAGTTATGAACAATTTGAGAAGTATTGTGGAAAAAGTTGCCGCAACCGATGCGAATATCCTCATTACGGGAGAAAACGGAACGGGTAAAGAGGTGTTAGCCAACGAGATACATCGTTTATCCACAAGATGTGGAAAGAAAATGCTGCCTGTGGATATGGGAGCCATCACGGAAACCCTTTTCGAGAGTGAACTCTTCGGTCATGTGAAAGGTGCCTTTACCGATGCTAAGGTAGATAAACCGGGCAAGTTTGAGCTTGCCGACGGCAGTACCATCTTCCTGGATGAGATAGGAAACTTATCCTATGGTCTTCAGGCAAAACTCCTTACCGCCCTGCAACGCAGAAGCATCGTAAGAGTGGGCGGAAGTACGCAGATTCCTATCAACGTACGTCTGGTTTGCGCCACCAACCGCAACCTGCAGCAGATGGTAAACGATGGCGAATTCAGAGAGGATCTGCTCTATCGCATCAACACCATCCATCTGGAATTGCCTGCTCTGAGACAGAGAAAATCAGACATCGTTCCATTGGCAGAAAGATTCCTCCGTCAATATGGCGATTTATATAATAAGGTGAATCTCCGTCTTTCGGAAGAGGCTGAGAAAAAACTTACCAGTTTGCCTTGGTACGGTAACATACGTGAACTTCAGCACGCCATCGAGAAAGCCGTGATTCTATCTGACGGCGGATTGATTTCTGCCGAAGATATTGACGGCGGAAACCAGCAGAGAAAAGAAAAACCCCTGGAAGAGGTTCAAACGCTCGACGAGATGGAGAGCCGAATGATAGAGAAAACCATCAGGGAATGTGAAGGCAATCTGTCGGTGGTAGCTGCAAGACTGGGCATTTCCCGCCAGACGCTTTACAATAAGATTAAGCGATATGGAATTTAAGTGAAGAACGAAAAGTGAAGAGTGAAGAATTCTATAGTTTTTGAGGTATGGATATTAATAAGGTGATTATTATCGTGCTTTTGCTAGTGGCTATAGTGGGTTACATTCGCCTCTACCGCCACTATCGCCGGAACATCAAGAAGGTAACCTTCCTTTTTGATGCGATAGATAATGGGGATTTCTCCTTCAACTTTCCCACGGAGAAGGGGTTTAAGGAGGATAAGATTCTGCACAAATCCCTCAACCGCATCAAGCTCTTCCTGCAGCATACGAGAGAGGAGCAGATGGAGCGGGAGAAATATTACGAGCAGATTCTGAATGCGGTAGATACGGGCATCCTGGTGGTGGATAGCCACGACAACATCCTGCAGCACAACCAGGCAGCCCTCCGGTTGCTCGATACGGATGTGCTTACCCACATGAACCAGGTAAAAGGGAAACTGAAGGATGAACACCTGGCAAAGCATGAGACGCAAGCCATGCTGAAAGACAAGCACGTGCGCATCATCGCCCTGAGCGACGTGAGCCACGAGCTGAGCAATCAGGAGGTGGATTCTTGGATCAAACTGATTCGTGTGCTGACCCATGAAATCATGAATACCATCACACCGGTTACTTCGTTGAGCGAAACTCTGCTTACCCGGGTTACAGAGGATAAAGACCTGAAGCAAGGCTTGGAAACCATCCACAAAACAGGAACCGAGCTGTTGGCTTTCGTCAACAACTATCGCCGCTTCACCCATGTTCCCCAGCCTCAGCCTGCTCTCTTCTATGTGGAACCATTCCTGGAAAGAATGGCGCTGCTCTGCAACCACGAAGTAGAGATTTCGGTTTCTCCCAAAGATTTGCTGGCCTACGCCGATGAGAGCCTCCTCTCTCACGTAGTAACAAATCTTCTGAAGAATGCCGTAGAAGCTTTCAGGGAAAAGGAAAGAGAAGACAAGCAGGAATGCCGCTCCGCAGATTTGCAATCCGTGGCAAGCGAGAAGGCATTTATCCGTCTCAAAGCCTACGCCAATGCCCAGGAATCCATCATCATCGACGTGAGCAACAACGCCGGTCTCATCCCCGAAGATGTAGCCTCCCACATCTTCATCCCGTTCTTCACCACGAAGCCGGAAGGAAGCGGAATCGGTCTCTCCCTCTCCCGCCAGATCATGCGAGTAAGCGGCGGCAGCCTCTCGCTCCATCAGGACAAGACACAGGGAATCACCACCTTCCGCATCATCATCCCATAACATAAACACATTTTTTGAGAGAAAAGTTTGGTGTTTATCCATAAAAATCGTATCTTTGTCCCCACAAATACAGAAGATTATGGCATTCGAAAAGGAAATCAAGGAATACGAGGATTTGAGACGCAAATATCAAATCCTTATCATCAATAAAATGGATAGAGAAGAGTACATCAAATATAATGAAGTACTCTTCTCTACTTTTTCGTGCGCCATTGAAGGCAATTCATTCTCCGTAGATGATACCCGGGAACTGAAGGAGAAAGGCCTGGGGATGATTCCTGCCGGAAAGACTCTTTTCGAGGCTTTCGAAATGCTCGACCACTTTGAAGCCTTTGAGTACATGATGCAAAACACGCAGCATCCACTCGACGAGAATCTTCTGAAAGAAATTAACAGACGGGTTACCAACCACACGCTTTCCTACCGTTCTCCAGAAGCCATTCCGGGCGAATACACCACCACAGACATGGCAGCAGGCGATACGGTATTTGGCGATCACGAAGAACTCATCGCCAGAGTTCCCAAGCTGTTGGAATCTACCGAAAAAGCCATCGTTTCGGCTGCCGTTCATCCCATGATTCTTGCCGCCCGCTTCCATGGCTTCTACGAATATCTTCATCCCTTCCGTGATGGGAATGGAAGAACAGGACGACTCATCAGCAACTACATTCTCTTAAGATTGAATCATCCTCTCCTCATCATCCCATCCGAAGCCCGACAGGAATACATTTCTGTCCTCCGTATGATTCGTACGGAAGCAACCGACGAGCACCTCATCCGCTTCTTCTTCAAGATGGCAATACAGAGAATGGAAGAAGAGCTGAAGCAGAAAGAGGCTAATACCAAGCGATTTATGACATTTCTCTTCTAACAAAGCATCGGATGCCCCTCAGAAGTGACAGAAGCCTAAAGCAGATTGCCCTCTGCCTCCACAATCTGTCCATCAAACAGGCGGATGGTGCGATGGGCTATCTTGGCATCATGCTCATTATGCGTTACCATGACGATGGTGGTGCCCTCGTGGTTCAGCTCGGTAAGCAGATGCATTACCTCGGCTCCATTCTTGGAATCGAGGTTACCCGTAGGCTCATCGGCTAGGATGAGCTTCGGACCGAAGACCACGGCACGGGCGATAGCTACTCGCTGCTGCTGACCACCAGAAAGCTGGTGAGGGAAGTGCTTGGCACGATGGCTGATGGCCATTCGCTTCATAATCGCTTGCACCTTTGCCTTGCGCTCTGCCTTCGGAATGTTGAGGTAGGTAAGAGGAAGCTCGATGTTCTCCTCTACATTCAATTCATCTATCAGATTGAAGCTCTGGAACACAAATCCGATTTCTCCCTTTCTCACATCCGTGCGCTCCTTTTCCTTCAGGTTTGCCACCTCGTGATTACCCAGGAAATATTTTCCCGAAGTTGGGTTGTCGAGCAAACCGAGGATGTTGAGCAAGGTGGATTTGCCACAACCTGATGGTCCCATAATGGCAACAAACTCGCCATCTTCTACTGTGAAAGATACGTTATTTAAAGCAATCGTCTCCACATCTTCTGTGCGGAATGACTTGCAAAGATTCTCTATTTTAAGCATTTTCTTATCTTTTTACTTTTTTATCTTTTTACTTTTAATTTTATTCATCCTTGAGATATTTCACAGGATTACCGTTCGCCACCTTGTAGCAGTTGATGACGACGGAAAGCCCGATGATGACGAGCAAGATGATGGTAACGCCGATAAACAGCAAAGGCGTCATCGTAATCTTCTCGCTAAACGACATGAGCCATTGTCTGGCTATCAGCCAAGCCCCCAAGTCGCCCACGATGATGCAAGGCAAGGCAATCTTCATAATGTCCTTCAGGAAGATGCGAAGAATATCCTTCACCTTCGCTCCGTTCACCTTTCTTATTGCAATCTCCTTGCGGCGGCGGTTCACCTCATCACTCGTATAACCCACCAATCCGAAGAGGGCGATAATCATCGTCACGATGCCGGCAACCAAGATTCCGTTGCGGAAATTGAGCTGGGAAGCGTACTGGTTAGCCAATTCTGAAGCATAACTCTTCACGATGACCTTATTGTTCGGATACATCGCCTGCACCTTCGATTGCAACTCTGACAACGATTCATCCCTTAGTTCTTTAAACTTAACCAACATATAATAAGCCGTCTTGGCTGAATAGAAATACAAGTCAGGAAATTCATTCATTCCATCACCCTCGGTTTCCACAGCACCCCAGCGAATATTCCTGCACACGCCACAAATGGTAAAGATATTATTATCATGTCCCGTACAGGTAATTTGCTTGCCAACTACGCCATCCTTCCAATGCCACGTTTTGATGAGTTTCTCAGCACCTCGTTCATCAATAATAACCTGTCGGCAACTGTCATTTCTTTCCGTAAAGAAAGAACCCTGAACGATAGGAATATTCAGCATCTTGAAGAAATTGTCGTCCACTCCCGACATCTCCATGATATTAAAGGTATTCTTCTCGTCGCCAGGTACTCCAACCATATTTCCACTACGATCATACCCATCGAGCGGAACATTAAAAGTCGAGCTGCAATCCTTGACATTCGGCATCCGTCTGACTTCTGCCAGACATTGGTTGCGCTGGTCTCTATTGCTGGCATCTACCGAAACAATAGCCACATGATCGTAATCATACCCAGGATTGAGCCCCAACATCAGCTGGTATTGACCATTCACGATGTAAAGCAAACTGAACAGCAAACCAGAAATAACGAACTGGACACCCAACAAACCAAGTTTCCAACGGTTGCGATTCTCATTATAGCCACGGAAAGCGATGGCTACAGGAATCTTGTTGTAAAGCCAACCTGGCAACAAGCCGCCAACCAGCAGTACCAGAATACAGATAGCCACCAATATCCAACTGCCACGATTAAGCACCAACGTGCTTACCGGAGCAGAGAGGAAGTTTTCGATGGTTCCCTTGCAAAGGAATACAAGACCTGCAGCAAGAACAACCGACAGTCCCACATGCACCAAAGCCTCAGAGAAAATGATGGCATGAATGTTCTTCGATTCGGCACCATAGCACTTACGGACAGCCATTTCGCGAGAACGACCCACGAGATTTCCCACGATTATAAGCAGATAGTTCATCACAGAAGTGAAGAGGAGGACAAAAGCGATAATTCCCATAATCCATCCCATCTTCTTGACATAAGGGTCTTGGGTGTAAACATCGCTCAATACCGTGAAATCATAGTTCAGTTCTATTCCCATATTCTTCATCTCCTTCAAAGGGAAATGATCCTCTCGCATCTTATTCACGTAAGGCTTGAGTTCTTTTGCCTCATGCCCCTTGGCCAACCGGATGTAGGACCTATAGGAATCATTTCCCACCCATTGGGCTCTTCCATCGTAGGAATATACGTATGGCACACTACACCTCGACAGAATCATCTGCGTACCATGAAAGGAAGACCCCCAGGGAAACGTTTCGAAAACACCATAGATGGTAAAAGTGGTTCCCGGATAATTAGAAAGCGTGAAATGCTTACCTACAACATTACCGCCAATCTTTGCTGCCGTTTCTGAATCGATGAGACAGGATAAGGGTTGGGATAGAATCTGTTTAGCCTTGCCTATCAATATCTTCTGTGGAAAGACATCAAAGAAACAACTGTCTGCCATCCTGATATTGGCAGAAATGATGTTCTGGTCTTCCATCTTGCATTGGGCATCATCATAAAAATAGTGAGTACTGGTAGCAGCTTCCACCATAGGCGCATATTGCTTTACACCTTGGGCGGTGGCTCCTGAAGTATTGGTAAACTCCATGGTTTCGCCATGGTTAGTACCCACTTCCGAAATCAGATACGTTCTTTCCCATCCTGGGAAATACGTATCGTAAGTCTGCTCGAAATAAATCTCGGCAATAATTACCGAACTGATTGCCAATCCAAGCGCCAGACACAAGATCTTCACGAAATTGTGCTGACCCCTTCGAGGCAGATTCTTGAATGCGTTAATAATATGATTCATATCAAATATCCTGTTTCTAGGGCGTTAGCCCAATTTATCACTAATCACTACTAACTAATCACTACTAATTAAAAACTAATACATCATTATCCTTATAGGCTTCATAGCCGCTAACGATAACCTGCTCACCCGGCTCCAAGCCCTCAATTACCTCATAATACTGAGGATTCTGGCGACCGATGGTTATCTTTCGGCGATAAGCCTTCTTGCCACTCTTGTCTAATACAAAGATCCATTGACCACCCGTTACACTATAAAACGTGCCTTTAGGGATGATTATTGCCTGCTTAGACTGACCGAGCTGCAAATCTACATAATAAGTCTGACCGGTTCGGATATTGCCAGGGCGAACACCTTTGAAGATGAAGTCGATACGGAACCTGCCATCTCTTACCTCGGGATAAACCTTGCGAACCTGCAGGAGATAATGCTTGCCGTTCTGGTCGAAAGTGGCTGTGAGCCCCGGTTTTACCCGGTCGATGTAATGCTCATCCACCTGCGCCTGCACCTTGAAATCGCTGAGGTCGTTGATGACGCCAATCTTCTGTCCTGCCTGAATGCTCTGTCCCAGCTCCACATCGAGCAAGCCGATTTCGCCCGAAATGGTACTACGGATGTTCAGCTTCTCCTTGCGCTGGCGAACCAGCTGCACATTCTTCTGCATGGCTTCCAGATTATCGCCCATCTGATCCATCTGCGAACGGCGGAGCTGTGCATCCTTCTTCAATCGCTTGCTGATGAGCGCATGCTTCTTGACGGCAAGGTCGTAATCTTCCTTTGCCTTGAGATACTCCTCGCGCGAATTGAGTTCTTCCTTGTGCAACGCCTCCTGATGCTGATAGGAACGGCGCTTGGTAATGACATCCTGCGAAAGCGACAGTTCCTCGTTGCTATTGTTCAGGCGGTCCTGCTCCATCGAAATCTGGGTATTGCGAAGCATGTCCTGCTTTTCGGCAAGTTCGCTTTCGGCATTCAGAATTTCCAAGTCGAGATTCGAATTGCTCAGTTTCACGATCACATCGCCCTTGTTTACGTGGGCGCCTTCATCCACCACTTTCTCCAGAACAATACCACCTTCCTCGGAACTGATCTGCACCACGGAGATAGGAACCACCTGTCCATCTACCGAAACATAATCGTTGAACTGCGCCTTCTCCACGGTTCCGATGCTCAATCCCTTCCTGTCCACCTTCAGGGTGGAAGAGAAATTGCTCAATCCCAACCAAATGAGGACTGCGATCAAAACCGCTCCTCCGCCAATCCATGCCCAATACTTGCGAGGCACGAGATATTTTTTCTTTTCTATCTTTATATCCATAATTTATCTTATTAAATTTTCTCCCTGATAATAAGCAACCAATCTCTGTTTGATAATGAGCAGCAACTGCATCTGGAGTTCCTTGATTCTGCTTTCCAGAAGCGTCTGGGCTGCGGTATGAAGATCGAAGGTGGAAAGCATTCCTTCCTCAAACTTCCGGCTCGACATGTGATAGGCGAGCGAATCGGAGGTCACCTTCTTCTGCATCTGATGCAACTCCTTGGCGTAACCCTCTGCATCCATTACCGCCTGGGCTATCTGGTCGTGAAGTTTGCGACGGGTTTCCTCCAGGTTCACCTGTGCCAGTTGCCAGTCGTTGCGTGCCTTCTTCACGCTGTGCCATCGGTCGCTATTATAAAAAGGTATGGAAAGGGTCAACGCGAGGTATTCGCCCTGGTTGTTGTGAAACTGCGAGGCAAACCCATCGTATTGCCCTTTCTGAGAGAGATTCTTATAATAATTGGTAGAAATGCCGCCACCGAGAGAGAGTGATGGCAGCAATCTGCCTTTTGCAATCTTGTAATCATACCGTGCCCGCTCCACTTCGTATTCTGCCGACTTCAAATCGGGAGAGATATTTTGGAAACCCTGGTAAACGGTTTCGTAGTTTACTCCAGATTCAGAAACCTCTTTATTATCAGACGTTAGCTTCAAATTCTGCTCCTCTTTAATCAGAATTTTCAGCTCTTCATCCACCGGAAAATTCATCGCGGATTTCAAGGCGAGCAGACTCTGTTTTGCCACATTCTCCTGATGCGTAAGATTGTATTCATCTTCTGCCACCTGCGATTCCATCTGCACCACATCCGGGCGCCCCTTTTCGCCCAGTTCATACAGGCGCTGCATTTTAGCCAGCATCCGCTTGCTTTCGTTCAGTTTCTCGCTTGCTATCTGAATGCTTGCCTCAGCATAGGCAGCATCCACATATTTCTGCATCACGTCGATGGCCCGGTCGTCCTGAATCTTCTGCATCGCCGTGGCTGAATAATCCCGGCTCAATTTAGCCTGCTTCAAGGCGTTGATGGTGGCGAAACCATCGAAGACATTCAGTTCGGCATAAAGTTGATAATAGTTGTTGAATGTCGTTACATTATTATAAGTATTGGTTTCCGGGTCGATGTTTCGTCCCCAGGCATACTGTCCCTGTACGCCGCCCGTTACGGTAGGCAGGAATCCTGCCACAGCATGCTGGTAATCCTGCTTGCGTTGGCGGGCGTTAACCACCTCCCGCTTCACCTCCGTGGCGTGCTCCACGGCGTATTTCATGCAGTCATCAAGGCTCCAGCTCTGTGCCGAGACGCCAGCCGTCCAGACCAGCCATCCTATCAATATTCCTATTCTTTTCATAATCTTCTTCATTTTGGCATGATAAGAACAAGAGCCGTGCCAAAACAGCATTTCTCCTGATAATCAAACCATTAAATAAAAACTCTCATTAAACAAACTGTCCAACAATTAGACACCACCGTCTAATTGTTGGACAGAAACCGCAGCTTAAAGCTGATCATTCATCGCATCCACCACTTGTCCATCAAACAGATTGATGATGCGACTGGCGTAGGTAGCATCGTGCTTGGAGTGCGTCACCATCACGATGGTGGTTCCCTCCTCGTTCAGCTCGCTGAGCAACTGCATCACCTCCATACCATTCTTGGAATCGAGATTACCCGTAGGCTCATCGGCAAGGATGATGCTAGGCTTGCCCACCACGGCACGAGCTATCGCAACACGCTGCTGCTGACCTCCGGAGAGCTGATGAGGATAATGCTTGGCACGATGACTGAGCTTTACCTTGCGCAGGATGTCGAGCACTCGCTCCTTGCGTTCCGCCTTGCCAATGCCTAGATATTTGAGCTGCAGGTCGATGTTCTCCTCTACCGTCAACTCATCTATCAGATTGAAATTCTGAAAGACGAAACCGATGCGACCCTTGCGATAAGCCGTGCGCTCACGCTCCTTGAGATGTCCTACCTCCTCATCGCCCAGCCAATACTTACCCTCGGTAGGTGTATCGAGCAAGCCGAGGATGTTGAGCAAGGTAGACTTGCCACATCCCGAAGGTCCCATGATGGCTACAAACTCGCCATCCTCTACATTGATGTTCACGCCGTTCAGGGCGATGGTCTCTATCTCTTCTGTACGAAATATTCTCGTTAAATTCTCTGTACGTATCATCTTTTCCAATGTTAAATGTTAAGTGTTAAATGTTAAGTGTTTACTTAGCTCATCATGCTATTCCATCTTGATGCTGTCTATCGGATTCTCCAGGGCTGTGCGCAGGGTATAGCTGAAGACGGATACCAGGGCTAATACCAAGGTGAAGATGGCTCCTGCCACCAATGCCCACCATGGGAAATCGATGCGGAATTTGAAACCTATCAAGTATTCCTGCATCAGCTTGACACACAATGGGATGGCGATGACCACAGCCACACACGATGTGATGAGGAATCGCTTGGACAGTTGCCATGCCGCATCAGCCACCGAGGCTCCCATCACCTTGCGCAGGGCTATCTGGCGGCGCTGCTGATTGCCATAATATACCGACATGCCAAACAAGCCGAGGGCGGAAATCAAGATGGAGATGCCCATGAAGGTGATGATGAGCACCATCATGTTGTGCTTCTCCTTGAGAGCATCCGCCAAGGTGTCGTCCAGATACTCCGTATCCATGTCGGTAGGCACGCCCAACTGCTCCTTAGCCACTTGCTTGCAGGCACTCTGGATAGCAGCCAAGGCTTGGGCATGGTCGCCACGAGTCTGCACCAAGATGGTCCAAAGCACATCATGATTAGAAGGAACACGTATCGCATTATGATTTCCAAATTTGTCAGATTTGAACTCATCAAGAGCATCGCCACAGTGGAAATCTTTCACAACGCCACAAACCTCATATTCCGGCTTGCCTTCACGATTACCGAAATATGGTTTCTTGCTCGATACGCCAAAGGTTCGCTTGGCTTCCTCGCTAACCCAGATTTTGCCTGGCGTTGGGTCAGAATATCGCTCCAGCACCTTGAAGCCCATCATCTTCATCGCTATGGAATCCAATACGCTCAATCGCAAGAACGCTATATTTTCTCCCTTCTCATCATGCACTCCATTAGCAAAGCTGATGACAGGATTGTTGCCGATAGCCGTAGCCTCCTCCACCTCAGGCAGAGATTTCAATCTCGCTATCAACGCCGCGTTTCTGACGTCCACATTATCAAACCCGAAGGTGGTGGATACGCAGAGGATATCTTTTGTTTGATAACCCAAAGGTATGTTGGCGAGATGGCGCATCTGGAGCATCATCGTGATAGCCATCACCACTAGCGACATACTGATAACGCTCTGTGCCACAATGAATATCTTGCTAAACCACATCTTGCTGCGCAAGCGGATGGTGCCCTTCACCACATCTATCGGATTGAAACGAGACACCACGATGGCTGGGAACAAGCCCGACAGCAAGGAGATAACGAGATAAGCCACCAACAGGCATCCCCAAACGGCAGGCGAAGAGAAGAGCGAAATCTTCGTATCCAAGATGCTATTAAATAAAGGTGTGAATGCCCAAGCCAGCAAAATGCCCAGCAAGAAGCAACCTGCCGTGAAGAGTGCAGCCTCCTTGATATAGCGCAATACCACACCCAGTACCGACTCACCCAACAGGCGGCGGGTAGCCATCTCCTTGGCTCGATTGCCTATCTGCGCCACGGTGAGATTGATGTAATTGAAGATGGCAGAAAGCAAGAGGACGAGTGCCACAATCAAAAGGACATTGACCAAGGTCTTGCTGCCATGACGGACATGCGAGCATGTAATATCTGAAAAATACAACTTATCCCAGCGCACCAAGCTAGAACCCCACAAGAAACTGCCAGTCGTCTTCTCACGACTCCACCATTTCTTCCAATAGCCCATATATTTATTGAGCAACGTGGCATTCACCTTTTCTGGGTCAGCGCCATCTGCCAATCGGACGATGGTAACAACCTCGCCAAACTGATCCATCGGATACAAATCTGCGTCCTTAAATTTCATGGAAACAAAGATGTCGGTGGGTTCCAGCAAGTCTTCCCTGCCAAAATCATCCACGATGCCCACTACCTTGAATTGCAGCGTGTCGCACTTAACGACCTGCCCGATAGGATTCGTATTGCCAAAAGCCCTCTTGGCAAAAGACTCGGAGATAAGGGCCTGGTGCTTATCCGTGAGCACACGATGAGCGGAGCATCCCCTGCACTTCATTCCCATCATATCCAAGAAGTTAGGATCTATGGCACGTGCCTGCACATGGAAGTATTGACCATCCACCACAGCACCCTTGTCTGTATAATAATCGCTAAATCGGGTCCATTCCTTGATTTCCGGGATGGAAGGAAAGAACTCCTTAGCCGTACCCAAGGTCATGCCAAGGTAATCGCCCGAACCAGGCACATAGAGATTCTTGGCATCTGGCTGATGCGTGCCCACCCGATACTCCATGAAGGCGTAGGATACCAAAATCATCACAAAAGCCAAGGCTATCGAGAGTCCGAAAGCCTCGATAGCCGTATAGAGCTTGTTGCGTGATAAGAACTTAAAATAACTTTTCATATCTGTTGTTTCATTATTTTTTCTGATGCAAAGGTAGCCATTCCTTTTGATTCTGCCAAAGACCAGAAGCCAGCGGCAAGTGGATTGTATGAAATTCATACACTTTTCTGTATGATAATCACACATCACATTCCATTTTGTTGGCTATTTCAAGAAAAAAGTGTACTTTTGCAAACAAAAGATATAACAGAACACAAATAGATGAAATACGGAACAATACTTGTCATCGACGATAATCCGTCGATACTCACGGCGCTGAAGATTTGTCTGGGCAATACGTTCGAACGGATTCTCACCCTGCCCCGCCCCGATACCGCCCCCATGTTGCTGCAACAGGAGCAGGTAAATCTCATCCTGCTCGACATGAACTTCTCACTCGGCGTAAACAGCGGTCAGGACGGCTTGCTCTGGCTCCGCACCTTCCGCCGGCTCCACGCCCACATCCCCGTGGTACTCATCACCGCCTTTGCCGACGTGCAGCTTGCCATCAAGGGATTGAAAAGCGGAGCCGCCGATTTCGTCACCAAGCCCTGGGATAATGACGAACTGATAAGGGTACTCAAGGATGCCATCGACAACAATACGGAAGTGGCAACCTTAGAAAATTTTGAGAACGATTACATCCGGAAGGTCGTGGATAAATGCCACGGCAATATCTCTCGTGCCGCCGAAATGCTCGGCATCACCCGACAAACCCTTTACGCAAAACTGAAGAGATGACTTTTGGAAAGGGAAGTTTAAGAAGTTAAGAGAAGTTAGGAGGAAGTTAAGAGACAAATGTATTAGAGCAATTTTATGATTATTATCAAGATTATATATTTAATAGGTGGAATCTGCTTCATCCTGGGCAGCCTCATCTATCTGTTCTTTCGCCATCAGCGAAGGCTGAAGGCGCGTGCTTTTCTGATGCGTGAGGCTGTAAGAAATGGCGATTACGCCTTCCGCCTCCCCACTTCGGGCTTGCTGCCAGGCGAAAGAGCCTTGCAGCAGGCACTCAACGACATGCAGGGCGATATTGCCCGCTTCGTAGCCAGACACGAAGTGGAATCATGGCAAAAGCTGACCCGTGTGCTTACCCACGAAATCATGAACGCTACGGCTCCCATCTCCAGCATCTGCCAGGCTTATCTCAGCAACCCGCAGATCAAGGGTAGTGAATACGAGGAAGGCATTCAGGCGATTCACGACACCAGCAAGTCGCTCACCAACTTCGTGGATAGCTACCGCAAGCTCACCCAGCTCCAGGCTCCCGTCGTAGAACCCCTTCCGCTCGTCTCTTTCCTGGAGAGCATCAAGGCGCTCTATCCCGACCTTAGCTGGCACTTTTCCCTCCCCCAGAATGCCACGCTGGAGGCCGACCACAACATGCTGCGCCAGGTATTCATCAACCTCACCAAGAATGCCATCGAAGCCCATGCCACCGACATCGACGTCCGCATGAGCAGGAACGACCACCCTATCCTGCTGTTCAGCAACAACGGCGAACCGATTCCTGCCGATGTGGCACGGGAAATCTTCATCCCGTTCTTCACCACCAAATCATCCGGCACAGGCATCGGACTCTCTCTCTCCCGCCAGATGCTGATGATGCAGAACATCGAACTGGGACTATCCGGCAACTGTCTCTCCGGTTACCATGTTACATTCTATCTGGAAAAGCAAGACACCATCAAAACGACAAAATGATCAGAAAAGAGGATTTTCTGTGATTATTTCATCTTTATTACACCTTTTAATTTGCGTTTTAGCCACTTGCTTTCCTTTTTACGAACTCCTTTTTCACCTTCAATACAGAGTTCTCTTCCTTGTCACTCAACTTCGCCACATTTCAGATTGGTGCAGCCCTGATGTCTGTCTTAATGACTTGCATCGTCTGGAAGGTGAAAACAAAGACTGTTTAAGAAATAAACGAAGCTATCATCAAAATACTCTTCACTCTTCACCTTTCGGACGGAAACCCCTGTGTTTATCGGCATTCCGAGGGGTGAAGAGTTGTTTTTATCTCTTCACCCACTCTTCACCACTCTTCACCTTCAGGAACGGAAACAGATGCGAAAGACAGATCGAAGGATTGCAAATCAGCCAGAACTGAAGGGTGAAGAGTGGTGAAGAGTAGGTGAAGAGTGCCCGAATACTCTTCACCCCTCAGAATGCCGATAAACACAGGGGATTCGGGGCTTTTGGTGAAGAGTGAAGAGTATTTGGCAGGATGCCTATACGAAAACAAAATAAAGGAGGTTTCGATAACTGTTCCAGTAAAACAGCCGACTAGCGACTCTTGCGCTAGTCGGCTGTTTACGTTTTGCCAGTTAGCTATTTATATTTTGCCAGTTGGCTATTTCCGGTTCTCGCTTCAGCTGTTCCCGACATTTTCTAATAATCCTCCATATAACCCTTGGTAAACATATCATAAGACAGGGCTTCCAGTTCTGAGAGCGTCATCTGCTCTACCGAATGCTCTATCTTACGTATCAGTTCGTCTCGCTTGAAATCGTCGTCATTACTCAGACGCGATGTAAATCTGTTACTCATTTTCTTGAATGTTAAGTGTTGAATGTTGAATGTTGAATTGGGCATACGCCACTAAATCTGTGTCATCTGTGAATTGAAAATCGCTGGCCGAAGGGAAAAGCAAATCTATGAGAAGATTACATCCGCTCATAGGTATTGATGATGTTTCCATCATACGCCTCGTGGCTGATTAACCGGACGTTATGAGGAAGCATAGGCGCTGGTGTTCCGGCAGTTACCACGTTTTCCACAGATGTGGATAACAACGTTTCTACCCTGATTTCATCCCAAAGTCCAGCATCGAGGAATGCCTGATGGGTGATGGCGCCGCCCTCTACTATAAGCGACTGTACCTTATTATTATATAAGTACTGCATGATTTGCTGCAACACTTCCGTCTTGCCCCGTGAGAAATCCAGACCTTCGAAACAAGGATGATGACGGTCGATGACCAGGCGCATCGGGTCGTTGCCGCTCCAATCTCTAACGTTGAGCTGACTGTGGTCGCGTTCATCGGTTACGCGGCCTATGAGGATGGCATCGTTCTCAGCACGCAACTTGTGGGAGAGCATCTTGGTGAAAGGCGAGGAAATAGCCATACCCCTACCCCCGTTGTCAAGAAAGCCAGTCGCGGTCTGCGCCCATTTCAGGATGATGTAAGGACGCTGATGGGTGTTGAAGGTGATGAAGCGCTTGTTGAGTTCGAGACATTCCGCCTCCAGAACGCCTACTGTTACTTCGATGCCTGCCTCGCGAATCTTGCGGATACCGCGGCCCTGAACCTTGGCAAAGGGATCTACGCAGCCGCAAACGCATCGCTTTACTCCTTTTCTTACAATCAAATCGGCGCAAGGCGGCGTCTTGCCGTAATGAGAGCAGGGTTCGAGACTCACATAGATGGTAGCTTGGCTTAACAGATGCTCATCCTCGGGCTTAACAGATGCAAAGGCGTTGACTTCAGCATGCCCTTCTCCGCATCTTACATGATAGCCTTCGCCTATGATTCTGCCATCCCCACTCACGATAACGGCTCCCACCATCGGATTGGGTTTGGCATTCTCTCTTCCGTTTTTCGCCAGCTGCAGACAGCGGCGCATAAACATTTCGTCTATTTCCTTTTGCGACAACGGTTCGCCCGTCTTCACATTCTGAAAAGAAACATTATTTTGTTCCATATCTAAAACTTTTCTTCGTTTTTTACTTACTTTTCGATAAAATGTCGTACCTTTGCTCTCAAATCAAATCATAATATACGATTTAGAGATGAAAACGTATCAACAACTTTGGCAATCCATTACCACTCTATATGAGGCGGGCGAAGCACAGGCTATCGTCCGCACCGTGCTCGATGTGAAGTACGGAATGACGCTGACCGACATAATCTGCGGCAAAGTTAATGAATTATCTGCAGATGAAGAAAGAAAACTGGAAGAAATTATCAGAAGATTGCAAAAAGGCGAACCTGTACAGTATGTTCTGGGAGAAGCTGACTTTGCAGGAAGAACCTTCCATGTAGAGCCGGGCGTGCTGATTCCGAGACCCGAAACGGCGGAACTCTGCGAGTGGATAGAAAAAGATGCGACTGAAAACAAAGGGATTACGGAAGGAGAGAAGGAAGAAAACACCATCCGCATCCTGGACATCTGTACGGGTTCTGGCTGCATCGCCATTACGCTGGGACTGGACATCGGCGGCTCGGAGGTTACGGGTTGGGATATTTCGGAAGATGCCTTGAAGATAGCACAGGGAAATGTTGCGCTACTGGATGCCGGTAACGTAAAAATAGAATATCAGGATGCCCTGAAGTTGGCGGAAACATCGGATGCCGGAAGATGGAACATCATCGTGAGCAATCCCCCGTATATCTGCGAAAAGGAGAAAGCGGATATGGAGAAGAATGTGTTGGAACACGAACCTGGAATCGCCCTCTTCGTGCCCGATGAAGAGCCTCTGAAGTTCTACAGAGCCATCGCCGAATATGCCTCTTCTGCCCTCAAATCCGGAGGTGCATTATACTTCGAAATCAATCCTATCTACGAAAAAGAAACAAGGGAAATGCTGGAAGGATTGGGGTTTAAAGCTATTGATACAAAGGAAGATGCCTTCGGAAAGCAGAGAATGATGCGAGCCGGCAAATCATAAAGTTCAATGTTCAAATCTCAAAGTTCAAAGTAAAATCATCATGTTCAAATCTCAAAGTTCAAAGTATAAAAAGCCGATGACCGAGCAGCAGGCGCTCCTGAAGCTCACCACCCTCTGCACCCAAGCCGAACATTGCTCGCAAGAGATGATCGACAAGATGAAGAAGTGGGAACTGCCCGAAGATGCCATCGCCAGAAACATGGAATTCCTGACCGAGAAGAAATTCATCGACGACGAACGTTTCGCACGTTTCTTTATCAACGACAAGATAAAATACAACAAGTGGGGACGCCGGAAGGTGGAACAGGCGCTGTGGATGAAACATATTCCGAAGGATATCTCCGACCCTATCTTCGAAGAGATAGAAGACGACCTGTATATGGAAACCCTCCTGCCCCTGATGAAAAACAAATATAAAACCATCAAGGCAAAGAACGACTATGAACGCTCGATGAAACTCATCCGCTTTGCCCTGGGAAGAGGATACAGCATGGAGGTTATCCACAAATGCATCGACCGGATGAAGGAAGAAGATCTGGGAGACATCGATTTCGAAGAGGAATTCTAAAGCAAAGCATCAAGTTTAATATCCAAACCTCAAAATTAAGAGTAAAGCCATGCGTACCAGCCTGTTAAGAGACATATTAGATTTATTCTTCCCCCGAACCTGCGCCATCTGCGGAAATGTGCTCGCTGGCGGGGAGGAGATGATATGCATAAAATGTCTGTTCCGCATGCCGGGAACCGATACCTGGAAACAGCCCTACGACAACGAGATGTCAAAACTCTTCTGGCATCTGATTCCCATCGAACGCTGCTGCGCTCTCTTCCATCACATCAGCCATGCCACATCGGCTAGAGCCGTCTACCAGCTGAAATACATGCATCATCCTGAAATGGGAATCTATCTGGGCAGAATGCTGGCAAAGAAGGGGTTAGGCATTCAGTTCTTCGACGGAATAGACGCCATCATCCCCATCCCGCTCACCCGAAAACGAGAAAAAGAACGTGGCTATAACCAGAGCCTTCTCATCGCCAAAGGCATCCAGCAACTCACCCATCTGACCATCATCAAGGATGCCGTAAGAAGGAAAAAGTTTAGCGAAAGCCAAACCCACAAGAACCGGCAGGAAAGACTGGAAAACGTGAGCCAGGTTTTTGAAGCCGCAGCAACCTATCATGGCGGGCAGGGCGAACACCCCATCACGCAACTTGAGGGCAAACATATCCTCATCATCGACGACGTATGCACCACCGGAGCCACCATCATCTCCTGTGCGGAAACCCTGATAAAAGCAGCCGGAAAGATGAAGATAAGCGTGCTGACTGTAGGTTTCGCACACGACTAAAGGCCCTTTTTGCCGAGAGTTAAAACATTTTAACCCTAAATATAGCCGCCGTGTGCAAAAATCATTGTACCTTTGCAAAATAATTAATAATAATTTAATCCTTTAAAGATTATGGACAAACTGAAGAAAGAATTCGCATCTAAGTTATTGAAAGTAAAGGCTATCAAGTTGCAGCCTAATGATCCATTCACATGGGCTTCTGGCTGGAAGTCACCATTCTATTGCGATAACCGCAAGACTCTCTCATTCCCAGAACTCCGCAATTATGTAAAGCTCGAGCTCGTTCACGCTATCCTGGAGCAGTTCCCAGAGGCTGATGCTGTAGCCGGAGTAGCTACTGGTGCCATCGCGCAGGGTGCTTTGGTTGCTGACGAACTGAACATGCCTTTCGTATACGTTCGTTCTAAACCAAAGGATCACGGTATGCAGAACCTCATCGAAGGTCAGCTCGACCCTAAGGCTAAGGTTGTGGTAGTAGAAGACTTGATTTCTACCGGCGGCAGCTCTCTCAAGGCAGTAGAGGCTCTCCGCAAGAACGGCAACGAGATTGTGGGCATGGTAGCTAGCTATACCTATGGTTTCCCTATCGCCGAGAAGGCTTTTGCTGATGCTAACGTAAAGCTGGTTACTCTGACCGACTATGAGCACGTAGTGGCAGAGGCTCTGGAGACTGGCTATATCAAGCAGGAAGACGTAGAGCTGCTCCACGAGTGGCGCAAGGATCCAGCTAACTGGAAGAAGTAATCAAGCTGACCCATCAATAATGAGTACAAGTACATTCGAAAGTAATATCAAACAGATTCCTCACAAGCAGGAATCTGTTTACCGTACATTGAGCGATCTGAACAACCTGCAGATGCTTAAAGACCGCTTCGAGCAGGTGAAAGACCAGATTCCTGAGGACAAGAGAAAGGAAATGGAAAAGCTGAAGGACCTCAAGTTTGATAGCGACAGCATCTCTATCACAGCACCTATGGTGGGCGAAATCAAGATGCGCATCATCGACCGCGAGGAGCCTAAGACCATCAAGTTTGAAACAGAAAACAGCCCTGTTCCTTTCAACTTCTGGATTCAGCTGCTCCCTACAGGCGAGTTCTCATGCAAAATGAAACTCACCATCAAGGCAGAACTTAACATGTTTATCAAGGGTATGGTGAAGAAGCCATTGCAGGAAGGCATCGAAAAAATTGCTGATGCGCTTGCGATGATTCCTTACCAGGATTAATAAATAAAGAAATTATGGCACATAAACTTTGGGAAAAGAACTTCGAAGTAAACAAGGAAATTGAAAGATTCACCGTAGGAAGAGACCGCGAACTCGACCTCTATCTCGCCAAGTATGACGTGCTGGGCAGTATGGCACACATCACCATGCTCGAAAGCATCGGACTCCTGGAGAAAGATGAACTCACCCAGCTCCTTGCCGAACTGAAAAACATCTACGCCATCGCCAACAAGGGCGAATTCGTAATAGAAGACGGCGTGGAAGACGTTCATTCCCAGGTAGAACTGATGCTCACCCAGAAACTGGGCGACATGGGCAAGAAGATTCATTCAGGTAGATCACGCAATGACCAGGTTCTCGTAGACCTCAAACTCTTCACCCGTCATGAGTTGAAGGAGATTGTGGACGCCGTGAAGATTCTCTTCGACGAGCTGATTCAGAAGAGCAACCAGTATAAGGACGTGCTGATGCCGGGCTACACCCATCTGCAGGTGGCTATGCCTTCATCATTCGGTCTCTGGTTTGGCGCTTATGCTGAAGGACTTGCCGATGACATGCTCTTCCTTCAGGCTGCTTACCGCATGACCAACCGCAACCCATTGGGTAGCGCTGCCGGCTATGGAAGTTCATTCCCATTGAACCGCACCATGACCACCGAACTTCTCGGTTTCGACAGCATGGACTATAATGTGGTTTATGCACAAATGGGCAGAGGAAAGATGGAGCGCAACGTGGCTTTCGCCATGGCTACCGTGGCAGGAACTTTGGCAAAGATGGCTTTCGACGCCTGTATGTTCAACTGTCAGAACTTCGGTTTCGTAAAATTGCCTAAGGAGTGCACCACCGGTTCGAGCATCATGCCACACAAGAAGAATCCAGACGTATTCGAGTTGATTCGCGCCAAGAGCAACAAGCTCCAGAGCCTTCCACAGCAGGTAATGCTCATCATGAACAACCTGCCAGTAGGCTATTTCCGCGATCTTCAGATTATCAAGGAAGTGTTCCTCCCTGCCTTCGACGAGTTGAAGGACTGTCTGCAGATGGCTGCCTACATCATCAACAAGATGGAGGTGAACGAGCATATTCTTGACGATCCTCGCTACGACCCTATGTTCTCAGTAGAAGAAGTGAACCAGCTTGCAGCCAACGGAATGCCATTCCGCGATGCTTACAAGAAGGTAGGACTGGAAATCGAGGCTGGCGAATTCAAGCCAAACAAGGATATTCATCATACTCACGAAGGCAGCATCGGCAATCTCTGCAACGACAAGATTCAGGCGCTGATGGAGCAGACCCTCTCTGAGTTCCACTTCGAGCGCATGGAGAATGCCGAGAAGAATCTTCTGAAATAAAGACAGAAAGGTTTCTGCATGAAGAATAGCATATATAATAAGGTATATATATATAATAAGGTGAAGAGCATGGCTGGAATAGCTATGCTCTTACTTTGTTCGTGCGATGCAGAAAACAGCATCAGCACCAAATATCCCTGCCAGTTCTATTTCAAGTCGCAATACCATCCGGGCACAAGTCTGGAAACAGCCCTCAACGGAACGGGCGTCTACACGATGGTTAGCGCCAAAAAGGTGAATGGAGCCTGGAATATCTATTCTACATTAAACGATGGAAAAAACCAGACGGAAACCATCATCCTCTCTACAGCGAAGGAGAATTATGCCAACTATACCTATTTGGGAGCGGGCAACGACCCTAAAGATGCCAAAAAGAACGGCTTCATCATGGGATTATCCAACTTCAGCGGACCTGTAGCCTGGGACCGCCAATGTCCAAACTGCCTGGAACAATATGGCGGCACCAACTATCCGCTGGAATGGACCGGCAACCGCCAATCGGTAATTTGCGACAAATGTAAACGCATCTACAGCCTGGAATACGGAACCATCTCAAGCGGCGGAAAGAGCAAAAGCGACAAGCCGCTGATGCAATATCGGGTAACCTACGGTGGCAAAGGAACCGATATATACGTGGGAAACTAAGCTGAAACGGAGGGCAAACGAAAAAAAAGGCGCTTTCTTGTCTTAAAAAATGTAAATCGTTTGGAGATTTAAAGAAATAGCATTACCTTTGCACCCACATAACGCGGAAATAGCTCAGTTGGTAGAGCACAACCTTGCCAAGGTTGGGGTCGCGGGTCCGAGTCCCGTTTTCCGCTCAACTCTTAACGTTTACCATGCCGCAATGGTGGAATTGGTAGACACGAGGGACTTAAAATCCCTTGGCCAGTAATGGCTGTGCGGGTTCGAGTCCCGCTCGCGGCACCTTAAAGTTTTTCCTTATGAAAAAATTTGCTTACATCCTCATTTTATTCATTACGCTGGTCTTAACATCATGTGGTGTTAGCAGTGGGCATTTCAAGTTTGAAGGCAAATTTCTCAACATGAATCAAGGCGAGTTTTATGTATACAGTCCTGACGGGGGCTTCGAAGGCGTTGACACCATCAAGGTAGAAGGCGGCCGTTTCACTTTCGAAACCGAATGTAAGGAAGATTTTACCATTATGCTTGTTTTCCCTAATTTCTCTGAGCAGCCTATCTTCGCAAAATCGGGCAAATCAGTAGAAATCAAGGCAGATGCTTCGCACCTTAAGGAAATGGAGGTAAGCGGAACCGAGGATAACGAACTGATGACAAAATTCCGCAAGAACATTCTGAAAGATACGCCACCTGAGGCTAAAAAGCATGCTGAAGACTTCGTCAGAGAACATCCGAATTCTGTGTGCAGCATCTATCTGATCAAAAAATACTTCATCACTTCTACACAACCTGATTACCGCAAGGCGCTCTCACTCATCAATATCGTAGAGAAAGAACAGCCTAAAAACGGACAGTTGGCTAAGATGAAGCAGTTGGCAGAAACCATGAAGAATGTAGGCACCGGTGCAACCCTGCCTTCATTTACAGCATACGATATCAACGGAAAACTCGTTTCTAGTACAGAAATGAGCAGCGCTCCGGTTGCCGTAATCTACACCTGGGCTACCTATAACTATGACAGTCAGGACATGCAGCGCGAACTGAAGAGCCGTCAGAAGAAATCGAACGGCAAGCTTAAGCTGATGGCTTTCTGTCTGGATGCCAGCAAGAGCGAATGCAAGAACAACATCAAGCGCGACTCTATCGCATGCCCAATCATCTGCAACGGCGAAATGCTGGAAGACAGGACCTTGAAGAAGTTGGGATTGGGAAACCTTCCTGACAACATCATACTTCAAAATGGTAAAATCATCGCCCGAGGCATGAAAAAGCAAGAGCTTTACAATAAGCTCGACCAACTGCTAAAATAAATACTTTCGAGCTAGTCAAGAACCCATAAAAAGCACGCCTATATGTTAGTAAAGACATATTGTGCAGCAGTTAACGGACTAGAAGTAACTACTGTAACCGTAGAAGTAAGCCTCAACAGAGGCGTCATGTACCACCTCACAGGCTTAGGCGACGAGGCGGTCAAGGAGAGCCGTAACCGAATTTCAGCAGCTCTCCAGTATAGCGGCTTCAAATTTCCGATAGCCGACATCACTATCAATCTGGCTCCAGCTGACCTCAGGAAAGAGGGCAGCAGTTTCGACTTGCCGCTTGCAATCGGACTTCTAGGCGCCAACAACAACATTCCCGAAGATCATCTGAAAGAGTACATGATGGTAGGCGAGCTGAGCCTTGACGGTACGCTCCAGCCTATCAAAGGTGCCCTACCGATAGCCATCAGAGCAAGAGCAGAGCACTTTAAGGGACTGATTGTGCCGGAACAGAACGCTCGGGAAGCGGCTGTCGTAAACAATCTTGAGGTTTACGGCATGAAAACGCTTTTCGAAGTCATACAATTCATGAGCGACAGAAGCAATCCTTCTCCTACAATCGTTGACACCCGCAAAGAATTTTACGAAAACCAGACACATTGTGAATACGATTATGCCGATGTTCGCGGTCAGGAGAACGTGAAAAGAGCGCTCGAAGTGGCTGCGGCAGGCGGGCACAACCTGATTATGGTAGGTCCTCCAGGTTCCGGAAAGTCGATGATGGCAAAACGTTTGCCATCCATTCTCCCTCCCCTCACCCTCTCTGAGAGTCTGGAAACAACACAGATTCACTCCATTGCAGGCAAATTGGGCAAGAATGTATCACTCATTTCCCAACGCCCGTTCCGGTCTCCTCACCATACCATCTCTCAAGTGGCTCTGGTAGGCGGTGGAACATCACCACAACCAGGAGAAATATCGCTCGCGCATAATGGCGTTCTGTTCTGCGATGAACTTCCGGAGTTCAATAAAACCACTCTGGAAGTACTCCGCCAGCCATTGGAAGACCGCCACATCAACATCAGCAGAGCGAAATATTCTACAGATTACCCATGTTCATTCATGTTTGTGGCAAGTATGAACCCTTGTCCATGCGGATATTATGGTGATCCGACACATCGTTGTGTCTGCACGCCAGGCCAGATTCAAAGATACATGAACAAGATTTCGGGTCCGTTACTCGACCGCATCGACATCCAATGTGAGATTAGTCCTGTTCCTTTTCAGGATATTTCGAAGGCAGCACCAGGTGAGCCAAGTGCCAAGATCAGAGAAAGAGTCATCAAGGCAAGAGAAGTTCAAGCCGAAAGATTCAAAGATTATAAAGGCATCCATTGCAACGCCCAGATGACCGAAAGAATGATTCATCAGTTTGCCGAACCCGACGAACAAGGTATCGAACTGCTCCGAATGGCAATGGAGAAGCTTTCTTTATCAGCAAGAGCCTATAACAGAATACTGAAAGTGGCACGAACCATTGCTGATTTGGCAGGAAGTGAACAGATTAAGCCTGACCATATAGCAGAAGCCGTGGGATACAGAACCCTCGACAGAGGCGATTGGGCAGAAAGAGGACATTTATAATTATAAAGAAGATATATGTAAAAGGATAAAAATCCGTTTTTTCCTATCATTCGCTCTAAAAAGTTGGATTTATAAAGAAAAAAGGGAGAAAAATAGAAGAATAGCCATTCTAGAACAATTACAAATCTGTTTTAGAATGGCTATTTTCTTTTGTTACTACAAAAATATTACCCCATAAACACAAAAACACTATAAAAATCGGACAAAGAC
>JAJXBQ010000194.1:0-6307 GCA_021640525.1 Segatella copri
CTTAGATATGTTATGATTTCTCAACAAGACAGATGAGAAACCCTATAAATCATAATAAATTAGTATTGCACATTATTTAATAAATACGTACCTTTGCAGCCACAAATTAAAGGTAATATTTTGATTAATTATAAACATTTAAAAGAATAATAAAACAATGAAAATTTTAAAGAATTTTATCGGTCTCGCTGCAATAGCTCTCTGCCTCGGCTTCGCTTCTTGCAGCAGCGATGATGATGCGCCTTCTTATAGTGAGGTGGCAGTTGACAATTCTCAGCTCAAAACCCTTCTCGAAAGCAAAGGATATACATTCGACGAGAACGGCAAATTGCTCCTTGACGACAAAGCAAACAGCACCACATCTCTCGACCTTTCAGGCACAAAGGTTGATACCGCTGCCTTGAAGGAACTTTCTGTTTTTCCTAATTTGAAAGAGTTGAACCTTAGCAGCAATGGCTATGGTCCAGTTTTCCATATCGCTTCACTTCCTTCACAGATTACAGGTCTTGACTTGCAAGGCAATGACATCTATGACTTCGACGGCTTGGTAACAGCCAAGGTTGAGAATGATGAGGTGAAAGCTACTATCCTTCATGAGTTTACAAAACTTTATCTCCCTGCTTCCTGCAAGTATAATGTAGAGGATTTGATGCCTTTCTATACAGAGAATGAGGCAGAGAATAAGACTGTTGACATGCAAATGGTTAATGATAAGGGTTCTTTGGAGAAGTATAATACTTTGAGAGAGATTCCAGATACTTACTTTGCAGCTTATTTGAAGATGAACTTTAGTTCGGTTTTCACTTCTGACGGAAAGTTGGACATCAGCAAACCTCTCGGTCTTGAAGACAGAGGACGCAATATTTTCTTGCAGTATGACACACAATATGCAGATATTGAAAAAATTGCTTCTATCGAAGGAATAGAATATTTTGTGAACAATCCTTTTTATGAGTCTTTTTATGTGTACATTGATGTTCAGGCAAGTACAGAAGAAACTAAGCAATTTGAATGTCACAGATTATCTCCAAGACAAAATGTCAAAGGCTTGGTCGTAAAAAAGACAAATTTTATTGGAGGACTAGATTTGAGCGACGCAACTGCTCTTTCTTCTTTAGGAATCAGTAACAATCCGTCTGTAACATCTTTGGATTTGACAAATACGGCTTTTCTTAATCAGGAAATAAAGGATTTTGATGCAACCATGTCAAACTTGTTAGATTGCAGAGATTGTAAGAATCTTGAGGAAATAAAAATCAACCTCAATAATAAAAAGGTTACATCTCAAATTATTTTGGCAAACTTGCCTAAATTAAAGGCTATTAATTTACAAAGTATTGAAGCAATAGGCGATTTGGCTCTTTGTCAATTACCAAACTGTGAAATTATTTATCCAATTAATTTGATTGCATATTATCGTAGTTCTAACAACAAGTTGTACGATTTTGAATCCAATCCACGCAGAAAGGTTTATTTCACTGTGTCACAAGATGTTTTAGACAAAGAAAGTACAAAGAACTTTGTCCAGACCTACTCTGCTCACTTGCAGAATGACAATAGTACATATTCAGAATATAATCCAGTAAACTGGAATTAATTTTAATAACAATTTAATTTTTTATTTATTATGTTTAAAAAAACACTTTTAATGGCGATAGCCTTCATCAGCATGATGGTTTTCGCAAGTACTGCATCAGCTCAGACAACTATCTATGGTTGCTTGGACAAAGTTTACATAAACAAGGACAAGAATCCTGTACATCAGAATGATGTTTCTCCTGCTCTTAACACAACCTTGACTCCTAATGGTGATGGTTCATACAAGTTGGAGTTGTCAGAGTTCAAAGTTGGCAAAATGCCTGCAAAGTTGAAGGTTGTTGCTAACAAAGTTGTTCTTGATGGTTCTACAGTTAACGAGTGTGACAATGCTATTATTTTGAGCTTTGGTGCAGGCTTGAAGTTTGACGCAACTATTGAGGGGTCTTATGATGCCTCTACAGGGAAGTTGGAATACACTGTAAAAAGTGTAGATGCGTCCTTCCTCGGTGTGGACTTCGATACTGAGGTTCATTTCACAACAGAATGTACAATAAAATAAATTAACTTAGGTCTTTACCTTAAAATATAAGGGAAGACCTTTGTTTGTTACATGATGAAAGCAAACTTCAAGAAAAACATCGCCTTCCTATCTTTGCTTTTTTTCGCTGTTTTTGCATTTTGTTCTTGTTCTTCTGATGAAGAAATCACTAACTCTGATGCAAATTCTGAACTTGTGAAAGAGGCAACAAACTATCTCAATGGCGAGATTGTACTTAGTACAAATGCAACGATGAATGGAGTGAACAAAACCCTTTTACCAGAGGGATGTCCTACAAAGTTTAAGTTTGAGTGGAGTAAGACTGACGCACAAACATTCACCATTTCTTTGCTTGACTTCACGGTCGGAAACATGGGAATGATTATCAATTTTAAGTGTGATGTCAAGACCATGGTTCTCAACTCTTGGGAGCAGAAAGAATATACAGGTAATGGTTGGATAAAGTTTAAGGGTGAAGATGGCTCTGTATGGGGTACAGATACAGATGGCTCTGCATCAAGTGCAAAAGGCAGTAGCGTGCAAGGCTATTACAATGCCAAAACACACGAAATTCAGTTCATCGTAAACTATAACATGATGAATGTACGTTCAGAATGTTTCTTGCAAACAATAGACAAGAATCGCATCAACAATTATGCAGCTGAATTTGAACAGTACGAAAAAGACTTGGCTGCGTATAAAAAGGAGCACGGAATCAAATAAGAGACTGTAGCTTATATATAAAAGGAAAGAGGGATATGCCCAGACATGTCTCTCTTTCTTTTTGCAAGTAAAAATGAAGGGAAGAGAAACAAACCATAGCGAGGCTGAAATCGTGTAAGAAATTGGAAAAAATAGAATAGCAATATAAATGAAGACAATTAGAAATGTAATGCTCATCGGCTTACTGCTGATACTCGCACTCCCTGTCGCTGCACAGCGAAAGGTGAAGTTCGGTATCTTCGACAAAGCCACTGAGCAGCCAATCATCGGCGCAGTCATCACCTACGCCGACAACGAGAAATTGAAATCGCCACAGCGTGTTGTTACCAACATGGATGGTGAGGCTACCATCTCGGTGACTCAGAGTGGCAAGTGTTATTACCAGGTGGTATCCGTGGGCTATAACCCTCTGAGGGGAACCATCGGAAGCGACAGCTCCCTCAAGCTCTTCATGACCGAAGACGTGATGAAGGTGAACGAGGTGGTGGTTACAGGTTCCCGCACCGCGCGACCAATCAAGCTCTCGCCAGTGAGCACGCAGGTGATCGGCGGTAAGGAACTGGTAGATGCAGGCTATGCCGACCTGACCAAGGCTCTGCAACAGGAGACACCGGGTATGAACATCCAGAAGGTGGGTTTCGGCAACGAAATCTCCATGCAGGGCTTGGATGCCCGCCACGTGCTCTTCCTGCAGGATGGTGAGCGATTGACGGGCGACATGGCGGGTAACCTCGACTACGAGCGATTCAACCTCCATGCCATCGACCGCATCGAAATCGTGAAGGGTGCCAGCAGTACCCTCTATGGAAGCCGTGCATCGGGTGCCGTCATCAACCTTATCACCAAGAAAACCACCAAGCCTATCGATATTCAGGCTGGTGTACGCTGGGGACAGATGAACGAAACCAACTACAAGAATCCATCCCAAAAGGATTTCCTGTATATGTTTGAGAAGAATGCCGACCGCCCGAACCTGCAGAGCTGGGTGTCGGCAGGATTCAATGCAGGAAAGGTAACTTCGCAGACGGATGTGTGGTATTCTTCGAGCGATGCCTTCTACATGTACCAGGCGGAGAACAACAAGAAGGTCTATACCCAAGAGGCGAATCCTTGGCTCGACCACGACGTGACCATTACCAGCGTGGCTTCCCGTCCGCCAATGGGCATCGAGGGCACGGAGCATATCTCGGTATCGCAGAAGGTTTTCTATGACCCATTCAAGAACCTGGAGATTCTTGCCTACGGTAGTGCGTTTTATATGAATACCTACGACCTCATTCAGGATATGACTTTCAGTCAGGCGCGTGACTGGACGGCTGGAACCAAGATTAAGTACTCCTTCAAGGATTGGTTCAAGATTACCGCCTCCCTGCACGGCGACTTCTACGACCGCTTCAAGCGACACGAGCGCATCGACGAGCGTACCAAAGTGTATAAGAGCCGTATCTTCCAGCCTCGCCTCTCCATCACCTCGCAGAAGTTCGAGGGCCACGACCTCATCCTCGGTATCGAGCACCTGAGCGATGACCTGACGAGCGACCGATTCAACGGCGATGCCTCCCACATCATGCGCACCCGTTCATTAAAAGAGACGGAGGCTTTCCTGCAGGACGAGTGGACGAAGAACGACCACTGGATGGTTTCGGCAGGTGTGAGAACCAACTTCAGCCGTGCCTTCGGACTGATGGCGATGCCTAAGATTGCCTTCAAGTGGAGTCCTTCGGATCACTGGGCGTGGAGAGCCAACTACTCGATGGGCTACCGTTCGCCAAGCATCAAGGAGCTGTTCTTCAACTGGGACCACCTCGGCATGTTCATGATTAAGGGTAACGAGGACCTGAAGCCTGAGAAGAACAACTACGTGAGTCTGGGCACAGAGTACTCGAATGATAACTTCTTCATCTCGGGCAATGTGTATGGCAACTTCTTCCGCAAGAAGATAGAGGGCGTATGGCGCATCTACGACATGCAGTATAACTTTGAATACACCAACCTCGCCAAGCAGAACCTCATCGGACTGGAGACCATCATGCGCTGGCACTTCCTCAACCACTTCACGATGAATGCCACCTACAGCTACGTGAACGTGAGCAAGACGGATGGCGTACAGGTGAACACCACTTCGCCTCATGCTGCTACGGCGAGCCTCGACTATAAGTACAACAAGAAGAACTACCGACTGGGCGCCACCTTCTCGGCAAGCTACATGGGTGAGAAGAAGTTTGATGTGCAGGACCGACTCTCTGTAAACGGTGAGAGCCACGATGCCTACTTCCGCTGCCAGTTGCCACAGTATGTATTGTGCAACCTGTCGGTGATTCAGACCTTCTATAATAAGGTGAAGGTGACGGTGGGTGTGGATAACATCTTTAATTACGTGCCAAAGACCCTGGGTTCGGGCATCACCATGTTTAACGTGCCAGCCACGGCAGGAGCCAAGGCGCATGTGCAGGTGGAAGTGTTGGTAGATGAATTGGTAAAAGCATTTAGAAAGAAGAAATGATGAAGAAAGCATTACTATATATAATAGGTATGGCAGCTGCAATGACGAGCTGCGTATCTTATGAGGCAGAGGACTTCACAGGTCATACCTTGCCCCGAAAAACAGGTTATAGCACGGGTGTTACCAACGACTGGCTCTATTTTGACCTGAAGACGGGCCATCGCTATAATGTGCTGAATCCTAACCAGAGTGTCATCGCCTTTATAGATGGCAAACCAATAGAGGAGTATTTCCATTATAAAGGTACAACTAAACTCGTAAAGTATTGGAGCGAGGGCGTGCAGAAGAACATCTTCGAGGATGCAGAGCGTGATGCAAAGGGCGATACCATCTTTACCAAGAATCAAGCTACAGGCAAGTTAACCTATAAGACGGTGAAGCGCCAGGCAAGCAGCATTCTGGTGATGGAAAACAAGGAGGATGATCCAAAGACCATGGCTTATCCTGCTACGGAGTGGGACCTTGCCTTTGACGGCTACCAGCTGCGAACCAACAGTGGAACAAGCGGCATAGGCAAGGGCGGTGCTGCCGACCTGGGCTATGGCGAATATGACAAGTGGACGAGCAAGGCGCAGGTGGATGCTTATCTGGCTGAACACAACATGACTTTCGCCGTGGATGATTCAGCAAGCGTCTATGTCACCATGTCGCGGGAAGACTGGAACAAGTATTGCATCGCCAACAAACTGGATATGAACAAGAACCCTTGGTTCGACCCGAACAATGGTCCTGCCAAGCAGTTGGTAAGCGGCAATCCGGTGCTCGAAAAGGCAATGACCTTCTCTGGTCCACCTCCAGTATATACTCCTTCTTTCCATACCTACGTAATCCGTTCGTGGGATGGCGAGAGATATTACAAGCTCCAGATCATCTCCTGGTATGATGCCAATGTGCAGATAGGTGATGAAGGAGGAAGAATCAGTTATTACTTAGATGAATTAAAGTAAACATTAAACATTATGAAACAATTGAATTGGTGGAAATCCATCGCTTCGTTCCTCGTG
>JAJXBQ010000195.1:0-6297 GCA_021640525.1 Segatella copri
TCATTTTCAGGGTGCAAAATAATAAAAAAAATTATTAACTACCAAATTTTTGGCCATATTTTATGCTGTAAAACATAAAAAATGGAGAAAAAGAACATTTTAATATCCTATTTCTCCATTCTATTTTACTCAAAATGAATAATCTGAGCCATTATTGGTTCTATCCGTTTCTATCAGAAAACATCTTCTGAAGAAAGCTAAAGTTCGAAAACTTGAGCGCTTCTGCCTGCGATGGTTACCTGCTTGTTGCCCAAGCCAGAAACCGAGAGTTTCAGCGTGCGAGGCAAGGCATTCACCACTTTAAGCCAGGTTTTGCCCGATTTAGAATCCTTCACCACACTGGTGCCCACATATTTCTTCAGCGCTTCAGGCAGACTGAGCACGGATGAGATGTAGAGGTCACCGGCATGCTGACCGAACATCTTCTGCATCTTGTAGCTCTCGCTCGCGCGTACATTATTATTATCAAAGTAAATCATGTCCGGCTGCCAGTTGCTGTATCCGTCCTTACACAAGAGAGGAGCATAGGATGTCATTTCTACCACATCGCCGTTGCGCTCCACATTGCAGAGGTGGATGCCCTCAGCCAGCGCATTGTCTGCCGCATTGGCACCGCGAGATGCATATTCGCCCAGATAAACCTTAGGAGCCTTGCGGTCGTAATGGTCGTAATAATCCTGATGGTTCAGGAACCAGCCCGGCTGCTCATAATAATGCTCGTCTACGGCATCTATCCAGCGTTTGTTTTCCCGGGCAATCTTCCAGCCCTCAATATAATCAGAAGACGGGAAGTGGAACGGACCTACGGTGCCCACCACCTCAAGCTGAGGATATTTCTGCTTCACAGCCTTGCAGATCATCAGGTAGCGCTGCTCAAAATCGGTAGAGATAAGGTCTTCGTTGCCGATGCCTATCATCTTAAGGTTGAACGGAGCCGGATGACCTGCATCAGCTCGCATCTTCGCCCACTTTGAAGTGGCAGGGTCGCCATTCGCCCACTCTACCAGGTCCAGAACATCCTGGATGTACTGCGGCATCTCGCTCATCGGGATTCCGCCCTGCTGACCAGCCACTCCGCGCTCATCAGCCACAGAGTTCTGGCAAGGAACACCTGCCGCCAATACCGGCAACGGCTCGGCTCCCATATCCTCGCACCACTGGAAATATTCATAGAATCCCAGCTGGCGGGTCTGATGATAGCCCCAGATATTGTAAGCTGGCTTACGGTCTTTCTGCGGTCCCACGCTCTCCTTCCAGTGGTAGATGTTCTTGAGTCCCTGTCCGTGGAGCATGCAGCCACCCGGGAAGCGCACGAAGCGAGGCTTCAGGTCGGCAATGGCTTCGGCAAGGTCTTTCCGTAAACCATGACCCTTGTAAGTATCTTGTGGTTTGAGACTTACCAAATCTACCGCAACTTTCTGCTCGCCCTTAGGCAGGATAGCGAAGCGGATATTCTTGCCCAGTTTGCCCTCCTTGGTGGTGGCTTCGCTGGCGAGTTCGCCCTCATATTTATCGGTTACGATGAGCTGTGCCTTATATTCCTTCCAGTCAGTTCCCTGCACCTTAATCTTGGTCTGGCATACCGGCAATCCCTCCTGGTTTACGAGCGCCAGGGTGAGGTCTTTCTTCTTGGCGTCGATGCATCGGGCGTGCAGACTCACCTCGTAGATGGCAGGCTGATGCTTGCCCTCCTTGCCCTCAACGGCAGCTCCCCGACGGATGACGATGCCGTCCCAGCCTATATTATAAATAGGTGTAGTGCCCAGAACGGCGTAATGTGGATTGTTCCGGCTCACCCCGTTTTCGGTAGCGATGCCCTCTTTCTCCACGCCCACCCAGGCTGTGGTGGCATTCCACTGGTGGCGGTGATCTTCCTTGTTATACTCAAAGTCGCCGTTCTGCAACATTTCTGCAGAGAGTCCTCCGTCGGCAGCGCGGCTGATGTCTTCGAAGAAGATACCCATCAGCTTGTTGGAGATGCGGTGGGATTTCTGTGGATTGATACTGAGGTTGGCAGGGATTTCCGAATCTTTCGGCAGGTCGATGTGGTTGTCCTTGGCATAAGCTGCGAGGTCGGCATCGGTCTTCGGCATCGGCTGGGCGTTGAGTTTTGCCTCTTCAGAGAGGGCGTGGAACCAGGAACGGATGTAGTTGAGATGCACGGCCGGCACCTCGAAATCGCAGCCCTGGAAGAGTTTTCCGCCTATGGTTGCGGTGTCGCGCTGCCAGAGTATCTCATCGGCAGAAGCTTCCAGCGTATCTTCCTTAAAGGTACGGAAATCGTTGCTTGCCTGTACGTATCGCTTGCCTTTGGATGTCTTGAGATAGATGTCGAAGTTGCCGTCATCCATCTGATAGGCAGCCACATCCTTCACGCCCTTTTCGCGGATGATGGGATAATCCTGCGGGCGCCAGGTGATGAGGTCTTCTGAATAGGCTACGGCAAACTGCGGTGCATGCTGGTTCACGCTCCAGAGTGCGCGCCATGTGCCGTCGTTGGCTTTTACCACGAAGGGGTTATACATCTTCTTTTCAGCTCCCCACGGACCGTAGTCGCTGGCGCAGAGCTGTCCTACATCCACCCAACGCTCATCGTCGGTGAAATAAGCCAGATGCAACCCCTGGTTGGGTGCTGGCGAATAGATGAATATCTGACAGATGGAGTCCTTGCCCTGTATGGTGTATGCAGGGGCATCCTTGTCTACTTGCTTCTGCATCTGCTGTCTGCTGACAGCCTGACTGGCACTGGCAGCTGCCACGAGCAGCGCTGATGTAAATATGTACTTTAGTTTTATCATGTTTCTATATTTTTAGATTAATATTGTTTGTTCATTTTACACTATTTCTCTCGGCTTGATAAAAAGGCAGAGTGCATCCCTGCACCCTGCCCCACAAATTAGAGAGTTATAAAAAATCAAGTATGCAGTGACTTAAGCACTGCTTCTTTCTGAAATAATTATCTTCTTTCTAGCTGTAATATTCCTTCTTGCCGGCAGCCAGCGTATTCTTCATCAGCGAACAGATGGTCATCGGACCAACGCCTCCCGGAACAGGAGTGATGAAGGAGCACTTCTCTGCCACCTCGTCGAATTTCACATCACCGTTCAGGCGGAAACCACTTTTCTTCGTAGCATCAGGCACGCGGGTGGTACCCACATCAATGACTACGGCTCCCGGCTTCACCATATCGGCTGTCACGAAATCAGGACGGCCTATGGCTGCGATGATGATATCTGCCTCCTGACACTCTTTCTTCAAATTCTTGGAATGGGAGTGGCATACGGTGACGGTAGCATCGCCATACTGCTTCTGCATCATCAGCTGAGCCATTGGCTTGCCTACGATGTTGCTTCTGCCCAAAATGACGCATTTCTTGCCACTGGTCTCAATATTGTAATGCTGCAGCAGGGTGAGGATACCGAGCGGAGTGGCAGAGATGAAACAAGGCATGCCGAGCGACATTCTGCCCACGTTTACTGGGTGGAATCCGTCTACATCCTTGCGGTAATCTATTGCCATGGTCACCTTCTGCTCATCGATATGCTTAGGCAGAGGAAGCTGAACGATGAATCCGTCAACATCATCATCCTGGTTCAGCTTGTCTACACACTGCAGGAGCTCTTCTTCGGTAACATCCTCCTCATAACGGATGAGAGTCGACTTGAATCCACACTTCTCGCAGGCCAGCACCTTGTTTTTCACATAGGTTTCGCTGCCTCCGTCGTGCCCTACGAGCACGGCTGCCAGGTGTGGCTGCTTGCCACCGGCGGCTACAATCTGTGCCACCTCCCGGGCTATCTGTTCCTTGATGGCGGCTGCCGTCGCCTTTCCGTCTATAAGCTGCATTTTTCTTTAGTTTAACGTTTATACTTTTCTTACATTCCCGGCATCTTAGGCATGCCTGGCATACCCTTCATGCGGCTCATCATCTGCGCCATCTTGTTGCCGGTCATCATCTGCATCATCTTGCGGGTCTGGTCAAACTGCTTGATGAGCTTGTTCACCTCCTGGATGTTGGTGCCCGAACCCTTAGCGATGCGCTGGCGGCGTGATGTGTTGAGGATGGCTGGGTTGGTGCGCTCCTTAGGAGTCATACTCTGGATGATGGCCTCTACGCCCTTGAATGCATCCTCTGGGATGTCTACGTCGCGGATAGCCTTACCAACGCCCGGAATCATCGCTGCCAGGTCCTTGATGTTACCCATCTTCTTGATCTGCTGGATCTGGTTGTAGAAATCGTTGAAGTCGAACTGGTTCTTTCTGATTTTCTTCTCCAGTTTTTTGGCCTCTTCCAGGTCGAACTGCTCCTGTGCGCGCTCTACGAGGGATACCACGTCACCCATGCCGAGGATTCGGTCTGCCATACGAGCTGGGTGGAACACGTCAATGGCGTCCATCTTCTCGCCGGTACCTATAAACTTGATTGGCTTGGTTACCACGGTACGGATACTGAGGGCAGCACCACCGCGGGTATCACCATCGAGCTTGGTGAGAACAACGCCGTTGAAGTCGAGGCGGTCGTTGAATTCCTTGGCTGTGTTTACGGCATCCTGACCGGTCATGGAGTCAACCACGAAGAGGGTTTCGTCTGGACGGAGATGATTTTTGAGATTGCTGATCTCGTTCATCATCTGCTCATCAATGGCGAGACGTCCGGCTGTATCGACGATTACCACATCGTTGCCGTTAGTCTTAGCCTGCTGGATGGCATGGTCGGCGATACTGAGCACATCCTTGTTCTCAGGCTCGCTGTATACCGGAACACCCACCTGCTCACCCACTACATGGAGCTGCTGGATAGCTGCCGGACGGTAAACGTCGCAGGCCACGAGCAATGGCTTCTTGCCTTTCTTGGTCTTGAGCATGTTGGCAAGCTTGCCGCTGAAGGTAGTCTTACCCGAACCCTGCAGACCGCTCATGAGGATGACGGCCGGATGACTTTCGAGCTTCAATGGGGCTTCTTCGCCGCCCATGAGTTCTTCCAGTTCATCGTGCACCAACTTGATCATCAACTGTCCCGGCTTTACGGCAGTAAGTACATTCATGCCGAGTGCTTTCTCCTTCACCTTGTTGGTGAATTCCTTAGCCACTTTATAGTTTACGTCGGCGTCGAGGAGTGCACGGCGCACATCCTTCATGGTTTCCGCCACGTTGATTTCTGTAATTTTTCCCTCGCCCTTCAAGATTTTGAACGAGCGTTCCAGTCTATCACTTAAATTTTCAAACATTTTTCTTTCTTTATATTTTTGGCTACAAAGATACGACTTTTTTTCGAGAAAGCCAACTTGTTTATGCTTTTTTTTATCCCGTCGGCTAAAATAGCTGTCGCTCTGCCTTTCCCGAGTTCATTTCTTCAGTTTACTCTTGTGCTTATTTTTCAGGATTCTCCTTCTTTTTCGATTTTGATTCAGCATCAGAAGTTGCTTTTTTCTCTTCTGTAGCCATTTCAGAAGGAGGATCTTTCTTAAAAGCCGAGACATCATACGGATTAGTCAATTCATACTTTTTCCCCGTTGCTTTTTCATAAGCAGCTACCACAGGATCCTTATGTTCCATTTTTTCAAATACCTTTTTAGCCTGTTGCAGATGCTTCTTATCACGTTTTCCCTGTTTATCCATCCATCCGAAAGCATCAAAACCAATGCCAGCAGATGAAGTTGGCAAAGAGTTTATCTTCTCCTGAATATCCTCTTCCATGTTTTTGATGCCTTCCTGATTCTTGCCCCAAACTGTCACTTCACCTAATTGTTTGGCATCCGGCAAGAGAAACAGAGTATCCGGCAGTTCCTTGTACCGGATAGTAGCCTTCATAAAACCAGGTTTCGATACGGTTGCTGAATCAAACTGATAGCGCATCGTCCAATAGCCCCGATAATCTGTTCTTGCCCAATGATTGTTATTGGTATGAATAAGTGCTTCACGAATAGGCACATGATTTTCTGCCGATGCGATGACACACGTTTTCTGCGCATAGGCTACCTGCCCTAACATGGCAAGCAATACTGTTAAAATCAATATGATACGCTTCATGCTTTTTCTCTGATTTATATCTTTTCTTTGTACCAGACAAATTACTTCTTCTTAATATGAATCTGATACAAAAGTAATGATTAAATCTGATACTTCATTAAATTCCCCAAGAAGTTTAAGTTCATTTAAAGAGTAATGTAAAAAAATTAAGCGTCTATAACAGTTGGTCGATTTATATAGTATCATTCAAAGGTATATAGTATCATTCAAAGGAAAGATATGGTGTTTTCAACACTAAGAAATATTTTTATAAGTAAAAGCATATAG
>JAJXBQ010000196.1:0-6296 GCA_021640525.1 Segatella copri
CTTTGCAGCTAATATTATATAATAAAAAGACATTAAACTATGAATCTGAAAGTACGCCTAGCAGTGATGAACTTCCTGGAGTTTGCAGTTTGGGGAGCTTATCTTACGTCTATGGGCAACTATCTCGGCAAGGCTGGGATGGGTGCCGAGATTTCCTGGTTCTATACCATTCAGGGAATCGTATCTATTTTTATGCCTACATTGATGGGTATTGTGGCAGATAAGTATATCCAGCCGCAACGTCTTTTGGGCTATTGTCACCTTTTGGCAGGAGCAGCCATGATAGGTCTGTTCGGTATGGGACAGGCTAGTCAGACTCCTAATGAGGCAATGTTTATTGCCGTTTATACCTTCAGCGTGGCTTTCTATATGCCTACATTGGCATTGTCAAATACTTCGGCATTCAGTATATTGAAGAGCAACGGGCTCGACACCGTGAAGGCTTTTCCGCCAATCCGTGTGTTCGGAACCGTGGGCTTCATCCTCACGATGTGGATTGTGAACTGTGCTACCTGGGACAACGGTTCATTCTCATTCCTGTTGAGCGAGAACGCCCATAAGTTCCAGTATACCCATTATCAGTTCCTGGTATCGGGTGTGCTCAGCATTCTTCTCTTCCTCTATTGCTTCTCATTGCCAGCCTGTCCTATCGTGAAGAAAGAGACAAAGAGCTGGGTAGAGACATGGGGGTTCGATGCCTTCAAACTCTTCAAGAGCCGTGAGATGGCGATGTTCTTCATCTTCTCTTGCATGCTCGGTATGAGTCTGCAGGTAACCAATGGCTATGCCACTCCGTTCATTACCAGTTTCAAGGGCGATCCTGCGATGCTCGATACTTTTGCAGCTAACAATGCTACGCTCCTGGTATCCATCTCTCAGGTGGCCGAGGCGCTCTGCATCCTTCTCATTCCGTTCTTCCTGAAGCGTTATGGCATCAAGGTTGTGATGCTCATCGCCATGATGGCATGGGTTTTGCGATTCGGTTTCTTCGGATTGGGCAATCCTGCATTCCCGGGTGTTACCTTCTTCATCCTCTCATGCATCGTTTACGGTGTAGCTTTCGACTTCTTCAATGTGTCGGGCGGTCTGTTTGTAGACCAAAAATGTGATGTGAAGGTAAGAGCATCGGCTCAAGGTCTGTTCATGCTGATGACCAACGGTCTGGGAGCATCTATCGGAACCATTCTCGCAGGTATGGTCATCAACCATTACTGCCACTGGACAGATGATGGCTACCTAATGGGTGACTGGAAAACCTGCTGGTTCATCTTTGCCGGTTATGCGCTCGTGGTAGCTGTAGCCTTTGCTGTCCTCTTCCGTCCGAAGAAAGAACAGAAATAAGGAAGAAAAAGTGTCATACTCAACGCGAGAGTAAAAACAGAATGTTACGTAAGATATAAATAAATTTAAATAAAGAAAGGGTACATAATGATGTTGTACAAACTTAAACTCGCTGCCTGCTTTGGCATTCCGGAAGCTTCCGGGACATGTATTATTAGTTTGGTAGACGAATCCGAAAAAAGAGCTTTGTCTATTATGACTAATGATTATGTAGCAGAGCAGCTGAAGGCATGTAATTCGAAAACTTCTGATTTTAAAAATGATGTGATCTCTGTACTTTGGACACTATTTGACAGGCTCAATGTAGACGATTTCTATCTCGAATTCGATGCTACGCCAGAGAGGGGAGTATATGCTACTCTTGTGAATAAAATCACAAATGAACGTATGAGCATCAAGACAGACCAGGCTGTGTTGCTGTCTGTGGCTGCGGATATAGAAATGTATACAACAGAGCTGGTTATAAAGGAAATTTCTACTCCTTTTAATAAAAATGATATGAGTTCGGCTTCTTGTGCGGTACCTATTTCGGCTTTGCCAGACCAGATGCTCGAAAAAGCATTGGATTGTGCCATTAATGAAGAAGATTACGAAACAGCCTCAGCCATTCGCGATGAGATAGAGCGCCGCAAAGGCAAAAAAAGTGAATAATTAAAGGATATTCTTACGGAATAACAGAAAAAGAAACAATAAGAGGAAATGAAAGAAGTTAGATTTTTCTATGTGCCAGATGCGGCTACACAGACAGAACTGCCTCAGGAAGAGGCTACTCATGCACTCAGGGTTTTGCGTATCCAGGCGGGGGACGAATTGTTCCTGATGGATGGCAAGGGGGTGTTCTACCGTGCAGAAGTTTCGCTGGCTACCAACAAACGGTGCATCTATGAGGTGAAGGAGGTTATGCCGCAGCAGCCTGCCTGGCGCGGACACATTCACCTGGCCATCGCCCCGACAAAGATGATGGACCGCATTGAATGGATGGCAGAGAAGGCTACGGAAATCGGCTTCGATGAAATCTCTTTCCTCAACTGCAAGTTCTCTGAACGAAAGGTAATCCGCATCGACCGCATAGACAAGATTGTGGTTTCTGCCGTCAAGCAGAGCCACAAGGCTTGGAAACCTGTGGTCAACGAACTGCAGAGCTTTAAAGATTTTATTACTACGCCCCGCAATGGCAGAAAGTTTATCTGTCATTGTTATGAGGAGATAGAAAAGAAAGACTTTTTTGCCGAGATTTCCAAGTCATGTCCAGCCGATGATTCTGCCGGAGCAGTCCAGGAGGGTGCCGATGACATCACCGTGCTGGTAGGACCTGAGGGCGATTTCTCTATCGATGAGGTGAGACTGGCCCTGGAAAACGGATATGAGAGTGTTTCGCTTGGCACCAGTCGCCTCCGTACGGAAACAGCAGGATTGGTGGCTGTCAACATGTGCCATCTGGCAAGAGCTTTATAATATTTACTAGTGTGATGAAAAGATTGTATAAGAGTTTGATGTTCATGTGCTTGGCTGTCGTATTGGGATTGCTGAGCTCATGCTCGGGCACTGACTATCTCAATGCCATTCCAAAGAAAAGTACTGCGCTCATCTCTGTTGACATGCAGCAGATGGCATCCGGCAAAAGCGATGAAGACAAGGCGGGAATGCTCAAGTCTCTGTTGCACGTTGAAGATGCATCGAAGTGTGGCATCGACATCTCTGAGAAGATATTCCTCTTTGAGAGTGCTGATGGTAACCTCGGACTTTGTGCCAAGGTGAGCGATGAGGGCGATGTGGAAGACTGGCTTGCCTCGCTTGCCAAACAGCATATCGCTACAGAGGTGAAAGAGCGCAAAGGCTTTCATTTCTCTGTATTGAAAGATTCGTGGCTGGTCGGCTTTTCTGATCAGGCACTCCTCGTTATGGGACCGGTTGTAGCCGATGCGCAGGCCCAGCTCCAGCAGCAGATGGTGAAATATCTGAAGGCTGATGAGGGCGAAGGTATCACCGCATCGCCTATGTTCGAGCGTCTGGAAACCATCACTTCGCCTATGGCTATGGTGGCTCAGGCTCAGGCTTTGCCGGAGAAGTTCGTAGCTCCGTTTACCCTCGGCACTCCTAAGGATACCGACCCTTCACAAGTAGTAATTGCTGCCGAGATGGACGTGAAAGACGGTATCTTGCAGGTGAAGGGGGAAACCTTCTCCTTTAATAAGGAAATAGATGAGGCCCTGAAGAAGGCGGCTCAAACCTATCGTCCGGTCAAAGGCAGCTACGTCAAGTCGATGCCTGCTGATGCCCTGGCGGGTATCTTCATGAACGTAAAGGGCGAGCAGTTCCTGCCGATGATGCAGAGCAACCGCAGCCTTCAGACCCTCCTGATGGGTATCAACCAGGCCATTGACATGGATAATATCATCCGTAGTGTGGATGGGGATATGGCTATCGTGATGCCTTCGCTTACGGATAACAACATGCAGATGACGATGGCTGCTAAACTGTCGCATGCCAAGTGGCTGGGCGATGTTGATTATTGGAAAACTTCATGTCCGGCTGGTGCGAAGATAGCCAATTGGGGTAAGAATGCTTACTTCTATACCGATGGCAAGACCTCGTTCTATTTCGGTGTGACGGATGACAAGCAGTTCTTTAGCGGAAGCGACCAGCTGATGGCGCAATATGCCGTGAAACCAAGTAATCATCCGATAGATGCAAAGATTCAGAAGCTCATCGTCGGTCAGAAACTGGCAATGGTCATCAATCTCGCCAAGAGTTCTGATAGTGACGGCTCGGGCAAGAATGATGCCATCTCTACCGTAACCGGCCTGCTCACCCCTGTCTTCGGAAATCTTACTTCGGTGGTCTATACTTTAAAGGTAAAAGATTAAACATTAAACATAAAAAAAGTGGAAAAGATTCAGCTTCATTCCGTTCTCCCACAGGTTTTTGCCCAGCGCAACGACCTGGATTCGGAGATATGGAAGCAGGATGTTACCTTCGAGAAAGGTCATCTTTATCTTATCGAGGCAGAGAGTGGCAGCGGAAAGAGTACTTTCTGCAGCTATGTGCTCGGCTATCGTCACGACTACAGCGGAAGCGTGATGTTCGACAATGATGTTACCGCCAACTACAAGGTGAAAGACTGGGTAGAGATGCGCAAGCGTCATATCAGCCATCTCTTTCAGGAACTCCGTCTCTTCCCTGAGCTTACTGCCCTGGAGAATGTAGAAATCAAGAACAAAATAACTGGATTCAAGACGCGTGAGCAGATTCTTAAATGGTTTGATATGCTCGGTATTGCTGATAAGGTAGATGCCAAAATCGGCAGAATGTCGTTCGGACAGCAGCAGCGTGTGGCAATGATGCGTGCGCTCTGTCAGCCTTTCGACTTCATTCTGGCTGATGAGCCTATCAGTCACCTCGACGACAACAATTCGCGCATCATGGCAGATATCATGATGACCGAAGCGAAGGAGCAGGGGGCTGGCGTCATCGTAACCAGTATCGGTAAGCACATGGACTTAAACTATGAACATATATTTAGATTATGAATTTGGTTTGGAAATTATTGCGTCAGCATATCAGCATACCTCAGTTTGCGGGCTTTGCCTTCGCCAATCTCTTCGGTATGCTCATCGTTCTTTTCGGCTTTCAGTTTTATAAAGACGTGCTGCCTGTCTTCACTCAGCAAGACAGTTTCATGAAAGCCGACTACCTCATCATGAGCAAGAAGATAGGTATGGGAAATACCATCAGCGGCCGTTCCAATACCTTCTCCGGTTCTGAAATAGATGAAATCGGAGACCAGAAGTTTGTAAAGAAGATAGGAAAATTCACCTCTACTGAATATAAGGTAGATGCCCAGATGGGTGTAAACGGCGTGAACGTTCTTAATAGCGAACTCTTCTTCGAGAGTGTACCTGACGGTTTTGTTGATGTGCCGCTCAAGGACTGGAAATATACGCCGGGAACTCAGGAGGTGCCAATCATCCTCCCGCGTACCTATATTAATATGTATAACTTCGGTTTCGCCCAGAGTCATTCGCTCCCTAAAATCAGCGATGGACTGATGGGCATGATTGATTTCAATATCCAGATTCAGGCTGGTGGCAAGAAAGAGCAGTTCAAGGGAAAGGTTATCGGTTTCTCTTCGCGACTCAACACCATCCTTGTTCCACAGGCTTTCATGGACTGGAGCAACCAGGAATTCGCTCCAAACCAGAAGAGCGATCCTAACCGTCTCATCGTAGAGGTAGGAAACCCGGGAGACGAGAACATCACCAAATACCTGGATGATAATGGTTATGAGGTAGAGACAGACAAGCTGGATGCTGAGAAAACTACCTATTTCCTCCGCATGATGGTATCGATGGTGATGATTATCGGTTTGGTTATCTCCTTTTTGAGCTTCTACATTCTGATGCTCAGCATCTATCTGTTGGTTCAGAAGAATTCTTCTAAGTTAGAGAATCTTCTTCTGATAGGCTACAGTCCGAACAATGTAGCAAAACCATATCAGGTGCTCACCATTGCGCTGAACATCGTGGTACTCATCATCGCATGGATCATCCTCTTCTTCCTCCGCGATTATTACATGGGCTTCATCGAAACCCTCTTCCCTGATATCGACGAGGGCACCATGCTTCCAGCCGTCGCCCTAGGTCTGCTCCTGTTCCTGATCGTTTCAATTCTGAACATCGTAGCCATCCGTCGCAAGGTGATGAGCATCTGGCAGAGAAAGGAGTAAGGCACCTAGCCTCCGTTCCAGGCGATTCCATCGCCTGTCATAAAAGCTCAGTCCCCCGCTTTTACCCCCGAAAAAAAACTATAAGCAAACCCCCGTTATAAATAACAAATTAAAGGAAATCTGCGTTATTTGCTTAACGCAGATTTTTTTTATGTTATAAAACACTATTTTTCATGTTTTTGTAACAAATAAAAGCAATTTTTTTATTACTTTTGCAACCGATAACAAT
>JAJXBQ010000197.1:0-6205 GCA_021640525.1 Segatella copri
ACTTAAATTAACGTGACTCAGTCTATCCTTCTCCTAAACAGAAAGATACCTACATCATCCCTTCCAGTTTTTCCTGCGCCTCGCGCATATCTTTTTCAAAATTCACATGGTCTAGAAGGAATTCCGTTCTGCCTTGCGAAAGAAGAAGATAGAGCTGCGGATTCATGCCCTCTACATACTGGGCGATGGCATACTCTATATCATCACGCTGCATAGGATTGGTGGAAAATTCAAAAACCCTGAGCTTCTGATGAATAAAGCAATATGCCGACTCTATACAATCTCTGGTGATGCACCCTGCCAAGAGAGCATCACCATTATTATTCTGATTCATTCTGAATATCCTTTCTATTTCACGCCCTTCATCGACAGGGCGATGCGCTTGCGCTTCAAATCTACTTCTGCCACTCTCACCATCACATGCTCATGAAGTTTTACCACCTCAGAAGGATCCTGAATGTAACGGTTTGACATCTGGGATACATGAACCAGACCATCGTTGTGGACACCTATATCTACAAAGGCACCAAACTTGGTAATGTTGGTAACAATGCCCGGCACAACCATGCCCACCTGCAAATCCTCTATCTCCTTGATGCTGGCATCAAACTCAAACTTCTCTACCTCACCACGAGGATCCAAGCCCGGCTTGTCAAGCTCAGCCATGATATCGGTCAAAGTAGGCATACCCACCTCGGCACTCACATATTTTCTGATATCAATCTTCTTCTGCAGCGCCTTGTCTTCTACCAGCTGCTTCACCGTTACGCCCTGATCTTTCGCCATCTGCTCTACCAGCGCATAGCGCTCTGGATGAACGGCACTGTTATCCAAAGGATTCTTAGCACCCGGAATGCGGAGGAAGCCGGCACACTGCTCGAAGGCTGAAGGACCCAGACGTGGCACCTTCTTCAACTGGGCACGGGAAGCGAAGGCTCCATTCTCGCGGCGATATTCCACGATGTTCTTGGCAAGCGTAGGTCCCAATCCACTCACATAGGTCAGCAGATGCTGCGATGCGGTATTCAGATTGACACCCACCGAGTTCACGCAACTCATCACCACCGTATCCAGACTCTTCTTCAACTGAGTCTGATCCACATCATGCTGATACTGTCCCACACCGATGCTCTTCGGATCTATCTTCACCAACTCTGCAAGCGGATCCATCAGTCTTCGTCCGATGCTTACAGCACCACGCACGGTAACATCCTCATCCGGGAACTCATCTCTTGCAATCTTCGAAGCAGAATAGATAGAAGCACCATCCTCACTCACCACGTAGATATCCACCGGATGAACGAAATCGATGCTATGCAGCCAGTCGCTGGTTTCGCGGCTTGCCGTACCGTTACCTACAGCCATCGCCTCCACCTGATACATCTTAACCATGCGCTGGATAGCAGCCGTAGCCTCACTCTTCCTGTTACGTGGAGGATGAGGATAAACGATTTCATGATGAATCAGATTGCCCTGTGCATCGAGACAGCAAGTCTTGCAACCATTGGCAAAACCTGGGTCAACCGCCATCACACGTTTCTGTCCGAGAGGAGCCGCCAACAGAAGCTGGCGCAGGTTTTCGGCGAAGACCACGATAGCCTCCTCATCCGCCTTCTGCTTACTGAGCGCAGCAAATTCGGTTTCAATGCTAGGCTTCAGCAGTCGCTTGAAGGCATCATCCACCGCTTCACCCACCAGCGTCTGGCACTCACCGAAACCATGTACATAGTGGCGCTTCAGTTTATCCTGACACTGCTCATCATCAGCCGAGATGCTGACACGCAAGAATCCTGCCGCCTCGCCTCTACGCATAGCCAGCAGTCGGTGCGAAGAACATTTCTTCAATGGTTCTGAGAAATCGAAATAGTCGGAGAAGCGCTGCGCCTCTTCCTCATCCTTCTTCTTGGCTACCACCTTAGAAGTGATGATGGCACCGCGTCTGAACTCACCGCGAATCTGATTGCGGCTCTGCTCATTCTCGCTTACGGTTTCGGCGATGATATCCTTGGCTCCCTGAAGAGCAGCCTCCACATCCTTCACCTTATCGCCCACAAACTTCCTGGCAGCCTGTTCCGGATTGCGCTCACGCTGGAAGAGGAGCAGTTGTGCCAGAGGCTCCAAGCCTGCCTCACGTGCTATCTGTGCACGGGTGCGGCGCTTTGGCTTATAAGGAAGATAGATATCTTCCAGTTCGGTGGCATCCCAGCACTGTTCGATGCGTTTTTTCAGTTCATCCGAGAGTTTTCCCTGTTCCTCGATGGTTTTGAGGATAGTCTCCTTTCTCTTCGCCATCTCAGAGAGTTTCTCGTTAGCCTGTGCGATGGCTTCAATGTTTACCTCGTCCATATTACCGGTTTTCTCCTTGCGGTATCGCGAGATAAACGGAATGGTGCAGCCCTCTTCGAGCAGCGCCAGAGTATTTTCTACAGCCTGCTCCTTCAGATTGAGCTGGGCTGCTATCAGCTTTGTAAATTGATTCATTTATGATATTTATAAAATAAGATTCAAACTGTTTGTTCATGCAAAGATAGAGAAAAAAGTTGGTTTGCCCAAATATTCCCTCATATTATTTGGCGGTTTCACTAAAAAATCGTAGCTTTGCAGCAGAAATAGCTTTAGATACATTCAGCATGCCTACTTTTCTTGATTTACATCAACAATACGGCTTGTTTTGCAAGAAAAACTGAGAAATAGTTTTGAGTTTCAAGTTATTTCCTATATCTTTGCCGCCGAATTAGAGAGTGCAGGGCATGTCTGGGATGTGCTTTGCTATCATAAATAAAGGGGCTGAAAAGCTACCTGATTAGAGTCATAAAAGAAAGTAATAATTAAAAGAAAGATTGATTATGAAGAAGATTATGTTGAGCCTTGCTATGGCTCTCGTTTCAGTTTGCGCTAGCGCACAGGTTTACATCGGTGGTACAGCCGGTATTTCCAGCAACAAGATCGGTGGTGGTGACAGCAAAACAGCTTACACCCTGATGCCTGAGATTGGTTACGAATTCAACAACAAGTGGGAGGCTGGTCTCGAGATTGGTATCAAGAAGGGCGAAGTTTGCAAGCTTTCTCCTGTAGGTGAATCTACAACATTTAGAGTAGCTCCTTACGTACGTTACACAGCCGTAGAAACCAAGTTGGTTAACCTCTTCTTAGAGGGTACAATCGGTTACAGCAGTTACAGCAAGGGCGGTGGCGATTCTTACGAGGTCGGCATCAAGCCAGGTTTGGCAGTAAAGCTTTCAGACCACGTAAACTTCATCACAAAGGTAGGTTTCCTCGGTTACAAAGGTTATTCTCCTGACCATGGTGACAACTCATCAACATTCGGACTTAACGTAGATGCGAGCAACATTTCATTTGGTGCTATCTACAAGTTCTAATCTTAGGGTGCTCATTTACTCATAAGCAATAATATCAGGGGCGCAAGCGATTCCTTTCCTGGAAACAGCTTGCGCCCCATTTTTTTGTTCAGCAAGCGAACACGCTTTTACTCTTCACTCTTCACCTTTCCTTCGGAAACCCCTGTGTTTATCGGCATTCCGAGGGGTGAAGAGTTTGCAGCAACTCTTCACCCACTCTTCACCACTCTTCACCGATTCCAAAGACCAACAGGCGTAAATTGCAGCGCAAGAGCACTAGCTGTCCCTGAGGAGGGTGTGTCATAAGTCTGGATGTTGGTGCATAACAGTTGACCATCGCATGCACATCATCTGTTGTGCATGCGCATATCAGCTGTTATACAAGCGCACAACAGCTGTTGTGCGACCGAAGATACAGACTGCCTCAACAACATATCCTATCTCTTCCAACAACATATTCTTACTCTTCCAACAACATATCCTTACTCATCCAACAACATATCCTAGCTCTTCAAACAACAAGAAAAGGGTGAATCATAAACTTATGACACATCCTCTGCCGAACCAGCTAAGGTGAAGAGTGGTGAAGAGTGGGTGAAGAGTGTCCAAGAACTCTTCACCCCTCGAAACGCCCATAAACACTGGGAATTCCGAAGGAAAGGTGAAGAGTGAAGAGTATTTCCTTATCCCTTACTTACAACAATAATTCAGGCATTTACGCTGACTGTTGCAGTAGAACAGCCAACTAGCGAGTGTATGGCTAGTCAGCTGTTCTACATCCGCCTGTACACTATTTTCGGTTAACAGCCAACTTATTCCTCGGCAGAATACTCTTCCATAACTAGGCTATAATCGCTACATACTGATAAAAATCTCTGGCAATTATTAGAAATAAGGGTAAAGGAACAAGAACAGATTATAAAAACACTTTTTACAGCAGAAAAATGCGTATTTACGCAAAAATCTTTTGTAAATTCATCAAAAAAGCGTATCTTTGCAGCAGAAAAATGCGTATTTACGCAAAAATCTAACGTAAAATTAAATCAATATATATAGATAGATTATGATCATCGAACGCAAAAGATACATACAGCAACTGCTCAATAGCAGACACAATGGACTGGTAAAAATTATCACCGGTATTAGAAGATGCGGAAAGTCTTTCCTGCTATTCAACTTATTCAAGAGACAACTCAAACTAGATGGTGTAGACAAAGAGCACATCATAGAAATGGCTTTTGATGACTTTGGCAATAAGGTATATCGCGACCCTGATAAGTTCTACCAGTATGTAAAGAGCCTCATCAAGGACGGTAGGATGTACTATATCCTTTTGGACGAGGTGCAGATGCTGAAAGATTTTGAGGATGTTCTGAATGGATTGCTCCATATCCCCAATGCTGACGTATATGTTACAGGCAGCAACGCCAAGTTCTTGTCAAAGGACATCATTACCGAGTTCAGAGGTCGAGGCTACCAGATTCATATTTCACCACTCAGTTTCTCCGAATTCATGTCTGTCTACCAAGGCAGCCAAGAGAGCGGTTGGGTAGAATATCTACAATATGGCGGACTGCCACCTGTCATCCTACAACCTACAGATGAAGATAAGATTAAGGTACTTAAAGACCTTTGGCAAGAAACTTACTTGATTGACATTCTTAACAGAAATCGCATCAAGAACAATGCTGAGCTAGAAGAACTTCTCTGTATGTTATCATCTGGCATAGGAGGACTGGTAAATCCTCAAAAACTATCGAATACATTCAAGACCAACAAAAATATATCCATTGGCTCTACCACTCTGAAAACATACATCGATTATTGCTCAGATGCCTTTCTTATAGAGGAAGCCAAGAGATACGACGTGAAGGGAAGAAAATATATCAGTACTCCTATGAAGTATTACTTCACCGACTTAGGACTGCGCAATGCACTCATCAATTTTCGCCAAATAGAGAAGACCCATCTCATGGAGAATGCGATATATTGCGAGCTGAGAAGACAGGGATTCAATGTGGATGTAGGCGTGGTAACAGTGAATGGGAAAGACGAAAACGGCACTAGTTATCGCAAACAACTAGAGGTAGACTTCGTGTGCAACAAGGGCAGTCGCCGATGCTATATCCAGTCGGCCCTCAGCCTGCCATCGCAAGACAAGATAGAGCAAGAAATCAACTCATTGCGCCGCATAGATGATGGTTTCGAGCGAATCGTCATTGTGGGCGAAAGCCTCATCAGCAACCGTGATGCAAATGGTATACTCTTCATGAGCATCTATGATTTCATGCTGAATGACTTATAATCATCGACTATAAAAAAAAGGCTCCCTCACCATATCCCATGGCAAGGAAGCCTAAAATTATGAGAGAAGTTCCTCACGAAGAGGAACTTCTTTTGTTTGAGAGAGATTTTTATTGTCTTACGCCCCATGGATAATAAGCAACACGACTTGACAAAATGTAGACAAAGCTTTAATAATATAGGCGTATCCAGCATTACTATAATACCAAACACCATTAGCGTCACCCGTCACGGCAAAGGCCAATTTCACATGAGAGTCATCTACAGGAGTAACTTGGCTAGTCAGCTGTTCTTCATTCGCCTGTACACTATTTCCGATTAACAGCCAACTTATTCCTCGGCAGAATACTCTTCCATTACTAGGCTATAATCGCTACATACTGATAAAAATCTCTGGCAATTATTAGAAATAAGGGTACAAGAAGGCTTTTGAACAGATTCAAAAACCTAGAATATGAAGTGCAAGAAGGCTGTTTCGGGAAGATTCCCACTAGGCTCAGCAGACCTGCTGAGCCTAGTCAGCAGCTCTGCCGACTGCAGTC
>JAJXBQ010000198.1:0-6127 GCA_021640525.1 Segatella copri
TGTTGTTCAAATGTGGTCGCCTTTAACTTTCAGATTAACAACAACACTCAAAACAACATTTCTGATTACCTTCAGGAATGTCGTTTTAAGTCTTTTTGTATTTTACTATTTGAGCAGCAGTACAGATATATGAATGTACATTTACTGATACATATATTACCTATTTTTAGGTATTGTGAACTATTTAATTTTGTCGTATCTTTGCACCAAAAAAAATAAGTTAAAAGATTAGTATGAAACATATCCTGTTGCTTATGATGCTTTTTGAGGTGAGTCTGATGGGAAAGGCGCAATCTATGTCTGGCAAAGTTGTGGACAAAGATTCTCATGAAGCGATTATCGGTGCTGTCGTGTATGTGGGTAGTTCTCAGAAAGTGGCAGCTATCACTGATATTAACGGGCGATTTTCCATAGATGCAGCCAATGCAGGTAAATCTCTTAAGATTACTTATATAGGATACAAAAACTATTTAGGTAAGTTAAACCAGGCTCTCTATGAAATGGAACCGGAAATCAAGTCTGTGGGTGAAGTAGTGGTTACAGCTCAGGAGTCCAAGAGTCTGGCTTCTGCTTCTGTTATCGAGAAGCATGCCATGGAGCACCTGCAGCCTTCAAGTTTTACGGACATTCTCGAACTGTTGCCTGGTGGACGTTCCAAAGATCCTGATTTGAGTAGCCCTAATACGATTCGTATTCGGGAAGCCGGAAGTCCTTCAGGATATACTACCACTTCCCTCGGAACGAGTTTTGTAGTAGATGGAGCTCCCATCAGTACCAATGCCAATATGCAATATGTGGCTGGGTCTTGGGATGCAGCAACAACATCCAGAGAAAATATGAATGCCGGAGTGGATATGCGTAGCATCTCTACCGATGATATCGAGAAAGTAGAGGTGGTACGTGGCATTCCATCGGTAGAATATGGCGATTTGACAAGTGGTCTGGTGAAAATAGAACGTAGGAGAGGTGGAAATGACTGGAATGCCCGTCTGAAAGCAGATATGGGAAGCAAACTCTTTTATCTTGCAAAAGGATTGGAATGGACTCCCCAGCAGATGACCCTCAATCTCAGTGTTGATTACCTCGATGCGAAGGCGGATCCAAGAAACCGGCTTGAAAATTACAGGAGACTGACATTTTCTGCCCGGTTCGGAAAAACTTGGTTGACAGATTTTTACCGTTGGAAGATTTCGTCCAATCTCGATTATACCGGTTCTTTTGATAATGATAAAGTTGACCCGGATCTCAATAATCAGGCGGAAGATTCTTATAAATCGCAATATAATAAATATGTATTTAATTCACATGTAAGTCTGTCTCCCAAGAAGCGCATTTGGTTTAAGTCGCTGGATCTGACTTTGTCAGCCTCTTATGAGTATGACCTTATCAAGCGAACCAAACTGGTACAGCTGACCCGCCAGACAGTGGCAGCTACAGCAACTACACAAGGGGTTCATGATGGTGTTATCCTTCCCTATAAATATGTGGCTTGTCATGATGTAGAAGGAAAACCGCTCAATCTTTATGCTAAGGTCAATGGTAAATTCCAGGTTCCTTCTCTTGTGGTTTCCAATACCTTGCTGTTAGGCACCGATTGGAATTACGACAAAAATAAAGGACGGGGGCAGATTTATGATGTAACCCGCCCTCTTTATGCAGGTTCCATGTCATGCCGTCCCCGAAATCTTTCTTCAATACCTTCCAACCAACAGTGGGGAATTTATGCAGAGGAACAGTTGACATTGCCTTTTGCTGGGCATTCTCTTGAACTGGTAGCCGGTATAAGAGGTACGCAGATGTTGAATCTGCCCAATAATTATGAGATGCATGGTAAGTTTTTCTGGGATCCCCGTATCAATCTCGGCTTGACTTTTCCGAAATTCAATATTGGCAAGCTACCATCCTTTATCCGAATAGCAGGTGGAATAGGTGAACATACCAAAATGCCTACTTTGGAACAGCTTTACCCTGATCCTGTATATCTGGACTTAACCCAGCTGAATTATTACCATACGAATCCAGCGTATCGCCGTATCAACCTGATGACGTATGTGATAGATGCAACCAATCAGAATCTGAAGCCAGCACGTAATTTCAAATGGGAGGTGAGTACTGACATCAATATAGGAGGCTATCGATTGTCTGTCACACTCTTTAGGGAGAACATGACTTCAGGCTTCCGTTTGCAGACGGCTTATGCCCCCTATATATATAGGTGGTATGATGCATCGGGAATTGATGCCGATGCACTGTCGGCTCCACCTTCTTTGGAAGGATTACCCTTTGAGGAACGTAAGGAACTGAGGGGCTACAGTTATTACACCAATGGCAGTCAGACTCTCAAACGGGGAGTGGAATACACCTTTGCTACCCGAAGAATAGAAAAACTGTTCACCAGACTCACCATCAACGGAGCATGGTTCCGCACGGTTTATCGTAATTCTGTGGTAGAGACTTATCGCCCAAGTGCTGTTATCGGCAGTAAGCAGATACAGTATGTGGGGTATTATGAACATGATGGAGGCAATATGAATGAAATGCTCAATACCAATTTCACGTTAGATACGGATGTCCCCAAGTTGAAGTTGGGCTTCTCAATATCCGCCCAATGCCTGTGGTATACGCTGAAACAGAGTAAAGAGGTGAGTAATTATCCTACCAGCTATATGGATAATGACGGTGTGATGCATGAGTGGAAAGCAGGTGATGAAAATAATGCTTATCTCAGGTATCTGATCAGGGATTATAACGATAGCTATTATCTCAAATACAGAGTACCTTTTGCCATGAATGTCAATTTCAAGGTAACAAAGAAACTCTTTGATGAGAAACTGAATGTAGCTCTGTTCTGCAACAAACTGTTGGATTATACTCCCGAATATGAGAACAATGGAGTAACGATCCGCCGTCATGTAACTCCCTATTTTGGATTAGAAATGAATGTAAAGATATGAAGAGATTGTTGATTATATGTATGATGACCTGTGGTTTTATCATTTCCTCCTGTCATCAGGATGAAGATTCCCTGTTTACCGAAGCTTCCGTCGTGTTGCAGGGAGAAACGGATATCGTTCTCGACAGGGTCCAGGGTACGGTAAGTCTTACCAATCTGAATACTACCCAGGTTTTCACCGTATCATCATTTGAAGGGAATATAGCCAGAGCCAGTATTCTTCGGGGTTCTTATGCTATCCTGGTAGAGGGTACTGCCCAATATCATGACGCTTCAGGTAAAACCTACATCAGGATGTTCAGGGCAAGTACCGATTATGTGGGATTGGAAAAGGAAGGACATAATGAAGCGATGTTGAACATAATTTGGATGTAAATCATGAAGAAGAGATATTTCATATTATTTCTGTGCTGTGTGTCTTGGTTTACTGGAAGGTCTGCAGTAACAGATTCTGCCAGGATAGAGCATCATGCTACGTGGAAAAACTGGCAGAAGGAGACAGCATGGCAAAATCCCGCCATTCATGGGCTTAGCCTCACGCTGCCTTATTCTGAAGTGTATGTCCAGATGGATTACCTGCATCAATCTGCTCCCTTTGTACTGCAGAAGGGAACAGGGCATTTCCTCTCTGAGGCCAAGGCTGAAACCTTCCTTCGCTTGAGCAACCACTCTTCTGCTTGGGGGGCAGCATCTTACATGACGGGAAAGCAATATCAGGTCAGCTGGAATTCTTCTTCTGATTATGATTTGCTGAATCCTTATATTCTGGCGGATACTCTAGGAGGTGACACACATTGTGAACGCTATGGTTTTCAGGGCGGATATGCTGTTAGCAAGGGGAAATTCCAACTCGGTATTGAAGCGATTTTCAGAGCAGAACATGAATATCGGAATGTGGACCCGAGAATGCGAGGTATTGTCACAGATCTGACTCTACGCCTTGGTACTGCCTATGATTTCGGTAAATACCAGTGGGCTGCCAGTCTAGAAGGGAATGTATACAAGCAGACCAATGATGTGGATTTCTATCGGGAACTGGGTGTTATACCTGAGTTTCAAATGACAGGATTGGGAACAGAATACAGTCGTTTCTCCGGAGATAAACGCACCTTATATTATAAAGGTGGAGGATATGGAATAAATCTGGATGCCAATCCGTTGAACGAAACTGGTTTTTATGGTCATGCCAAGCTTTGGAGACGGCAATATAAACGTATGCTTGCCGATTTGAATTCCGTACCCTTAACCCAGTTGTTTTGTCATTCTGCAGAAGTCTCCTTGGGATGGAAGCACATGGGAGGGAGCCGTCAGGTAGCCTTAGATGGAAACCTTGTTTTTGTCAGACGTAGTGGTGATGAAAACATCATTGGCAAGTCCTCTGCCCAATATTATCCTATTATCGGTAAACTTACGATGTATAAGAATTATCTTATAGATACCTATCTCAGAGGACTTTACGGATGGGGAAGTGGCTCTGGTACATGGTGCTTGAATGGAAAGATTGGATATTGGAGCAATCGTGAGCGATATGTCTATCCTGAACGCAAAATGGAGGTTGCTAAGATCTATGGAAGATTGGGTGGACAGTGGATGCGCAGTCTCTCCCGAACTGTGGCCCTTACTGTGGACATGGCGGCAGCCTATTATGGTAATGTCAGTTCTGGTATCGTCATGCCTTATGCCAATATGAAGGCTTCGTTCCAGGACATGATCAATCATCAGTACCAGTTTGAAAAAGCAGGCTATGGAATGCTCTCTGCTAAGATACGTAGTGATTATCGGCTATCAGGCTCACAGATCGGCTTGTTTGCCGAATTAGGTGGAGATTGGATAACTTGTTCTGAAAACGAACACCAGCACCATCTGCATTTGGCTCTTGGTATCACATTCTAAAGTATAATTTCTAAAGTATAATATAGTATTAATGTAACTAAAAGTAGAAAAATGAAAAAGTTAATTTTAAAGAGTATGATGTTGCTTTCGGTGTTGGCATTGACTTTCACCTCTTGTAGCGACAATGATGACAAAGTAGTTACCACTCCTGTGTCATTGAGTATTGAAATGCCATTGGGACTGGAGAATATAGTTCTCTCCAATGCCAAAGCGGTTTTTACCAATGTAACTACCAATGAAACGTTTATCCAGGAGCAGTTCCAGGAAAAAAATGGTAGCTTTATGGCATCTCTTGCCGATGTGCCTGAAGGAACATACAATGTTGCCATCAGCGGTGACCTGAGTTTTACTAAGGATGGTATTGCCGGTAGCAGTAAAATCAATCAGAAGAGCGAGAATGTGAGTGTAAAATCCGGCAATGCCCAAGTCAAGTTGGCTGTGAACACATTCAATGCTAAGGGAGGTTTCGTTATCTCAGAGATTTTCTTCACGGGTACGCTTACTCCAGAAGGAAAGCAGTATTCTGATGACCAGTATTTCATTCTTTCCAATAATTCTGATGTTACACTCTATGCAGACAGTATAGCGGTTCTGGAATCTAAGTTCCTCACAGTAACAAAATATGATTATAATCCGGATATCATGAACGAAGCAATGACGGTAGATGCTATCTATATGATTCCAGGAAAGGGTACGGAAGTTGCAGTAGAACCAGGCAAATCTCTTGTCTTGGCATTGAATGCCAAGAATCATACAGAAGCAAACTCAGCTTCATTTGATTTAAGTAAGGCTGATTACGAATTCTATGATGAGAGTTCAAATCCACGCTTCACAGACGATGACAATGCCAGTGTTCCTAATCTGGATAAATGGTATTGCAGTTCGCTTACCTATTTCTCTTTGCATAACCGTGGTTTCAAGACTTATGCCATTGCCCGTATGCATGGCGATAAGGAGAAGTATCTCAAAGAGAATACTTACGATGCCAGCTATGTGATGAAAGTGAATGGTAATGCTTATCCGATGACAGCCAAGAACTGTATCAAGGTTCCTAATTCCTGGATACTGGATGCGGTTAATCTTTCTATTGCATCTATGTGGCAATGGAATCTGGTATCTGCAAACCTTGATGCAGGATGGGCTCATTGTGGTCAGGTAGACAAAGATGAAAACCGCTACGGCAAGTCAGTAATCCGTAAGAAGGATGCTGATGGCAAATGGGTTGATACCAATAACTCTACCAATGATTTCGAATCAGATGCAACAGTCTCTTTCCTGAAG
>JAJXBQ010000199.1:0-6106 GCA_021640525.1 Segatella copri
TTTGTAATCTCTAATTAGCAAAATGCATTATTTGGAGTTAAGTTAAACATTAAATTGCATAACAATTATGAATGAAATCGAATTACGTTTAGCTAGATTGAGGGAGTTGATGAAGCGTGAACATCTTTCTGCTTTCATCTTTCCTAGTACAGATGCTCATCAGAGCGAGTATGTTGCCGACCATTGGCGAGGAAGAGAGTGGATCTCTGGTTTTAACGGGTCGGCTGGTACTGCTGTCGTTACAAAGAAATCGGCTGCTTTATGGACTGATTCCCGCTACTTCCTGGCTGCGGAAGAACAGTTGGAAGGTACTGAATATCAGCTGATGAGGCTGAAAATGGAAGGCACGCCTACTATCGCAGAATGGTTGGGAAAAGAATTGCAGGATGTACAATCTCCTGAGGTTGGACTTGATGGCATGGTCAACTCTTATAATTTTGTTAAAGATTTAAGCTATTCTCTCCGTAAACTCGGTGGAATTACGCTTAGGACTAATTTGGACCCTTTGGAACAGATTTGGGAGAATCGTCCTTCTCTTCCTGCAAATCCTGTAGAAATTCAACCATTGGAATATGCTGGAGAGACGCTAGCCTCTAAAGTGGCCCGTATCCGTAAGTCTTTGAGAGGACTTCATGCAGATGGTATGCTCGTTTCTGCTTTGGATGATATTGCCTGGACTTTGAATCTTCGTGGTACGGATGTTCATTGCAATCCTGTATTTGTAAGTTATTTGTTGATTGAGAGCGATAAAGTTTCTCTTTTCGTGGATGATAATAAATTATCTCCTGAAGTAAAACAGTATCTTCAAGACAATCAGGTTTCTCTCTATAAATATAATAAGGTGGAAAAATGCCTTGAATCATATTCGGAATATAATATCCTGTTAGATGGAAATGAAACGAGCTATTATCTGTGGAAAGCTGTAAAATGCCAGGAAATTGTTGCTGCTGGTTCTCCTATTCCGGCTATGAAGGCTGTGAAAAATAAAGCAGAAATAGAGGGCTACCGTAGTGCGATGCTTAAAGATGGTGTTGCTATGGTTAAGTTCTTGAAGTGGCTGAAACCTGCTGTTGAGGCTGGCGGACAAACAGAAATTTCCATTGATGAGAAATTAACATCGCTACGTGCCGAACAGAAACTGTTCAGAGATATTTCTTTTGATACGATTGCCGGCTATGCGCAGCATGGAGCAATTGTCCATTATGAGGCAACTCCTGAAACAGATGTCGTTCTGAAACCGGAAGGCTTGATCCTGATAGACTCTGGAGCTCAATACCAGGATGGTACTACAGATATTACCCGTACCATAGCCTTGGGGGCCGTATCTGAAGAGATGAAGCATATTTATACCTTGGTTCTGAAAGCACATATTCAGTTGGAATTGGTTAAATTCCCCGATGGCGCATCAGGAACACAGTTGGATGCTGTAGGAAGAGAGTGTATGTGGCGTGAAGGATATAATTTCTTGCATGGTACAGGTCATGGAGTAGGTTCGTATCTCTGTGTGCACGAAGGCCCTCATCAAATAAGAATGGAGTGGATGCCTACACCTTTGAGAGCAGGAATGACCTTGACAGATGAGCCTGGTTTGTATCTGGCAGGTAAGTTCGGCGTAAGAATAGAAAATACGGTGCTGATTTCAGACTACATGTCTACTGAGTTCGGTAAATTCCTGCAGATAGAGCCTCTTACTCTTTGTCCTATAGACACCACTCCTATAGATGTTGATATGTTGTTGCCTGAAGAGATTGACTGGCTCAATGCTTATCATCATTCAGTTTATGAAAAATTGTCTCCTTTCCTTGATGAAGAGGAGAAAATATGGCTTGAAAATGCTACAAAACCCATAAAATGAACATTTTAGAGTAAAAAGTTGAAGAAAAACTTGGTAGTTTGATAAAATAGATGTAATTTTGCACCCGCAAATTGTGGCATTGCCATATTTCGCATTGAATAACATAAGTTTAACATAATAAATTAAAAGCAAAAAAATGATTATTGTACCAGTTAAAGACGGTGAGAACATCGAGAGAGCTCTCAAGAAGTTTAAGAGAAAATTCGAAAAGACAGGTGTTGTTAAGGAGCTTCGTGCTCGTCAGCAGTATGACAAGCCTTCTGTTTTGAAGCGTCTCAAGATGGAACACGCCATCTACGTACAGCAGTTGCGTGCAAACGAGGAATAAAAGTAAAAAATCCTCAAAAAATTTGGTAGTTTAAAATAATTTTCGTAACTTCGTTGCCGAAATGAAAAAGGTACGACGTTATGTTGAGTATAGATAAGTTCTTGGAATATTTGCGCTCTGAACTGAATAGGTCGCAGAGGACGGTAGAAAACTATCGCGAAGATTTGAAACTCTTTGAGCAGTATGCTAGGAACTTGTCTGAATCCTTCACTTGGGAATCTGTTGATTCTGATATGATTCGCAACTGGATGGAGCATATGATAGATGCAGGAAATAAGGCAACCTCGGTTAATCGCCGGTTGAGTGCTTTGAAAATGTTCTATCGGTTTGCTTTAGTCAGACATTATGTGGAGTCGGATCCCGCTCATAGCCTCAAAGGACCTAAGGAGAGTAAACCGCTGCCTCAATTCTTGAAAGAAAATGAGATGGATGAGTTGCTTGACAGAAAAATGTGGGGCGATGATTATAATAATGTACGCGCACGTACTATTATAATATTGTTCTATGAGACGGGGATGCGATTGTCAGAGTTGATAGGGCTTGATGTTGACGATGTGAACTTTATCAAAAAAGAGATAAAGATTACGGGTAAGGGAAACAAACAACGTATAGTTCCTTTTGGTGACGAGCTTAAAAATGCTCTTTCGGAATATTTGGCTCTAAGAGCACAAAGAGTGATGGTTAGGTCTGGAGCTCTTTTGCTTGCGGATAAGGGCGGACGGATGAGTCCGGTTCAAGTCAGAGAAATCGTGAAGGAGAACCTCGCAAGGGTTTGCTCGTTGAAAAAGAAAAGTCCGCACGTGTTGAGGCATACGTTTGCTACTGCAATGTTGAATCATGGTGCAGGAATTGAAAGTTTGAAAAGACTGTTAGGACATGCGAAACTCTCGACGACCGAGATTTATACGCATACAACGTTTGAGCAGTTGAAACGAGTTTATATTGAAGCCCATCCTCGGGCGTAACCTTTTAAAAAATGGAGGTAACTATGGAAATTAAGATTCAGTCGATTCACTTCGACGCTACCGAGAAGTTACAGGCGTTTATCGAAAAGAAAGTCGCCAAGTTAGAAAAAACTTTTGAAGATATACAGAAAGTAGAGGTGCAATTAAAGGTCGTGAAGCCTGCTACTGCCTTGAATAAGGAAGTTCATCTGGAAGTTGCTGTCCCTGGAACCAAGTTGTTCGTAGAAAAGACATGTGACACTTTTGAGGAAGGAATTGATCAGGCAGTGGACTCAATGAAGGTTCAATTGACCAAATTTAAAGAAAAATCAAGGAATCGATAAAAAAAACTCGAAAAAATTTTGTTGATTCAAAAAATAGTTGTATCTTTGCAGCCGTTTTCCGGTAGATGGAAATTTAGCCGTATTGCGGCTGTAAAGATTGCCTCTTTAGCTCAGTTGGCCAGAGCACGTGATTTGTAATCTCGGGGTCGTTGGTTCGAATCCGACAAGAGGCTCAGAAAAAGAAAAGTTTGGGTAGTTACCAGAGTGGCCAAATGGGGCAGACTGTAAATCTGCTGGCTATGCCTTCGGTGGTTCGAATCCATCACTACCCACTTTCTTTGATAAGCGGAAATAGCTCAGTTGATAGAGCACTAGCCTTCCAAGCTGGGGGTCGCGGGTTTGAGCCCCGTTTTCCGCTCAATTTATTAACTTGCTGTAATAGCTCAGTGGTAGAGCACTTCCTTGGTAAGGAAGAGGTCCTGAGTTCAACTCTCAGTTACAGCTCTATCGTTCTAGATGCTTAGGATGGTAGAGGAACAGATTATTCATTTATATAAATAAAAAGAAAAGCTATGGCTAAAGAAGAATTCGTGCGTACCAAACCGCATGTTAACATTGGTACAATTGGTCATGTTGACCATGGTAAGACTACTCTGACCGCTGCTATCTCTAAGGTATTGAACGAGAAGCTCGGTACATCTGAGGCAGTTAAGTCATTCGATCAGATTGATAATGCTCCTGAGGAGAAAGAGCGTGGTATCACTATCAACTCTGCTCACATCGAGTATGAGACAGCAAAGCGTCACTATGCACACGTTGACTGTCCTGGACACGCTGACTATGTAAAGAACATGGTTACTGGTGCTGCTCAGATGGATGGTGCAATCTTGGTTTGTGCTGCTACTGATGGTCCTATGCCACAGACACGTGAGCACGTACTTCTTGCACGTCAGGTAAACGTACCTCGTTTGGTTGTTTTCTTGAACAAGTGCGATATGGTTGATGATGAGGAGATGCTTGAGCTCGTTGAGATGGAGCTTCGTGAAATCCTCGAGCAGTATGGTTACGAGGAGGATACTCCAATTGTACGTGGTTCTGCTCTCGGTGCTTTGAACGGTGTTGAGAAGTGGGTTAAGTCTGTTGAGACTTTGATGGATACAGTTGATGAGTGGATTCAGGAGCCAGAGCGCGAGATTGATAAGCCATTCTTGATGCCTATCGAGGATGTATTCTCAATTACAGGTCGTGGTACTGTTGCTACAGGTCGTATTGAGACAGGTCGTTGCAAGGTAGGTGACGAAGTTCAGTTGCTCGGTCTTGGTGAGGACAAGAAGTCAGTTATTACTGGTGTTGAGATGTTCCGTAAGATCCTTGCTGAGGGTGAAGCTGGTGATAACGTAGGTTTGCTTCTCCGTGGTATTGATAAGGCAGAGGTTAAGCGTGGTATGGTAGTTGTACACCCAGGTGCTATTACTCCTCACGATCACTTCAAGGCTTCTATCTATGTATTGAAGAAGGAAGAGGGTGGCCGTCACACTCCATTCGGTAACAAGTATCGTCCTCAGTTCTATCTCCGTACTATGGACTGTACAGGTGAAATCAAGCTTCCAGAGGGAGTTGAGATGGTAATGCCTGGTGATAACGTAGAGATTGAGGTAGAGTTGATCTACAAGGTTGCTTTGAACGAGGGTCTTCGTTTCGCTATCCGTGAGGGTGGTCGTACAGTAGGTTCTGGTCAGATTACAACTATTCTCGACGATATCAAGTAATTTAGATTTATCTAATTTGCTATATATATCAGACTCCCCTCCTAAGGGAGCGGGAGTCTTTCTACGGGTTTAGCTCAGTTGGTAGAGCACTGGTCTCCAAAACCAGGTGTCGAGGGTTCGAGCCCTTCAACCCGTGCTAAATAGAAGATAATATGAATAAAATAGTAAATTATTGCAAGGCATGTTACGATGAACTTGCGCATAAGACTACTTGGCCATCACGTGCCGAACTTACTCATAGTGCAATGGTTGTATTATCTGCTTCCCTAGTCATTGCACTTGTTGTGTTCGCGATGGATTCTATTTTCAAAGCCTTTATGGGTGTAGTTTATCCAGGTTAATTTTTTAAGGAAATGGCAGACGCAGGAAATAAATGGTATGTGCTTAAAGCCGTTAGTGGTAAGGAAGCTAAGGTGAAAGAATACATCGAAGCTGAAATGAAGCACAATGACTTACTAGCAGCAAATGTTTCTCAGGTGTTGATTCCAGTTGAGAAGCATGCAACTGTGCGTAATGGAAAGAGAGTTGTTAAAGAAAAGGTCTCTCTTCCAGGTTATGTTTTTGTGGAGGCCAAACTGAAGGGTGATGTAGCGCATACGTTGCGTTTCCTCCCTAATGTTTTGGGTTTCCTTGGAGGTTTGGATGAACCAACACCAGTTCCGCAGCGCGATATAAATCGTATGCTGGGTTCTGCTGAGGAGACTGAGTTTGAGGAGAATCTTGATTGTCCTTACTTGGTTAATGATACCGTTAAGGTTATGGAAGGTCCATTCAGTGGTTTCAGCGGAATCGTTGAAGAGGTTAATGCTGAAAAGCATAAGCTGAAAGTTACGGTTAAGATCTTCGGACGTAAAACTCCGTTGGAATTAGGTTTTATGCAAGTAGAAAAGGAATAGGATTCTGTTACGAGATTGTTATTCCTTATA
>JAJXBQ010000200.1:0-6083 GCA_021640525.1 Segatella copri
TTGCACCCTATATATAATACGTATTGTTATGAATTTAGATTTATTGACTGCCATATCACCAATTGATGGTCGTTATAGGGGAAAAACAGAGCAGCTCGCTAACTACTTCTCAGAGTATGCTCTCATTCGTTATCGTGTACGCGTAGAGATTGAATACTTCATTACTCTATGCGAGTTACCTTTGCCACAGCTTGCTTCTTTCGACAAGTCGCTGTTCGAACGTCTGCGTGACATTTATCGTAATTTTGACGAAAATGAAGCACAGCGCGTAAAAGACATCGAGAAGATTACCAATCACGATGTAAAGGCTGTAGAGTATTTTATCAAGGAAGAATTCGATAAGATCGGAGGCCTGGATGCTTACAAGGAGTTTATCCACTTCGGTTTGACATCTCAGGATATCAACAACACAAGTGTGCCTCTCTCTGTAAAGGAGGCTTTGGAAGAGTGCTTCAATCCGCAGGTTGAAGAGCTGATTGCACAGCTCCAGACTTATGCTGATGAGTGGAAGGATGTGCCTATGCTGGCTAAGACTCACGGACAGCCTGCTTCACCTACCCGCCTGGGCAAGGAAATCATGGTTTATGTTTACCGTCTTACAGAGCAGCTTAATTCGCTTAAGGCTTGCAAGATTACAGCTAAGTTCGGTGGTGCTACAGGTAATTACAATGCTCACCATGTAGCTTATCCACAGTATGACTGGAAAGCATTCGGCAACAAGTTTGTAAGCGAAAAACTCGGTTTGGAGCGCGAACAGTATACCACACAGATCAGTAACTATGACTATCTTGGCGCTATCTTTGACGCCATCCGTCGTATCAACACCATTATCATCGACTTAGACCGTGACTTCTGGATGTATATCTCTATGGATTACTTCAAGCAGAAGATCAAGGCAGGTGAGGTAGGCTCAAGTGCGATGCCTCACAAGGTGAATCCTATCGATTATGAGAACAGTGAAGGTAACCTGGGCATAGCCAATGCCATTCTTCAGTTCCTGGCACAGAAACTTCCGGTTAGCCGCTTGCAGCGCGACCTTACTGACAGTACCGTACTCCGTAACATCGGTGTGCCTCTCGGTCATAGCGTCATTGCTATCCAGAGTACATTGAAGGGCTTGCGTAAACTGATTCTTCACGAGGAGAAACTGCAGGAAGATTTGAATAATACATGGGCAGTTGTAGCTGAGGCTATCCAGACTATCCTTCGCCGTGAGGCATATCCACATCCTTACGAGGCATTGAAGGCGTTGACACGTACCAACCAGCACATGACAGAGGAAACTATTCATGAGTTTATCCAGGGATTGAATGTGAGTGATAGTGTTAAGGCAGAACTGATGGCAATCACACCAAGCAATTATACAGGTATCTAATATACACAAAGGAATTTTGTAGTTTTAGTACATATATAAACGTAAAAATTAGATTTATTAACCCAGCCGTGAGGCTATTAAGTATTTTAAGAAAATGGATTCAGAATTTGAAAACAAACCTCAAGATCAGTCTTCTGAGAATGAGAGAACCCGTGAGGGCTACAACCCAGCAGGTGGTTATCAGAAGAGTTATCGACCAGTAGGTCGCACACAGCGTCCTCGTATCAATTCACATCGCGCTTACAGCAGCGACAGAAGTAGCAGTAACAGCGAAGGCGGTTTCCGTCCGGAAGGTTTCGGAGCTGGCTTGCAGAGCACAGGCAACAGCGAGCGTCCACAGCGCAGCAGTTATCAGAGCCGTGGTGGTTATGGTAACAACAGCCGTGGAGGCTATCAGCCACGTCAGCAGGGTGGCTATCAGTCTCGTCCTCAGCAGGGTGGCTATCGTCCTCGTTACAACAATAATGATGAGCAGGGTGGTTATCAGCCTCGTCAGCAGGGTGGCTACCAGCCACGCCAGCAGGGCGGTTACCAGTCTCGTTCTCAGCAGGGTGGTTATGGCAACAACCGTGGTGGTTATGGTCGTCCACAGGGTGGCGGCTATGGCAACAACCGTGGTGGTTATGGTCGTCCTCAGCAGGGTGGTTATGGCAACAACCGTGGCGGTTATGGCCGTCCACAGGGTGGTGGCTATGGCAACAACCGTGGTGGCGGTTTCCGTCAGCACACTCCTGGTTACGATCCAAATGCTAAGTATAGCATGAAGAAGCGTATCGAATATAAGGAGGAAAACATCGACCCAACAGAGCCATTGCGCTTGAACAAGTTCCTCGCCAATGCTGGTGTTTGCTCTCGCCGTGAGGCTGATGAGTTCATCCAGGCTGGTCTGGTAACTGTCAATGGTGAGGTAGTTACCGAGTTGGGTACCAAGATCCTTCGTACCGATGAGGTGAAGTTCCACGACGCTCCTGTATCTTTGGAGAAGAAGGTATATGTATTGCTCAACAAGCCAAAGGATTATGTTACAACCAGCGATGATCCTCAGCAGCGCAAGACTGTGATGGACCTCGTGAAGGATGTTTGTCCTGAGCGTATCTATCCTGTTGGCCGTCTCGACCGTAATACTACAGGTGTACTTCTCCTGACTAACGATGGTGACCTGGCTTCTAAGCTTACTCATCCTAAGTTCCTGAAGAAGAAGGTTTATCACGTTCATCTTGATAAGAACCTGACAGCTCACGATATGGATCAGATTCGTGAGGGTATCACCTTGGAAGATGGTGAGATCAAGGCAGATGCTGTAGAGTATGCTGATGATCGCGACAAGGCACAGGTTGGCATCGAGATTCATAGCGGCAAGAACCGTATCGTGCGCCGTATCTTCGAGAGCCTCGGCTATCGTGTTACCAAGCTCGACCGTGTACAGTTCGCAGGTTTGACTAAGAAAAATCTCCGTCGCGGTGACTGGCGCTTCCTTACTGAGAAGGAAGTAGACATGCTGCGCATGGGTGCTTTTGAATAAAACAGAGTAATAAACAATGGAAAAAGTAAAAAGAACTAAAGTTGTAGACTTGCTCAAGAGTACAGCCTACGGCTCAATCGTGAATGTCAAGGGATGGGTTCGTACCCATCGTAGTAGCAAAGCAGTCGATTTTATCGCTCTTAACGATGGTTCTACTATTAATAATATTCAGATAGTAGTCGACCCATCAAAGGTCGATGAGAATCAGCTCCGTCAGATTACTACTGGTGCTTGTATCAGCGCCGTAGGTACGCTGGTAGAAAGTCAGGGTGCCGGTCAGAGTGTTGAAATCCAGTGCGAGAGCATTGAGATCTACGGTCTCTGCGGTGGCGATTATCCTATGCAGAAGAAGGGACAGAGCTTCGAATACATGCGTCAGTATGCTCACCTCCGTCTCCGTACCAATACCTTTGGTGCCGTGATGCGTATCCGCCACAACATGGCGATGGCTATCCACACTTACTTCCACGAGCATGGATATTTCTATTTCAATACTCCGCTCATTACAGCCAGCGACTGCGAGGGTGCAGGTCAGATGTTCCAGGTAACTACCAAGAACCTCTACAACCTGAAGAAGACTGAGGATGGCAAGATTGACTATTCTGATGATTTCTTCGGCAAGCAGACTTCATTGACCGTTTCCGGTCAGTTGGAGGGTGAGCTCGGTGCTACAGCACTCGGCGCCATCTATACCTTCGGTCCAACCTTCCGTGCAGAGAACAGTAATACTCCTCGCCACCTGGCTGAGTTCTGGATGGTAGAGCCAGAGGTTGCTTTCCTGGATATGGACGGTTTGATGGAGTTGGAGGAAGACTTCATCAAGTACTGTATCCGTTGGGCACTGGAGCATTGCAAGGACGATCTTGCTTTCTTGAACAAGATGATTGACAAGGGTCTGATTGCCCGTCTGGAAGGCGTCTTGAATTCCGACTTCGTTCATCTTCCATATACCGAGGGTATCCGCATCCTTCAGGAGGCTATTGCCAACGGTAAGAAGTTTGAGTTCCCATGCGAGTGGGGTGATGACCTGGCTTCAGAGCATGAGCGTTTCCTTGTAGAGGAGCACTTCAAGCGCCCAGTTATCATGACTAACTATCCTAAGGCTATCAAGGCATTCTATATGAAGATAGACGAGGAGGAGAGTGGTTTCGGTGGCAAGAGCGGTCAGACCGTTCAGGGTACCGACGTACTGTTCCCACAGATTGGTGAGATTATCGGTGGTTCTGTCCGTGAGGAGAGCTATGACAAGCTGATGGGTGAGATTGAGGCTCGCAACATTCCTATGAAGGATATGAGCTGGTATCTCGATACCCGTAAGTATGGTTCATGCCCACACGCAGGTTTCGGTCTCGGTTTCGAGCGTCTGATTCTCTTCGTAACCGGTATGCAGAACATCCGCGACGTGATTCCATTCCCACGTACACCAAAGAACGCTGAGTTCTAGAATAAATAATGAAGCCTGTTTCGATGTCCTTCGAAACAGGCTTCATTGCTCTTCGCAAGTACTTGCGATGGCCAACGCAGCTATTTATGATTTTCTTTAATCTATTTCATCTATCTTTTTCTATCTTTTTTCATTTACTCTACCACCCAATTCTCTATATTTCCCTTTGAAGAGTCGAAGTTGATACCGACTTTCGTTATAGGTTTATTGCAGAGAGCGAAACGTTGGCGATAGTTTTTGAGATTGATTTGCTGCATTGCAGCCTGAGCACTCTTATCAAGTTTCAGTTCTATGATGTATAAATCTGTTCCTGTCAACAAAACGACATCTACCCTTCCCTTTGGTGTATGTACCTCTACATCTACCAGATAATCGGTGAGGAGCGTGAATATGATGAAAAGCATCTGCTGATAATGCCCCTCATGATTGGTGACATTGCAATAAGGCACAGTACCAAGAAATTCCTGTAGCAGATGCAAAGCTCCATCCATGTCTTGCTTATCCAAAGCTTGTGCTATGCGACGAGCCGTATTGGTAGTAGCAAGCGTATTACCAGTAACATAAGACGGAATCAAAGCCTTGGTCAACCCTATCTTCACTTCCTTGTTAGGAATATCAAGCGTATAATAGTTATAATCTCTGTTATAATCCTTGATGGTCAAATACCCACTCTGGTAAAGCAGCGGCATCAATGTTGTCATGTCCTCTGTAGGTGCATCAAATTCACTCTCATCAGCCTCAACACGCGTAATGCCTGTAGGAAGTACATCATATTTACGCATCATATTGATAAGATAGGTTGGCGTACCTGAGCCAAACCAATAAGAGCCCAACTTACCCTGAGCGAAGCTATTGAATAGGCTATAAGGGTTGAAGACATCAGGCGAATAAGCAGAAAAATGATATCCATCATAATTTTCTGTCAACTTATCCAAAGTTTGCTCCTTGGTAAGATGCAATTTAGTTGCCAACACTTCTATATCATCTGACAATTGCCCGCTAAGTTCTTCCTTGGTGATGCCTAGCATACCAGCATATTCATCATACATGGATACATTGGTGACGTTATTCAACTCACTGAATATACTCACTTGCGAAAACTTAGTGATACCCGTAAAAAAGACAAAACGAAGATAGGCTTCACGCGCCTTCAGCGGACTGAAAAAATTACGCATGATGTTGCGAAGCTTAACCAACTGCTCTTTTTCATGAGCCACGTCCAGCAAAGGAGCATCATACTCGTCAATCAGCACAACAACCTTCTTGCCTGTTGTCTGATACAAAGCCATGATGAGATCTTTCAAGCGAAGATTTACATCTATCTTCTCATTATGAAAGCCAAATTTCCGTTCCTGTTCTTCCACCAGATCTATCAGATATCGTTGTAGCTGTTCTTCTGACATATACTTTCCACCACTCATATCTAAATGGATTACAGGATATTCTATCCATTCTTTTTCAAGCTGTTCCATGGCAAGTCCTTTAAACAAGTCTTTCTTACCTTCAAAATAACTCTGCATGGTAGAAACCAAAAGCGACTTTCCGAAACGGCGTGGTCTCCCTAAGAAGAAATATGTACCATCAGAATGGGTCATGCGGTAGATATATTCCGTCTTATCAATATAGAGCTTGTCCTCCTTACGGATACGCTCAAAGGTCTGTATTCCCAAAGGATATTGTTTTATAGCCATAATCGCTTATTTTTTAATACGTTGCAAAGGTACAACAAAATATTGAGAAAC
>JAJXBQ010000201.1:0-6079 GCA_021640525.1 Segatella copri
ATTACTTGTTGAAATGAATTTCGTAATTACTTTCTCTTCTTTGAATGCGCAGCTTTCTTGGCTGCAGGTAAGAAAGGTAAGAAGTAATCTTGTGAAAGCAGAAATGAGAGTATTGTAAAAAACGCAAAAAAATCTCATAATATATTATATAAAGAGGTCGGAGATCCTATTGGTAGGGGTCTCTAACCTCTTTATTTTCTAGCAAATAGGCATTAATTTTAGATGGTTAATCACGCTATACTGACGAATAGGCATGGATGCGATTTTTGCTGTTTGTGAGATCAAAATATTTTATTTACCTTTGCAAACAGAAAAAAAATAATATAATAAGTTAAAATTATAGAATATGAAATTGCTGGAAAAGAAAAGTTATTGGCTTTTAGCATCTTTACTCTTATTGTCAGTAGGTGTAGATGCAAAGGTGAAATTTGATTTTTCCCTCGTCTTCGTACCAGAGGAGGGTGGTGTGAAGTTCGAAAAAATCACAGATGACGCTGACTGCGTAGCTGATTATAAAGGTAATATCGTGGGTAAGACATCTGGCGTCTTTGGCTCTCGCAAGACCAATACCATCGATTGGTGGGTAATTCCTCAAATTGGCGTATCTCCTGATGGAAGACGCATAGGTTACATCAACGAAAAGAATGGAACCACCAACATCATGATTAAGAATGCTGCTAAAGGTGGCGCCAGTGTACAGCGCACATTCCGTACAAACGTAGAGGGCTTCACTTGGAGTCCTGATGGCAAGACCCTGTGCTTTACTGAGGTGAGAGGCAATCATCATGGCGTGTATCTGGTAGATGCCAATCAGGGTACTGTGGTACGTCAGATTTCAAACGGAACAGACAATGACTTCGGCGGTGTAATCAGTAAAGATGGAAACACAATTTATTTCCATCGTGGAGAGGGATATGCATCTTATAGCCTTTGGAGTTATGATCGCAAGACCAACCTTTTCTCCAATTATAGTAGAGGTATGACGGCTTGTCTTATTCCTAATGATCTGGATGCCATCTATTGCGCCCGTTTTACAACGAACAAGGAAAGTGAAATTTGGCGTGTAAACTTCAAGACGGGTGTGGAGGAAGTTATCCTTTCCCAGCCAGGCAAGAGCTTCAGTACGCCTCAGTTATCACCTGATGGCAAATGGCTGTTGGTTACAGGATCTAGCAGGTCTGAAAAAGAGAAGATTGACAATACTGACATATTTGTAGTTCGCACCGATGGTACCCAGCTTACTCAGCTTACTTACCATCCAGGTAACGATTTGTCGCCAGTTTGGTCACCAGACGGAAAGAGTATCTTCTTCCTGTCTCAGCGTGGCTCAGCAGAAAAGAACTATAATGTATGGCGCATGGATTTCAGTATGTAGTCTATCTATTTGTAAATCTATGAGTATTAATCATATAAACTTTTTAAGATTATGAAAAAAATTATTATTGTAGCAGTTTGCGCATTCTGCGCTCTTACAGCTTCAGCACAGCGTGCAAGTAGCTCATCTTCTTCATTCTTCTCAACAGAGAAGGCTGATGGCGGCGTTCAGTTTGGTATCCGTGCCGGTCTCAACATGGCAGGTATGGCCTATGAAGAAGACAACGTGACCGTTTCTACAGACAATAAAACTAATTGGCATGTAGGCATTATCGCAGATATTCCTATGATGGAGAGTCTTTATGTCCAGACTGGTCTTTATCTCCAGAACAAGGGTTACAAGGAGAAAGAAGGAGACTATGAGTTGACAGCAAATCCAATGTACTTGGAAATTCCTGTATTGGCTTCTTATCGTTACAACTTTAGCGATGCTGCTCAGTTGCAGATTAATGTTGGTCCTTACTTCGCTTATGGTGTAGGTGGTAAGATTAAGGAAACAGATGAAGGTGACGAAGACAAGTGGGATTGCTTCGGCGATAAGGGTGCAGATTGGAAACGTTTTGATTGTGGTCTGCAGATTGGTGCTGGCTTGACAATTGCTAAGAACTATTACATCGGTGCAGCTTATGAGTTTGGCTTCTCTAATATAGCCAAGAACTCTGGCGATGGCAAGTTGAAGAACAAGAACTGGATGTTCAGCGTAGGTTATAATTTCTAATAATACATCGTTGAACCTTGATAAAAGGGGATGCAATATTTGCTATAAGGATATTGCATCCCTCTTATTATTACAATCATTAAAAAACTTAGAATCATGAAAACAGCGAAATTACCTCTTTATTATATAGGTATGCTTTTGATGGCATTACCTTTCTTCTTTACTTCATGCAGCAGTGATGACGATGGCTTTACCCCTTCGGTTGGAGGAAGTGATACCGCAGGTCAGATAACTGGCAGCGATGGTGAGAAACTTTATATTACTTCTGTAGGTGACAATACTTTCAGCTACAACTCGGAAGGAAAAATCACAAAGTGTAGAGCCTATGGTAATGATGATTATATTTTCTCCTACAATCCATTCAAGATTTCTTATACCTATACTCATGGCAGTTATTCAGATGTGACAGAGTATTACGATATAGCGTTGAATAAAAATGGTTATATCGTCAACATGAAAACCCGCAGTACAGATCAGTCTGATAATGAAGAAAATAAAGGCGAGGCGTGGTTCTCTTACGATTCCAAGGGACACCTGACTAAGATTGCCAGTTCTGGCACAGATGTATATTACGAGGATGGCGAGAAGGTAACAGAGAAGTATTCCTTGGAGTATAATTTGTCTTGGTCTAATGGTAAACTCACCCAAATCGTATGCAATGGAAGCGAAGATGGAGAGAAATTTACCGATACAGCTACATTTGAGTATGGTGACAACACCTATCCTAATATCACCAAGCAATGGACAGACAACTATATGGCAGATATGATAGAAGATATGGAGTTCTTGTTCTATGTTGGGTATTTTGGTGTAGCTGGCGATTATCATCCTGTGTCTGCTTCCCAGCATGATAGTGATGGCGAGACTTCTACTTTCAAGTATAGCTACGAATTTAATGACGATGGTTCCGTAAAGGCTTCCAAGTGTAAATACAATAACAGTAGATATTGGACAACGGATAATTATACTTATATGAGTAAATAAAAGAACGGGAGAGTGTGTTTCTATTGAAAAATGCACTCTCTTTGTGCTTTTCTGGAAGATTTTTTGGCAAAAAACTTGTGGATGTGTAGTAAAATGCTTATTTTTGCCATAAAAAGAGAGTTTTAACGGAATATAGAAGATGAAAAGATTTGTTTGGTGTATATGCCTGCTGTTGGTCGTACTGTTGGGTTGCCAACGACCTGCGGAATCGGGTAAGACAGAAGAAGAACGAAAAGTGTTAGCTTGCATTGATGACTCAGTGGAAGCCATGTCGGTTCATGCTCCTGAAATTATAAAGAAAGCCTTGGCTTCGGCAACGGATAGCCTGACTTATTATGAATATTATATTCGCAAGGCAAAGTACTTCTGTCTGTCTGCCACCCCAGACTCGATGTATCCCATCTTGGATCAAACCATATCTTATTGCAAACTCCAGCCAGCTACAGAACGCCGTAACTCTCTATTGGCATACGCATACAATTGCAAGGCTATTGCTTATCATAATTATCGCAAGAATCCGGATGAGGTGATAAGACTCTATAAAGACGCCACAACCTTGTTGGCTAACAGCGATGCTAAAGACCAGATGCCTAAGGTTTGTGCCAATCTGGGCGATGCTTATATCTTCAAGAGTCAGTTGCCTGAGGCTGCGGCGTGTTATCGGCGTGCCCTGTTTCTGGTAGACTCGCTCGGGTTGCCGTCTAGTGAGAACATCACACTCTATCTCGGACTTGCCACCATCTATCTGCAACTCAACGATTTTGATACCTCGCTGAAGTATTATCAGCAGACAGAGAAGTATTTCTCGCAGATGTCTGTAGGCATGCAGGCTTATTACCTCAATAACTATGGCAACTACTATTATTATACCAAGAACTACAAGGCATCTCTCCAGAAGTTTCTTGCCATGAAGGCTTTTCTCGAGAAACATCATAAGACAGATACCTTCGATATGTACCTCTGCAAGCTCAATCTCGCAGATGTATATCTCAATTTGGACAAAGTGGCGCTATCCGAGAAGTATCTCGCCGAGATAGAACCCTGGTTTGCCGAAAATGGTAATGAGGTATCTATTTATTATGTCAATTCTATCCGTATCGGACAGGCGGTAAAGCAGGGGAATATGGCAAAGGTCAAGGATATCTTGTCACACGAGAAGGGGTCAGATAGTATGGAGTTTAGTCTTCGCCAGATTCGTAACCGTTATCTTCGCAAGTATTATGAGGCTATAGGCGATTATCGGGGAGCCTACGATAATCTGAGGACGGATGTCCAACAGAACGACTCCCTAGAGCATAACCGCATCAAGATGCGTGCATCAGAAATCATGGATCGATTTGCGCAAGATACCATTCGTTTGCACCATAACCTGGAGATGGAGCATAAGAATGCTGTTGTCCAGCGTGCCTATGCCATCACGGTGGCAGCAGTATCGCTAGTCGTTGTCATCATCCTGATCTTTGCTCTTCTTGTCATGCGCTCCCGCAAGCGAAATGCGCAAGATAAAATGCGCAACATGCAGTTGAGGCTAGCTTGTGTGCGCAACCGTATTTCTCCACATTTCGTGTTTAATGTGCTTAATGGTAAAATATTGAAATCGGATGAGCATGATGCCAATGACTTGCTTGACCTGACAAAGTTGATAAGAGCTAACCTCGACCTGTCGTGCCGTCTGGATGTGACGTTGCGCGAAGAGTTGGACTTCGTGAAACGGTATGTTGATGTGGAGAAACAGCTGGTGGGCGATGACTTCGAGTTTGCTATCAATATTGCCGAAAGTGTGAATATAGATCAGGTGCGCATCCCTTCCATGTTTGTGCAGATTCTCGTGGAGAATGCTTTCGTGCATGGTCTGAAAGGATGGGATGGACATAAGATTATCCATATCGGGATAAGCAAGGAAGGAAAAAACACCTGTATCAAGGTCAGAGACAATGGACCGGGATTTGACATCCGTAGTGTGGGAAAGAAGCGCACCGGACTGAACGTCATCACCCAAACTATCGTCATCGTCAACGAGCGAAATAAGAACAAGATGAACTTCTCGCTCAATAATGAACAGGAAAATGGAAAAGCCGTAGGATGTGTGGCAACGATAGTTATTCCAGATAATATCAAACTATTTATTTGACAAAAGAACCGCAAGATGAGAACAATCATTATAGACGACAATAAGCAGGCAGTCAAAGACCTGAACGAAAGGCTGGCCAGATTCTCCGAGGTAGAAGTGGTGGCAGTAGAGCACTCCGGACTAGACGGCCTGGCGAGGGTGAGCGAGTTACAGCCCGACTTGCTCTTCCTTGACGTGCAGTTGCCCGATATTTCCGGTTTGGATTTCCTGGACAGACTGGATTTCTTTACCCATGGCCGTTGCAGGGTGGTAATGTATACAGCTTACGATGAGTTTGTGTTGCCAGCTTTCAGAAAGAAAGCCTTCGATGTACTTCTGAAGCCTATTGATGACAAGGAGTTGGACATCATTATGCAGCGACTTGCCGAACATCCCCTTTTACCAACCCCACAATCCGTCGGGCAGGATAAGGACAAACTCATGTCCGACAACGGCAAGTTTCTGCTCTATACCAATACCATAGATTTCAAACTGGTTGACAAGCGCGACATCGCTCTCTTTCAGTATAATCATGAAGTGCGTTGCTGGGAGGCTGTGGTAGCGGGCAGCAAAGCTCCCGTCCGTCTGAAGCGAACCATCAAGGGTGATGCCCTCCTGGAAGTGGACAAGCAGTTTATACAAGTCAACCAAAAGTTTATCATCAATATGAATTATCTGATAGAGGTGGTTGACAACGTATGCCACTTCTATCCGCCGTTTGATAACATAAGCTATGTAAGGGTAGGACGCTTCTATCGCAAGAAATTGATAGACCGCTTTTATAGTCTTTGATTTTAGGCAAAAAAACTATTGAAATGTTAAAGACCTTGGCATCTTACTACTTTTAGTAGAAAAATCATACGCTTATCTGATAACCTCGGAGAAGTAATGAT
>JAJXBQ010000202.1:0-6072 GCA_021640525.1 Segatella copri
AAAGTTCAAAAACAAGCTATGCAACTTAAAATTGGGTACCTTTTTCAGTGCCCTCAAGGAAGAGCATACCCAGGCTAAAAAGAGTTCTGAGAAGGGTATCAACTGGCAGGTGGAGAATACTTTGACATACGATAAGACTATTGGCAAGCATAGTTTTGCTGTTGTCTTAGGTCAGAGTGCAATGAAGAATAAGAGTGATTATCTGAACGGCAGCCGTTGGAATCTTGTGAATGTAAACAAGCCTTCTATCGACTATGCTACTGGTAAATATAGCCAGACCATCGTGAAGGATGCTAAAGGTAACATCATCTCTGTAGGTGCTCCAACCATTGAACATGATGTATCAGGTGGCAATAATGTAGTGCATGCTATATCTTCTCTCTTCGGTCGATTGAGCTATAACTATGATGAGAAGTACATGCTTCAGGCTACAATCCGCCGAGATGGTTCAAGCCGTTTCGGACCATCTCATAAATATGGTACCTTCCCATCTGCCTCTATCGGATGGAATATTATGAACGAGAAATTCATGGAAAGTACTCGCGATTGGTTGAGCAACTTGAAGTTCCGTGCCAGCTGGGGTAAGAATGGTAATGATAACATCGGTGACTTCCGTTATACCGTATTGACCGCTATGGGCAACAACGTGCTCTTCGGAAAGAATGCAGTCAAGTTTAATGGTTCTAAGGCGAATGCCACAGCCAATGAAGACTTGAAGTGGGAGGAGAGTGAGCAGACTGATATCGGTTTCGACTTCGGTTTCTTCGGCAGTGCGCTGACATTCTCAGCTGACTATTATGTAAAGAAGACCAACGGTATGTTGATTACTATGCCTATCCCAAGCTACGTAGGTGAGACCAAGCCAATCGGTAACGTGGGTGACATGAAGAACTCAGGTCTTGAGTTTGAGCTCGGCTATAAGTGGCACATCTCTGATGCTCGCTTCAATGCCAAGGCTAATGTTACCTATCTGCACAATGAGTTGACCAACCTCGGTAATGATACAGGTTACATCGACCTCGATGGCTTCCTGGGTATCTCTGGTGGTGGCACTCGTGGATCTAACGGTCAGCCTTTCCCATACTTCTATGGTTATAAGACAGCTGGTGTGTTCCAGAATATGGCAGAGGTTCAGGCTTATGTCAACAAGGATGGTGAGATGATTATGCCAAATGCCAAGCCAGGTGATGTACGCTTTGTTGATGTCAATGGTGATGGTAAAATCGATCCAGATGACCGCACCAACATCGGTAATGGTACACCTTCATGGACCTTCGGTTTCAACTTCAATGCTGAGTGGAAGGGTTTCGATCTCAACCTCTTCTTGCAGGGTGTAACAGGTAATAAGGTATTTGATGCTACCTATCGTACAGATGTGTTCTCTGGCAACTTCCCTACTTGGATGCTCGGCAGATGGACTGGTGAGGGTACCTCCAATAAGTATCCTATCCTGAAGAATGGCGATGCTACCAATTGGCAGGTTTCTGACCTCTATATTTGCGATGGCTCTTACTTGAGATTGAAGAACATCTCTTTGGGTTACACCTTGCCAAAGCAGCTTACACAGAAGTTGTCTATCAGTCACTTGCGTTTCTACGTGATGGCAGAGAACCTGATTACCTGGACCAAGTATTGGGGCTTCGACCCTGAAATCTCATCAGGTGGAACTTCTCTCGGTGTAGACTATGGTGTATATCCACAGGCTCGCACCTACACCATCGGCGTAAACCTTTCATTCTAAAATAAGAACCTTTAAAATAAAGACTATTATGAAGACAATAAAATATATAGCTTTAGGAGTGTTGGCAACCAGTATGACACTGGCAAACACATCTTGCAGCGACAGCTTCCTAGAGGTGGAGAACCCATCAGGTGAAAACCTCGAAGAATATTATACCACAGATGCCCATATCAATGAGGCGCTGAATGCCGCATACGATCCTATCCACTGGCCAGACTGGGGATTGGGACAGTATAATGCTCTCAATATCGATGCCGAGATAATGGGCGATAACTTCTGGGTAGGCGGTTCTAACAAAACCGATCAACAGCACTGGCACATGCTTGCCAACTATGAGTCAAATGCCAGCAATACCCTTAGCTCACTTTGGACAGTGGACTACTCAGGCATCAAGCGTTGTAATGACCTCTTGAAGTATTTGGGCTGGGCAGAGGCTAATCTCACTGCTGCCAACAGGGCATCTTATGAGATGCAGGGTAGAGCCCTCCGTGTATATTTCTACAATAACTTGTGGCACTACTTCGGCAATATTCCTTTCTATCTGGAGAACTTGTCTGCTCCTTACACAGCCCCACAGCTCAAGGCTGATGAAGTATATGACAAATTGATAGTAGAGCTTGAGGCTGTAATTGACTCCAAGGTCCTGCCAATGCGTTGGGACGATGCCAACTGTGGAAGAATGTCGCAGGCCATGTGCTATATGATGTATGCCGAGATGGTGATGTATCAGAATGACAAGACTCGCTATCCTAAGGCTCTCCAGTATATGCAGGAGCTCATCACCGACAAGAGTGACTATGATATAGTAGACGATTACGCCTCTATTTGGAAAGAGAGCGGCGAATGGTGCAAGGAGAGCATCTGGGAAGTAAACTATGAGGATGGTAACAACGAGCGTGGTTGGAATTCACCATTGGCTATTGGTGGTACAATATTGCCTACCTTGATTTCTCCAAACTCTTGGCCTGGTGGCGATGGTTGGAACCAAGGCGGTGACGGTTGGGGATTCCTACCTGTTCGTACCGAAACCTATGCTCTGTTTGCTGACAACGACAAGCGCCGTGATGCTACTGTATGGGACTGTCGTGGCGTGAAATATACCAAACGTTATGAGGATACTGGTCTTTGGCTGGCCAAGTATCGTCCGTTCACAGAGAACAATGCTGACGCAGGTTTCGATAATAACCTTAACTATAATAACAATCTCCGTGTATATCGCTTGGCTGAGGCTTACCTCAATGCTGCAGAGCTTTTGCTTGAGACTGGTGGTGATGCTGGCTTGGCAAAGGATTATGTGAATAAAATCCGTCGTCGTGCAGGAATCGCAGAGCTTGGAGCCGTAACTCTGGATGATGTTATCAATGAGCGCCGCTTGGAGTTTGTAGGTGAGGGTAAGCGTTACTTCGACTTGGTTCGTACAGGCAAGGCTGCCAGCGTATTGGTGCCAGATGAGTATGGCTATCGTACCAATTCTTGGACAGAATCTAAGAAGTATATTCCTATCGCTCAGGCAGAGCTTGACTCTGATCCTGCTTTGGTTCAGAATAATTATTAAAACTTATTAAGGTAGAGGAACAATAGTTTCCTCTACCCCCTAATAAAATATTAACTTTAAGATTTCAGCAATATGAAAAAGATATTTCGAAATATGGCTTATGCTCTTCTGGGTGGATTGATGCTCAGCGCATGTTCTGCAGAGGAGTTCTCTGGTGCCAACGGTGAGTTGCCTAATGTAGCCGACTTTGCCGACAACTTCAAGATTGATGTAGACCAAGAGACCAACACAGCCAACTTTTCTTTTGGTGGTGCAGAGGGAGTAAGCCCGGTATGGGTGATAGATGGTGCCTATTCTTCTGCTTTCAACCTCTCTAAGTATTATCGCAAGAAGGGTACTTACGATGTGGAGTGCTTTGTGAAGAACCGTAATGGTATTAGCAAGGAGAGCGTCAAGAAGCATTTCACGGTGGAGAAAACCAAGATGAATGGCTTCGCAGGTTTCGTAGAGGACAGCGAGTTTAATCTCTTCAAGAAAATTACCTTCCCTGAAAAACCTTCTGCTGGCTATTATGCTCCAGGATGGACCCAAATTGCTGACCCGGTTTGTAGCTACAGCAAGGGATGCTATACATTGAAGCTCCCTAAGGCAACTACCGAGCGTTGGCAAGCTCAGGTTCCTTTCAAAAACTTAGGTATCTCTACTAGCGCAGATAAGCATTATGACTTCTCTTGCATCATTACATCTGCCAAGGGACATAATGCCGTTAAAGTGAAACTTTGTGATTCTGGCGCAGGTGGTGATGACATCATTCTCTTTGACTCTAAGGATGTAAATACCGGTCTTGAGGCAGGAGAGCCTAAGTGTATTTTCGGCTCAGACCTCGAAGGTAAGGATATTCAAAACCTGAAGGTGGTATTCGACTTTGGTGGAAATCAGGCTGATGATGAAATCATGATAGAAAGTCTGGTGTTAAAAGATCATGCCAACGATGACGGTACTGTGGTTCCGGTAGAATTGAAGGTGCCATTCGACTATAATACAGCTGGAAACCTTTGGAAGGATGTAGATGAGAATCAGTCATTCGTAAACACCAATTGGTTTGGTGATGCAGGATGGGCACCTATCGAGTGTACTCCTGTTGTCAAGCATGAGGGTAACAAGCATTCTATCGTGATACCTGTAGAAACTCCAGCTGAGCAGTGGCACGCACAATGGGCTTTGACAGAAGTTCCTGTCGCTATCAAGATGGGACAGAAAGTTGATTTCTCTTGTAAAGTAAAAACTTCTGCTCCGTTACCTCTTGCAACCTTTAAACTTTGTGATACAGGCAATGATGATAGCTTCTTGTTTGCTGATATGTATACTGATATACAAGGTGAATATGTTGTCCGTTATGATGATGCCGTGATTAAAGGTAAGAATCCTGGAGATATGGCCAAAATAAAACTTGTAATGGACTTTGCCGGTGCTCCTAAGGATGCAGAAATAACTGTCAGCGATATCGTTTTGATTGTGAAATAGGCTTTAGGTTTTATAGGTTTATATAGAATTATACAGGAGCTGCTCCTATAAATAAGTAAGTAGGAGTGGCTCCCTTTCTAAATTTTAAATGACATGAAATTCTTGAAAATATTTTCCTTCCTTCTCTCGCTTATGCTGCTTTCTTGCAGCAGCAGCTCTTCTGACGGCGATGGAGAGGTGACGATATCCTGCTCTCCTACGAGAATAGATGTTCCTGCTAAGGGCGGTACTTATAAAATCATGGTTGTGGCTTCTGAAGGAGGCTGGGAAGCGAGAGCATCCTTCCCAGGAGAAGGTCCTTTAGCAAATGTATACCCTTGGTTTAAAGTGAGTGCCAGCGGTAATAACAAAGCTATGGGTATGGTAACTGTAGATGTGGAAGAGAATAAATCGTCTGTAGCTCTTGACGGAAGTGTCGAGATTTCATTAGAGGATAAGAAGGTATCGGTGTCTGTGCATCAGGCCGGAAAACAGGTTACTCCTATTGAAGGTGGCGAAATGGTGATTCCGGAAGGTTACAAACTGGTCTGGAATGATGAGTTTAATGAAGGCTCTGAGTTGAATAGTACCGACTGGCGTCATGAGGTGCAGAAGTCGGGCTGGGTAAATCATGAACTTCAGAATTATGTGAATGGCTCTGCTGATGGTAAGCGCGTAACAGAAATTGCAGATAACCGGCTTTATATCAACTGTTTCAAGGGCAGCGACGGCAAGATATATTCGGGTCGCGTATATGCTCACGAAACCCAGGGCTGGCTTTACGGTATCTTCGAAGGTCGCATCAAATTGCCTAAAGGTAAAGGCACATGGCCTGCTTTCTGGATGATGCCTTGCAACAATGATTTCGTAGCAAATCCTTGGCCTAAGTGTGGCGAGATTGATATTATGGAAGAGGTAGGCGTTAATCCTAACTATACTTCTTCTTCGCTCCATACTGAGAAGTTTAATCACGTGAAGGGAACCCAGATTACCAAGGAGCGTCTGACTGCGGGTGCTGAAGACGGTTTCCACGTTTATCGCCTGGAGTGGACTCCTGATTATATCAAGACCTATGTGGATGGTAAGGAACTGCTCAGTTTCAACAACGACGGTAAAAATGATGTTGGTTCGTGGCCTTTCAATAAACCATTCTATGTTATCCTCAACCTGGCTTGGGGCGGTGATTGGGGCGGCAAGGATGGTGTTGACGAAAGCGCCCTCCCAGTTCAGATGGAAGTGGATTATGTGAGAGTATTCCAGAAAAAATAAGGCTTGATTTTTTTAAACTATATAAATAATAAAGTCTTAGGAGAAGTATTGTCTGCACTTACTC
>JAJXBQ010000203.1:0-6068 GCA_021640525.1 Segatella copri
GTGCAAAGGTAAATAAAAATCAGAAAATATGCAAGTCTTTTTGCTTTTTTTCTGTAAAAACATGATAATGAGGGTCACTTGCTACCCTATTTCGAGAAAAATAAACGGCTACTGAAACGAAAAGCGCTCCGGCAATAATTACCGGAGCGCCATGATATGATTTCCTATGAAATTAATCTAACTTCAGGCTCTTCTTGATAGCCTCGATCTTATCCATTGCAGCAGCTGTGCAGCGGTTGTAGCAGCCAGCGCACTTGAATGAAGGATCCTTTACCTCAATATAGAACTTGATCTTAGGCTCTGTACCTGATGGACGGACACTTACCTTGGTGTTGTCGTCGCAGAACCACTGGAGTACATTGCTTGTAGCAGGCATATCGAGCTTCTCTACGCTGCCGTCAGCATGCTTAACCTCCAGGCTCTGATAGTCCTTCCAGGTTACCACCTTGCTGCCACCCAACTCCTGTGGAGGGTTGGCACGGAAGTCTGCCATCATCTGCTTAATCTCGTCAGCACCAGTCTTACCTGGGCGAACTACGTTTACAGTGAACTCCTTGCTGAAGCCATACTCTGCATAGATCTGCATCAGGAGGTCGTAGAGTGTCTTGCCCTGATCCTTAGCCCATGCTGCAATCTCGCAGATAAGGCAGATAGATGCAGGAGCATCCTTATCGCGTACCTTATCGTATGGCAAGAAACCGAAGCTCTCCTCACCACCACCGATGTACTGCTGCTTGCCCTCAGAGATAGCAATCTCGCGTGCAATCCACTTGAAACCGGTGTAGCAGTCGCGCAACTCTACGTTGTTCTTCTTGGCAATCTCAGCGATAACTTCTGTTGTTACAATGGTCTTTACGAGGAAGTCTGTTGGCTTCAACTTGCCCAACTTCTTCTTGTTCTCGATGATGTAGTAGCAGAACATCATGGCTGTCTGGTTACCATTGATGATCATCCACTCGCCCTTGTCATCGCGGCAAACGATAGCCAGGCGGTCAGCATCTGGGTCAGTAGCTACAACGAGGTCAGCGTTCAACTTGGTACCGAGCTTCATACCGAGGGTCATAGCCTCTGCATTCTCTGGGTTAGGAGAAACCACTGTTGGGAAGTTACCATCTACAACCATCTGCTCAGGAACTACATTGATGTTCTGGAAGCCCCAAGAACGCAGACAGAGAGGAACGATGACACGACCTGTACCGTGCATAGCTGAATAAACGATGTTGAGGTCTTTCTGACGGTTGATGACATCCTGGTCAATCATAGCAGAATGAACGGCTGTCATGTAGTCGTAATCCATCTCACCACCGATAATCTTGATCTTATCCCAGTTAGCCTCAAACTTCACCTGGTCGATAGTAACCTTGTTTACCTCCTCGATGATACCTGTATCGTGTGGAGCCAGAACCTGAGCACCGTCGCTCCAGTAAGCCTTGTAACCGTTGTACTCCTTAGGGTTGTGAGAAGCTGTTACGTTTACACCAGCCTTTGCACCGAGCTCGCGGATAGCGAAAGAAATCTCTGGTGTAGGACGGAGGCTCTCGAAGAGATAAGCCTTGATGCCATTGGCAGAGAAGATGGCAGCTACGGTCTCAGCGAAGAGACGGGAGTTGTTACGGCAGTCGTGACCTACCACTACAGAAAGGTTCTCCTCACCTGGGAAAGCCTTGAGGATGTAGTTAGCAAAGCCCTGTGTAGCCATACCAACGATATACTTGTTCATGCGGTTGGTACCTGCGCCCATGATACCGCGCAAACCACCAGTACCGAACTCCAAGTTCTGATAGAATGCATCAACGAGAGCAGACTTGTCCTCTGCGTCGAGCATTGCCTTTACTTCCTTACGGGTTTCTTCGTCAAAAGCAGGTGTGAGCCACTGCTGTGCTCTTTCTTCACACTGCTTGATCAATTCTGCGTTATTAGCCATAGTTTGATTATATTATGTAATTAATTAATTCTTATCGAGAAGGATGTGCACGAAAACAATGCATAATTTCTCTATTTGCGTACAAAGTTATATAAAAATTTTGATAAACCAAGCAAGAATGAAGTTTTTTTTGTATTTTTGCACATTGAAATAGAATTGAAAATAGAATAAGGCTATTATTTAGCAATATTGTATTGGTAAGATAACAAAAGTTGAATGAACAAAATATAAAACAATAGAATATGGAAGTATATTACACGGGCGTCATCATCGCCGTATCCACCTTTTTAATAATAGGTATCTTTCACCCTATCGTCATGAAGACGGAATATTATACGGGCACCCGCTATTGGTGGGTTTTCCTCGTTGCAGGCATCATCTGCATCGGAGCTGCCTTCCTGGTTGCCAACGTGCTCTTCTCTGCCATACTGGGCGTAGTAGGTGCTTCATGCCTTTGGAGCATCGGTGAACTCTTCGAACAGAGACAACGCTGCGAGAAAGGCTGGTTCCCGAAGAATCCGAAAAGAATAGGAACAGGATATTACAGGGACGAGAAGAAGTGAAGAACGAAGAATTCAAGTGTATAGCAAGAAAACGCCAACGAAATGAAGACAGAACTCATTTTGGTCGGAAAGACCGTAAACAAGCATTTCATTGCGGGCATCAAGGATTATGCCGAGCGCGTCACCCATTATATGCCTTTCAACATAACAACCATTCCTGAACTCAAGAACACCAAGAGTCTCAGCGAACAGCAGCAGAAGGAACGGGAAGGAGAACTGATTCTGAAACTCCTCCAGCCTTCGGATACGGTGGTGCTGATGGATGAACATGGACAGGAATTCCGAAGCATCGAGTTTGCCAAATGGATAGAGCGCAAGCAGGCTACTGCCCGCAGGCTCGTCTTTGTCATCGGCGGTCCTTACGGTTTCTCACCGTCTGTCTACGACCGCGCCAACGAGAAGATTTCCCTCTCCAAGATGACCTTCTCGCATCAGATGGTTCGCCTTATCTTTACCGAGGCGCTCTATCGCGCATGTACTATTATAAAAGGTGAACCTTACCACCATGAATAAAGGTAAAAAAGTAAAAAGGTAAAAAAATGGGGAAAGATAAATATATAGAAATAAAAGGGGCAAGAGCCAACAACCTCAAGAATATCGATGTGAAGATACCTCAGGGCAAGTTTGTTGCCATTACGGGTGTCTCCGGATCGGGAAAATCATCGTTGGCTTTTGATACCTTATATGCTGAGGGCCAGCGCCGCTATGTGGAGTCGCTCTCTTCATACGCTCGCCAGTTTCTGGGACGTATGAGCAAACCGGAATGTGATTTCATCAAGGGATTGCCACCTGCCATCGCCATCGAACAGAAAGTGATTTCGCGCAACCCACGATCTACCGTGGGCACCAACACCGAAATCTACGAATACCTGCGACTGCTCTACGCACGCATCGGAAAGACCTATTCGCCTATCAGCGGACAGGAGGTGAAACGCCATACTACCGAAGATGTACTCGCCTGTACCCGACAGTATTCCCAGGGTACCAGGTTTGTCATCCTCGCCCCTATCCACGTCATCGAAGGGCGCAGTCTGGGCAAACAGCTGGAGATGTACAACCAGGAAGGTTACGCGCGTATATATATAAAAGGTGAATTCGTGCGCATCGAAGACTTCATGGAGCAGGCGGATAAGGAACTGCTGGAAATAAGCGGCGACAAACTGAGAAAGAGAATGCAGCAGAAGGATGAAGAAATCTTCCTGGTCATCGACCGTGCTTCGGTAAGCGATGAGAAGGATGATATCAGCCGACTGATGGATTCTGCCGAAACTGCCTTCTATGAGGGCGATGGTGCCTGCCGTCTCGTCTTCCTGCCAAGCAATATATGCTACGACTTCTCTACACGGTTCGAAGCTGACGGCATGCAGTTTGAAGAGCCTACCGACAATATGTTTGCCTTCAACTCTCCTCTCGGAGCCTGCCCTACCTGCGAAGGTTTCGGCAGCGTAATTGGCATCGATGAGAAACTCGTCATACCGAACACTTCGATGAGCGTTTATGACGGATGTGTGGTTTGCTGGCGAGGCGAAAAGATGGGCATGTGGCTCAAGGAGTTCATCCGCAGAGCTGCCGAATACGACTTCCCTATCTTCAAGCCTTATTTCGAACTGACTCAGCAGCAGAAGGACTGGCTGTGGCACGGACTGCCTGGCGAGAAGAAACGTAAACAGCAAGAAAGGGTGAGCATCGACGAGTTCTTCAGAATGGTGAAGGAAAACCAGTATAAGATACAATACCGCGTGATGCTGAGCCGATTCCGTGGAAAGACGATTTGTCCTGACTGCCACGGTACCCGACTCAAGAAGGAAGCCAACTATGTGAAGATTGGCGGAAAGAGCATCACCGAACTGGTTGAGATGTCGATTGTGAACCTGAGCGAATGGTTTAAGAAACTGGAACTCTCTGAGCATGAGAAGGAAATCAGCAAGCGTCTGCTCACCGAAATCACCCATCGTCTGCAGTTCCTCCTGGATGTGGGTCTGGGTTATCTCACGCTCAACCGACTCTCCAACACCCTCTCTGGAGGTGAGAGTCAGCGCATCAACCTGACCACCAACCTGGGTTCATCGCTCGTGGGTAGCGTATATATCCTCGATGAACCTAGTATCGGACTCCATAGCCGCGATACCGCCCGACTGATTAAGGTGCTGAAAGAACTGCAGCAACTGGGCAATACGGTGGTTGTGGTAGAACACGACGAAGAGATTATGCGGGCAGCCGACTATCTCATCGATATCGGTCCCGATGCCGGCAGACTGGGCGGAAGAGTGGTCTATGCCGGTCCGTCATCGGAATATTCTACTACCGATAAGGCTGAACAGGAAAAGCTGCTGGCTGAATATCCGGAGAGTTATACCATCAAGTACCTTACCCACAACGAGGAGATAAAGGTGCCAACGAGCCACCGTGCCTGGAACCAGTATATCGAAATCAAGGGAGCCCGGATGAACAATCTGCGCGGCATCGACGTTAAGATACCGCTCAATGTATTCACCTGTGTAACCGGCGTATCAGGCTCAGGCAAGAGTTCGCTCATCAAGGGAATCCTCTATCCTGCCATGCGTCGCCGTCTGGACCTCGTAGCAGATGCACCAGGCGAATATACATCGATGGAAGGCGACTGGAAGAGCATCAGTCATGTAGAGTTTGTTGACCAGAACCCTATCGGAAAGAGTACCCGCAGCAACCCTGCCACTTATCTGAAGGCGTACGATGCGATACGTGCCCTCTTTGCCAACCAGCCACTGGCTAAGCAGATGGGATTCACGCCCCAGTACTTCTCTTTCAATACTGAAGGCGGAAGATGCGAGGAATGTAAGGGTGCGGGATATGTTACCATCGAGATGCAGTTTATGGCAGACCTCACGCTGACCTGCGAGGCTTGTAAGGGCAAGCGGTTCAAGCACGATATCCTGGAGGTTCACTATGGCGGAAAAGACGTCAATGATGTGCTGAACATGACGGTAAACGAGGCCATCGAATTCTTCAGCGATGAAAAGCTGCAGCGCAACGAGGGCGACTTTGACAACTGCCGCATCATCGTAAACCGCCTGAAGCCGCTTCAGGATGTGGGTCTGGGTTATATCAAGCTCGGTCAGAATTCAAGTTCGCTTTCGGGTGGTGAGAATCAGCGTGTAAAGCTCGCCTTCTTCATAGGCAAGGAGGAACAGGAGCCTACGCTTTTCATCTTCGACGAGCCTACCACGGGTCTTCACTTCCACGACATCAAGCGCCTGCTCCATGCCTTCAATGCCCTGATAGAAAGGGGCCATTCGCTGGTAGTGATTGAGCACAATCTGGATGTCATCAAGTGTGCCGACTATATCATCGACCTCGGTCCTGAAGGCGGCGACAAGGGCGGTAATCTTGTTGTAGCCGGAATCCCGGAAGAAGTAGCTGCCTGCAAGGCAAGCCTTACCGGAAAGTTCTTGCGTTAAGAGTTGGGGACTGAACTTTCGCAAGTGGTTCAGTAATTTACATAAAATAGCTTAATTTATAATGATTATCGCAAATTTTAATGTCTATTTGCAGCAAAATTCGGTGAATTTATGCAACTAAACAAGATAAAAGATGTCTTAGAC
>JAJXBQ010000204.1:0-6049 GCA_021640525.1 Segatella copri
TTGTTTGCCTAGAAATATTTTTTTAAATTTTGACGCTACAAAGATAGCGTGATTTTTCTGACATATCCAAATCCTGAGCAACTTTTTGTTGCTCAGGTCTTTAGATTTTTTCTTCTTTATTTATCTTCGGATTTAAGGTTCTTCTATCTTTTGAGATATTCCATTGCTCCTTGAACCATTCAACAATAGGCTGTCTATTGATACACAGAAACAATTGGTTCGGTTTGGTAGAATCAGAGAACACCTTGATTTCTGCATTCTCCACATTGAACTTTCTTCTGTGCTTCTCGGAATAGAGTGAACCGCTAAAGTTGAGTGCCTTTCCAGCAAGGAGCACACTAATTTGTTCAGCCGTGAAGCCTATCCTCTTGCACAAACTTTCTATTTGCAAGTATGCCTCCAACATCGGGAACCAACGCTTGGCTTTGCGGATGATGTTGTTGAGCATCGTTACCTCCGTGGAGTGCTTGCTTTTCAAATCAACGACCTCTGCTTGGTGTTTCTGTTGCATCTCGCCGAGTTGTTGGGTGTGGCTGTCCTCCATTCGCTGCATTTTCCCATGGAGTTCGTCAATGTATTGCTCTCTGTCTGTCACAAGCTCGCACAACTTTTGGTTGTGCTGCTCCACCTCCTTCAATTTTCCACTACCTAAAAGAGAACAAATCTTCGACACAAAGGCAGTCTTGGCTTCCGTCTTAGCAGCCTGTAGTTTCTCCGTGTTGATTTCGCTCTTGGTCTGTTTGAGCAGTCGCTCTGCTTCCTCCACATCGGATTGCAGCAGTTTCATGCAGTTTTGAAGTCTCTCCGTCTCTCGCTTGATGTTACGGTAATACTGTGCCGTGGAGGTATGCCTCGCATCCGACCCACGGACACCTCGCTTCAAGCCATACTTGCCCATGGCTTCAGCATAGCTGTCGTGATAGCCAACCATCTTGTCACGGTTGAGCACATCATCGGCACACAACCTCACGACATTGGCTTTCTTGCGGTATGTCCGCTTGCCCTCTTCCGTTGTCTTGTTCTTCGCCTTTCTCCGTTCGCCAGTCACTATCGGAACGATGGAGGCGTGGAGATGTGGCGTGTGCTCGTCCATGTGGAGAACCACCGACACGACATTCTCCTTGCCGAACGTGTCCTGCAACCACTTCAAGCTGTCGTTGCACCAATCGTCAAGCTGATCATTGGCTGCGATGTTCATCATGTCCTCGTGCGTTCCAGACAGCACGGTTCTAATCACCCTCACCTGGTCATTGGTTATCTTGCGCTTGATGCCTGCCGTCTTGATGCGGTGGGCGATGGCTTCGTCACGACCATACACACCGCTCGGCATCTTGACAAGCTCACGGTTGAGGTGAGTTCTCGTAGGGTCAGCGTTGTCGGGTATCACCTTGCGCTCTATGTGGTCTGACTCCCTTGCGTCAGAGCTGCCCTTTGCCTTCTTGAAATCCAAACTGAAATGTCCCATAATAAACTTGTTTTTGAGTTGTACAAATCCGCTTGCCGCATTGCGCCCTGCGCATGGCTCACGGGGTTTCAAAAGGGGATGCCCCTTTGCTCAAATGGGTGTTTTTAGCGGTGGCGTGCCACTGCGTCAAGAAAACGCCCTATTGAGCTATGGCTTTTCCGTTCAGAATAGCCATTGGAGCAGGAACCGCCTACATACCTAAGGCTGCGCCTTTCTTCCGAGGTGGAGCAGTCCGCTTAACAGGCTGTACTTGGTGTACCGACTGTTTGGATTTCACTCCGCACAGATAGTCGTTCAAGTCGTTGTACTCGCTGTACAAGTGGGATGCATCCCTCACACGGTAGCTGAGGGCGTTCTCGATGGCAAGCGTTGCCTTCCGCCCTGCCTCGTCGTTGTCGAGCAGACAACTGATGCGCTCGTAGCCGTGGAGTGCGTCAACAGCCTTATCCACATTGCTTGTGGAGTTGAGTATCACGTAGTCCTGCGCTTCCAATGACGGACAAGACGGAAACTTCTCCATGCGTAACGAGAGAAAGGAAAGATAGTCCATCATGCCCTCGAAAACATAGCAAGAGTATCTTGGCTCGCCTTGCTGTCGGATATGTGTGATGTCCTTGGGGGACATGCAACCCTTGAAGAATCGGTTACGAACCTCGTAACCGCCCGACTTGTTCTTGAAGCCGATGGCGAAGTAGTTCTTGCCATTATGCGAGAAGTGGAGTTCCACACATTCCTTTCGGGCTATGCACAGGTCAATATTCCGCTCGCTCAGATAGCGCAGGAGTGCAGGGTGGTTGAGCTCCCTAACCTCCAATCTCTCAAAACTCGGCTCGGAAGCTTGCTGAGGGAAAGAAAAGTCGGTCGGGCGTACATGGGGCGCTTGCTTCTCCATCTTGTCCAAGAGATATGGCAAGTTGTCTGATGCGTAAAGGTATGACGCAAGGGTGATGATGTTGCCGCCCTTGCCCATGCCGAAATCGAACCAACTATTCATCGTGGTATTCACCTTGAAAGATGCCTCGCTCTCGTTTCTCAGCGGTGACTTGTACCAAAGGTTTGCACCCTGCTGTTTGACAGGGTGGTGTCCCAAACTTAGCAGATAATCTGCAATCTTGATTTGCTTTGCTTCTTGAATATTCATGTCTTACTGTGGATTAAGTGGTGTATGTATTTCTGATGAATTGTTGAAAATAGTATGTATTGGTATGATAACCAAAGGCTTATCTTCTCAACAAACTCTCAACAAATGGTTCTTTTCAACAAAATCACTGGGCAAAAGAGAAAGACAGGCATTAGCGGTCATGTTTTCTCTTTTCAACAGTCTCTTTCTTTTGTTGAGAGATTTGTTGAGAAAATGTTGAGCCTTAAATACTTGATATCCAACACTTCTTTCGTCATATTCAACAATTCAACAAAATTATATGCTATTTAGCTTGTCCCTCGTTACAGTGTAGAACCTGCCCACACGTTTTGTTGGCGAGTAGTGACCGCTGCTGTTGTAGTTGTACTCGTATGAGGTGTAGGTGAGGGCGTTCTCTGAAGGTTGCAGCTTCCAACAGTCCTGCACTATCTTTCGCACAAGGTGCTTCTCCGCTTTCACGTGGTTGCATTGCAACAAGGCGATTGCATCATTGAGGCAGAATTGCAAACTGTCGGTTTGGGTGTTCTCCATGACCTCAAGGAACAGCTCCGACATTTCCACCTCAAGTCGGTTGCGGTTGCAGCGTATGATTCTCCTCAGAGCATCGGTCGCTATCTGTTCGGGGGCGAACCACATACGGCTCTTCCGCTCTGTGGACAGCGTTCTGCCTTGCAGATGGAACAGAAAAGCGGGTATCTCCGCCTTCAGTTTCTCCAAGAAGTCGGTATCGTCAGATTGCAACGATAAAATCTTCCTCACCCAATATCGGGTCTCGCCCTCGTCAATGATGACAGGGAGTGATTCGTTGTTGGAGCACAGCACGAACTTGGCAAAGAAGGAAATCTCGTTCCTGTCCTTGCCCTTGGCTTCCACCTTGTACGAGAGTGTGGTGCTGAGGTTCTTCAACCGCTCGGAATCCTCCCTGCGGCTGAGCAATACCTCGTCCACGACTATGAGCAGTTTGCCAGCCCAATCGGAGTTGAACTGACTGCGGAAGTCCTCGTTGGTGTTGAATGTCACGTTGTCCTGGAACAATGCCTTCAGAAAGTTCAAGAACGTGGTCTTGCCTGTGTTTCTTTCCTCTGATACAAGCAATAGAATAGGCAGCTTCTGCACTGGTCTGAGATAAAGAAGTTGCAGGTAGTCCATGCCAAGCTCATATTGCTCACCGAAGATGTGACTAACCAACTTCTTGATATTTGGGAAGCCCCCTTGCATCGGCTTATGTCCTATCGGCTCGTATAGGTTGAGGAAACCGTCTATCACCGTGCGGTGGTTCACATGTTCGGGAACAGTACAGAAGCCGTCATACTTGTGAACGTACTTGATGAACTCCTTGCCGTAGTCCTGACGCAAGGTCTCCATGTTCCATGGGATGCGCTTTCTTACCTTTCCTCCATTGATGGTAGGTTGGTCAACCACCTTGTACAAGGTTGTGCCAACACGGATGAACACCTCGTTTGTCGGAGGTGCAGCCTGTGGCTTTGCATTTGCCACGCCTACAAGCTGATTGTTGTCGTTTGTCTTGCTCATAATCTAACCTTTGTGAGTTGATAAATTAAAGTTGCAAAGGTAAGGGCGGAAAATCAAAACGCAAAACACAAACTTGCGCAGAATGGAGAAGTTTGCACCGACAATGTTAAAAGATTGGAAATCAATGTGCTTGATGTAGCCTTTCGGGATAAGATAAAACGAAAAATCCCGAAGAGAGGCTTCCTTGCAAACCTTTCCTCGGGATGAACAAAAATGTATTCCTGCATGTCATACGTTTTATATGTCATACGATAAAACTGTAAAACGTTTGACATCAGCAGTTCTTCGTTCTTCACAGAAATGCTTGATACGACAGTGAATCAGTACGTAGGCAAGTCAATACGACAGTGAATAATAGAAGCGTCAAAGATACAACCAATCTCAGCTAATGGCATTTGTCCCTCCGTAGAGTTGTAGGACAATGGCTGCTTTCTCTTTTGCTCCGTACAGCCTCTTGAAGATGGCATTACGAAGTTGCATAGCCCCATTAGAGGTGAGACGGAAGCAAATGGCAACAACCATAGGGAATCCATACAATGTTTGCCAAATACCCTTGGAAGTTTCTTGTCTTTGTTGGACTTCCGACATAGACAACATGCCTTCTTTATATATGACTTGTATCACAGAGTTGAGTTTTGGGGCGGTAACATGAAGCATATTGACCAATTCTCCCTCACTCATCCACAAGTTCTCCAAGTTGGACGGAATGGAAAGTATTCCATTTCCGTCCACGGTGATTACAGTCCTTTTCATACCTTTCCTCCCATAACAGGCAAGTGCCCCTTGATTCGACTTTCAAAGACTGCTATGTCATGGTCAAGTTTGTTGCTTGTCACCTTGGCGTATATCTGCGTCGTGGTGATGTTTGTATGGCCAAGAATCTTGCTCACGCTCTCTATCGGCATACCATATTCCAAGGCTAAAACAGCCCAAGAGTGGCGAGACACGTGAAATGAAACCCGCTTCTTGATGCCACACATTGCAGCAACTTTCTTGATGCGCTTGTTGATGTTGCTAAGATTGCCGATATTGAATACGTGGCTTCCTTTTCTGAAAGACTTGTATCTCTCAATAATCTGCATGGGAATATCCATCAACTTGATTTGAAAAGGTACACCAGTCTTCTGACGCTTGGACACAATCCAAGGAGCACCGTTTATCATGCTGATGTTATCTTCCGTCAAGTTCTTGATGTCGATGAAAGAGATACCTGTCCAACAACCAAAGAGAAAGAGGTCTCTCGCAAATGCCATATTCGGGTCTTCCAACTTCATCTCTGTCATGGCGGTAAGCTCGTCCAAGGTCAAGAACTCACGTTCCTTGTGATCTGGGTCAACGTGGTACATGGCAAACGGATTTCTTGGTATCTTGCCGTTGTAGTGAGCTGCCGTTACGATATGTTTCAGTGGTATGGAGTAAATCCAAATAGAGGACTGCGCAAGTCCTACAACATTCTTCAAGTACAGACAATAGTCACGAATGAACTCCTCTGTAAGCTCATTCATGGACATATCGCTGCGCTTGTACTGATACTTGATGAACTCGGCAACATACTTTCTTACCGTCAGATACTTGCGGTAGGTGTTCTTGGCTCTGTCCTTGCCTACACGCTTGGCAAAGGCTGCGTTCTCCTTGTCAAAGGCTCTGAGCAAGGTCTCGTACTCTGTGCCTATGCCTTGGTAGGCATTTCTCACCATCTCAGCTGTAACGAACGCCTCACGGTCGGAAAGGCGTTGGTAATGCTTGGCGATTTGAGCCTTGATGTTGTCAAGCGCAAAGTTCACCTCCTTGGCTTCCTTGCTCTTGCCAATGGCTCTGTTGCCCTTGGCATCCCAGATAGCCTTGGTCACGCTCTGCTTGCAACTGAACTGTGCGATAGTTCCGTTGATTGTCACTCGTCCCATGATAGG
>JAJXBQ010000205.1:0-6041 GCA_021640525.1 Segatella copri
AGTCACTGTTTGTCGAAGCTTTTAAAAATTTTAACAAATTTTCGGGTAAAAAGCACACGATTTTGAAGATTATCCGCATGAAAGCTAGCATATTTAACAAATTATGTGTATTTTTGCAGCCGATTTCAACAGATATAAGAGAAAAATAATATAGAAGCAACAGATATGTTAGTAAAATTTTTCCTCACGTGCAATAAAATCGGGGCTTTCACGCTAGGCGGAGGCTACGCCATGATACCGATCATGGAACAGGAATTTGTAGACAAGAACAAGTGGATGGACAAGCAGGAGTTCATGGATATCATGGTAGTGGCTCAGACCACTCCGGGCATCTTCTCCATCGATATGGCGAGTCATATCGGCTATAAGCTGAAGGGAGTCTGGGGAGGCATTGTGGGTGCCATTGGCATAGCCCTGCCTTCTATCATCGCCATTCTCATCATCGCCATGTTCTTCCAGCATTTCAAGGACAATTATTGGGTGGGCAAGTTCTTCATGGGTGTGCGTCCTGCCGTGGTAGCGCTCATTGCTGCGCCTTGCTTCAAGATGGCAAAGACGGCAAACATCAACCGATACAACATTTGGATTCCCGTTGTCTGCTGCCTGCTGATTGCAGCTTTCGGTATCTCCCCTATCTACATCATCATCGCAGCCGGTGTGCTGGGCTGGCTCTATGGAAAGGTAAAAAAGTAAAAAAATAAAAAGGTAAAAAATATAGAGATTATGCTATTTCTAAAGTTATTTCTGATATTTACCAAGATTGGTACATTTAATTTTGGTGGCGGATATGCGATGCTTTCGCTCATCCATAACGAGACGGTAGTGAAGAATCATTGGCTTACAAATGCTGAGTTTACGGATATTGTGGCTATCAGCCAGTCTACACCGGGACCTATCGGCATCAACTGTGCCACCTACGTAGGTTATACCGCCTGCCTTCACGACGGCTATCCTACCTGGGCAGCCTGTCTGGGTTCGGTATTGGCTTCGCTCTCCATCATGTGGCTGCCTTTCATCATCATGATTCTCATCAGCCGCTATCTGATTACGCACAAGGATTCTAAAATCGTAAAGGATATCTTTGCGGGACTCCGCCCTGCCATCATCGGACTGATAGCTGCAGCCGCCGTTCTCCTGATGAATAAAGAGAACTTCGGATCACCAACCGACAATCCGTTTGTCTTCGGAGCAAGCATCGTGCTGTTTCTGGCTGCTTTCTACTTCACAAAATTCAGAAAGACCAACCCTATCCTGCTGCTTTTCATCTGCGGTATCATCGGAATGGTTATCTTCTAAACATCGCCCTGCGGTCTGAACCAACGGCCTCCAGCCGATGGGTAAGACAAGGGGCTGATGCCTTCAGATAGGGACAAAAAAAAATTGATTGTCTCACGACAACCAATCTTTTATTAACCTTAATAATCTAATACCATGAAAAACACGATGCAAAGGTACAAATAATCTTGTAACCTGCAATAGTTTATAGCAAAAAACTTCAAGAATTTAACTCTCCTTAAAAGTTTTACCATTCCAGTTAAATTTTCTTTGCACTTTTATTGCATTTACAGCCTTCTTATCGTCAGCAGACACGAAAGGCAAAGCCAAGCGCACTACGAGGCTGTTTTCATGTTGCAGGAGCAGAGCACTCACGATTTTGAGTTCAATTTTCCCCTTGAGTTCCTCAAACTTAGCCTCGCTCATCGTATCGGGTTTGGCAACAAGTCCGGAAGCCAGTTGCTGCAAAGATTTTCCATCGAAAATCCTGCTGGCATCCTGCTCCTGCCAATCCTGATTAAAGAGATAGAGTTCACTCTCCTTCTCTACACCAGCAAAAGTCTTCACCACGCAAAGCAGCGAATCGCCGTTAGCCGATGGCAATTTCTTCATCTGCAAAGTAGCGCTCTTACTCGTTCTCAACTGAGCGAAATCAGCAGTCAGCGTATCCATCACACTCGTTTCGCCTAACAGATTCTTCACTTCCGCCTTCACTCCCATCTCCTGCAGTTCAGCAAATTCCAGCCGCAGGTTGTGGTTAAGATAAGGCACAACAGAATCGGGCATCGAAACCAGCAAGTCTTTCATCGACTTGGCTTCCATGCCGATACTTGCCATCATCAGGCAAGCACATAATATATATTTTATCTTCTTCATTACTATAATTCCTTCGACCATTTCTTTCCCCAAGGAGTAAAGAGCCAAATCAAAAATGCAGTTGCAGGAACCAAGCATATTGCAAAAGTTAAAGCCAATGTATTCATTTTTGAAGCCTTTATATTATTTACTAAATTACGCAGGTAGCTCCACACGCCCTGAAAGGGCAGAAGCTCCTAGCCCAGGGTAACACCCTGGGTATGATATAGAGATGGTACTTACGCCCTGTAAGGGCAAAAGCTTCCCTACAGCTATTATTTTAAAGCTTTTGCCCTTACAGGGCGCAGGGCTACAACTCAATATTACCCAGGGCGTTGCCCTGGGCTAGGAGCTTCTGCCCTTTCAGGGCGTGCCGGGAGCATCTGGTGCCTGTCTATTTCAGAGCATGCGTGAACATTATTCAGGGCACAGAGGATTCTGCAGCAATACCAACCATTAGAGATTCTCTAAGAATTTCTTGCCCCATTTCGTATGAAGCCAAAGTGCCATGGCACCAGCAACGACCGTAATCGTCGCATAAATCATGACTAATCCTTCCATATTTCTCTATTTTCCGACAAAATTACGGAAAATAAATGTAACTTGCAAATGATTTGCTCATTTTCTTTCGAAATTTAACCTAAAAAAGACGAAAAAGAGGAAAGCGCTTCATTACGAAACACTTTCCTCTAATTATCTAATCATTAATCGTACAATCTTCTTTCTGAAGAGATTTACTCCTCAACAGCAGCCTGCGCCGCAGCAAGTCTGGCGATTGGGACGCGGAAAGGAGAGCATGAAGCGTAATTCATGCCAACCTTAGCACAGAACTTAACAGATGATGGCTCACCACCATGCTCACCGCAGATACCTGTGCGCAGGTTAGGACGGGTAGCACGACCATTCTCTACTGCCATCTTGATGAGCTGACCAACACCCTCCTGGTCGAGAACCTGGAATGGGTCAACCTTCAGAATCTTCTTCTCCATGTAGGCAGGGAGGAAGGAAGCGATGTCATCACGAGAATAACCGAAGGTCATCTGTGTCAAGTCGTTAGTACCGAATGAGAAGTACTGAGCCTCCTCAGCAATCTGACCTGCTGTAAGGGCAGCACGAGGAATCTCAATCATGGTACCAATCTCAAATTCTACCTCTACGCCGTACTCAGCGAATACCTCCTTAGAAGTAGCGAGGATGATAGCCTTCTGCTGCTTGAGCTCCTGAACGGTACCAATGAGCGGAACCATGATTTCAGGACATGGGTTGTAACCTTCCTTCTTCAACTCGCAGGCTGCACCGAGGATGGCACGGGTCTGCATAGCTGTAATCTCAGGGAATGTGATACCGAGACGGCAACCGCGATGACCGAGCATTGGGTTGTTCTCTGCCAGAGAATTCACACGTCTCTTGATTTCCTCTACGCTTACGCCCATCTCCTTAGCCATGGTCTCCTGACCAGCCAAATCGTGAGGTACGAACTCGTGGAGAGGTGGGTCGAGCAAGCGGATGTTCACGTGGCAGCCATCCATAGCCTTCAGGATTCCGTAGAAGTCAGCCTTCTGATATGGGAGGAGCTTGGCAAGTGCCTTCTCACGACCCTCAACAGAGTCTGCCAGAATCATCTCACGCATAGCTACAATCTTCTGATCATCGAAGAACATGTGCTCTGTACGTGTCAGACCGATACCCTTGGCACCGAATGCACGGGCTACCTCAGCATCGTGTGGAGTATCCGCATTGGTACGGATTTCCATCTTTGTATATTTGTCGCAGAGGTCCATCAGTTCCTTGAAGTCGCCTGAAAGTTCTGCAGCCTTTGTCTCAATCTGTCCTGCGTAAACCTGACCTGTAGTACCGTTCAGAGAGATATAATCACCCTCCTTGTAAACAACGCCTTCAATCTCTACAGTCTTAGTCTTGTAATCTACGTTGATAGAGCCGGCGCCTGATACACAGCACTTACCCATACCACGGGCTACAACGGCAGCGTGAGAAGTCATACCACCACGAGCGGTAAGGATACCCTCAGCAGCTGACATACCAGCGAGGTCTTCAGGAGATGTTTCGATACGAACCATGATGACCTTCTTGCCGTCCTCATGCCACTCCTGAGCATCGTCAGCGTGGAATACAATCTGACCGCAGGCAGCACCTGGAGATGCAGGGAGACCCTGTGTGATAACCTTAGCCTTAGAGAGAGCCAGCTTATCGAATACTGGATGCAAAAGTTCATCAAGTTTCTGAGGCTCACAGCGCAGGATAGCAGTCTTCTCATCAATCATACCCTCGTGTAGGAGATCCATGGCAATCTTCACCATAGCTGTACCTGTACGCTTACCATTACGAGTCTGGAGGAACCAGAGTTTGCCTTCCTGTACGGTGAACTCCATATCCTGCATATCGTGATAGTGGTGCTCCAGCTTATCCTGCAGCGCATCGAGTTCCTTATAGAGTTCAGGCATAGCCTCTTCCATAGAAGGATACTTGGCAGCACGCTCCTCTTCAGAGATACCTGCACGCTCAGCCCAGCGCTGAGAACCAATCTTTGTAATCTGCTGTGGAGTACGGATACCGGCTACCACGTCCTCACCCTGTGCATTGATAAGATACTCACCATTGAAGAGATTCTCACCATTACCAGCGTCACGTGAGAAGCAAACACCTGTAGCAGATGTATCGCCCATGTTACCGAATACCATCGCCATGACAGATACGGCAGTACCCCACTCATCAGGAATACCTTCCATCTTGCGATAGAGGATAGCACGCTCGTTCATCCAAGAACGGAACACAGCGCAGATAGCGCCCCAGAGCTGATCGATTGGGTTGGTAGGGAAATCCTGACCAGTCTGCTCCTTGATGGCAGCCTTGAAGAGTTCAACGAGCTTCTTGAGAGACTCTACAGAGAGGTCCTTGTCAAGAGTAACGCCCTGCTCTTCCTTCACCTTTTCGATGATAGCCTCAAATGGGTCGATATCTTCCTTGTTTACAGGCTTAAGGCCCATAACGACGTCACCGTACATCTGTACGAAACGGCGATATGAATCGTATACGAAATGAGGATTACCGGTCTTCTTGACCAATCCCTCAGCTACTTCGTCATTCAAACCGAGGTTGAGGATGGTATCCATCATACCAGGCATAGATGCACGAGCACCTGAGCGTACTGATACGAGGAGTGGATTCTCTACAGAACCGAACTTGCTGTTCATCAATGCCTCAGTATGAGCCACAGCAGCCATCACTTCGTCCTGAAGAAGTTCTTTGATTTTTTCCTCACCCACTTCATAATATTCATTACAAGTGTCTGTTGTAATGGTGAAACCTGGAGGAACAGGTACACCAATCAGGTTCATTTCGGCAAGGTTTGCGCCTTTACCACCAAGTACTTCTCGCATTTGGGCATTGCCTTCTGCTTTTCCGTTTCCGAATGTATAAACTCTTTTTTCGTTCATAATTGTTATAGGTATATATTTTATTTCGTTTTACGTTGCTAACTATTAATTGTAATGCAAAGATACGATTTTTATTTGATACCACCAAACTTTTATACGCTTTTTTGCTATCCCGAGATTACATTTTATACTGTTGACGCACACACGGGCAGAAAATTAACAATCCCGTATACGATAGAAAGATATTTGACGAATCTGAAAGTGCGTCTCTCGGAATTGCAGCCTGCATTCTGATGTTTTTTACCTCCCCTCCCGATGCATCTGAAACTGCATCACGACGTAGCGATGGCTACGTCCCGACGCAGCGCCAGACACGTCGCGACGTAGCAACGGCTGCGTCGGGACGCAATTTAAAGGTAAAAGGATTGTGAGGCGATAACAAAAGTAACAAAAGTAACAGGTGACCTCTGATGAAAAAATGTGAATGTGAATGTGAATTTGAAATGTAAGTGAAGA
>JAJXBQ010000206.1:0-6017 GCA_021640525.1 Segatella copri
CCAAATCTTCAATAGGTATTAGTTTCCATTAAGGTAAAAAGATTGTTTTCAGGATAACTGGCTGCAAAGATACACGATTTTTTTCAAATCACCAAATATTTATTTGATTATTTTTGTTGTAATTCAATTGTGTGGGTGCACAAGGGTGAAAATTAACTTATTTTAGCAAGGAAGGCTGCGTAATCGATTGCAATTCTGTTGTTTTTTTTTGTTTTGGTTTAGATATCTTCAAAAGTATAAAGAGACGAACTTTCGAGACGAGTAGTGAAGTAGAGAAAATAAAAACAGGTTGGCGCAGAAGTGCCAACCTGTTTATGGAAAATACTATTATCTTATTCTGTTTGTTCGAATCAGGAAAAAGAAGTGATTACTTCTGCTTCTTGATTTTCTCTACGTAAGCATCAATGACAGCTACTGCTGTGATGTTTACGATATCCTGTACACTACTTTCTGAGTCAGTGAAGTGGATAGGCTTATTCAATCCCATCTGGATAGGGCCGATAATCTCTGCTTCAGGATTCAACCCCTGAAGAAGTTTGTATGCACCATTGGCGCTACTCAAGTTAGGGAACACCAAAGTGTTGACGTCTTTGCCCTTGAGGCGGGAGAATGGGTACTTCTCGTCGCGCAGATCCTTGTTGAGTGCATAGTTTACCTGCATCTCACCATCGATAGCGAGTTCAGGGAACTCCTTCTGCATCTCAGCAACGGCTTTCTTTACCTTAACAGGTGAGCCAATATTGTCTGTACCGAAGTTAGAGTAGCTTAACATGGCCATAACCGGCTCTTCGTTGAAGAACTTCACTGTACCTGCAGACAGCTTGGCAACATCGATCAGCACATCTTCGTCTGGGTGGCGGTTGATGAGCGTATCTGCGATATAATAAATACCCTTCTGGGTGTTAAGGATATGCATGGTACCGAAAGTCTTATATGGCTCACGGATTCCAATTACATCTTTTGCCACCTTAATAGTATTGCTGTACTTTGTGTAAAGACCAGTGATGAATGCGTCAGCATCACCCTGTTCTACCATTGACATACCGAAGTAGTTGCGCTCGTACATTTTATCATAAGCTTCCTCGAAGCTGTAGCCCTCGCGAGCACGCTTCTCTGCCAGATGCTTGGCAAACTTAGCACGGCGGCCCTGTTCGTTATCGGCACGCATATCTACAATCTCAATATCTGAAAGGTCAAGTTTCAAACGGCTAGCAACACGGTTCAGACGGTCAGGGTTACCCAACAGGATTGGCTGGCAGATACCCTCTTGCTTTGCCTGGACTGCAGCCTTCAGCATAGTTGGATTGCCACCTTCAGCGAATACTACACGCTGTGGGTGAAGGCGCGCTGTATCGTGGAGCTTGCGGGTCAGTTTGGTCTCCTGACCAAGCAGCTGGCGCAAATCCTGCTTGTACTTCTCCCAGTCTGTGATAGGGGTGCGAGCCACACCACTTTCCATTGCAGCCTTAGCTACGGCAGCAGAAACTTCTGTAATCAAACGTGGATCTACAGGTTTCGGAATGAAGTATTTAGGACCGAATGTAAGGTCGTTAACGTGGTAAACATCGTTTACTACATCAGGAACCGGCTGCTTAGCCAAATCGGCAATTGCATGAACAGCAGCCATCTTCATTTCTTCGTTGATAGCACGGGCGTGAACATCGAGTGCACCACGGAAGATGTATGGGAAACCGATTACATTGTTAATCTGGTTAGGATAATCTGAACGGCCAGTTGACATCAATACGTCAGGGCGGCTGTCCATAGCGTCCTCGTAGCTGATCTCAGGTACTGGATTGGCAAGAGCGAAAACGATAGGGTTGTCTGCCATAGAGCGAATCATATCCTTGGAGAGCACGTTACCCTTGCTGAGTCCTACAAATACATCGGCGCCTTTCACAGCCTCTTCGAGTGTATGGACATCGCGGCGGTCTGTTGCAAAGAGCTTTTTCTGCTCTGTCAGATTTTCGCGGTCGCTGGTAATGACACCCTTAGAGTCGAGCATAACGATGTTCTTTACCTGTGCACCGAGTGCTACGTAGAGTTTTGTACAACTGATAGCAGCTGCACCAGCACCATTTACGACAATCTTCACATCGGCAATGTTCTTGCCAGCTACCTCAAGAGCGTTCTTCAAGCCTGCTGCAGAGATGATAGCAGTACCATGCTGGTCATCGTGCATTACAGGGATATCGAGCGTTCTTTTCAGGCGCTCCTCGATGTAGAAACACTGAGGTGCCTTGATGTCCTCCAAGTTGATTCCACCAAATGTAGGAGCGATTTTCTCTACGGTTTCACAGAACTTTTCTGGGTCTTTTTCATCGATTTCGATATCGAAGACATCCACACCACCGTAAATCTTGAAAAGCAATCCCTTACCTTCCATCACCGGCTTTCCGCTCATGGCACCGATATCGCCAAGTCCGAGCACTGCTGTACCATTACTGATAACAGCAACCAGGTTACCCTTGTCAGTATACTTGTATGCATCGTCTGGGTTCTGCTGGATCTCAAGACATGGGAATGCCACGCCAGGAGAATAAGCAAGGCTCAGATCCGTTTGTGTGTGATAAGGTTTTGTTGGCTTAACCTCAATCTTGCCAGGACGGCCAGTCTCGTGATAACTTAAAGCCGCCTCTTTTGTAATTTTTACCATAACAATATATTGGTTTAAAGTTTATTTTTCTTTCATATTCGTGGATTTTTCGCACGAAATTTAAAAGTTTGTGCAAAGGTACAAAAAACTTAGTAAAAAAGAATGGTTTTTTGATTTTTTTTGTATCTTTGCACAAAAATAGTCTTCAAACAAGTAAAATGGCAGAAATCAATCAATATAGACAAGAACTGAAAGACAGAATCATCTCTTATGCGATGCCTGAATTCTATAAGCGTGGGGTAAAAGCTGTCAAGATGGATGAAATCTCACAGGGACTTCATGTATCAAAGAGAACTGTGTACGAGATTTTCGGTGACAAAGAAGAATTGTTGCTTGCAGGTATGATGCGTCAGCTAGAAGAAAATCGTTCGAAGTTAGAAAATTTCGCCAAGACCCAAGCGAAGAATGTGATAGATATTATCAGCTATGTCTATAAATTGCAGATGGAGCGTAATGGGATGGTGGGCGTTCTTTTTTATGAGGAGGTTCATAAGATGCCTCGTGTAGTGAAATTCTTCCAGGAGAATCATGCTCATGAACGGGAGGAGAGTGTGCGTTTCTTTGAGGCTGGTGTCAAGGAGGGGCTTTTCCGTAAGGATGTAGACTTCAATGTTGTTATGGACATAGGACATGTAATGATGGAGGAAATCATGCATCATCAGCTCTATCGTGTTCATTCGATGCAGGAGATATACGACAATTATATTTTGTGCCTGATTCGTGGATTCTGTACAGAGCGCGGCTTGGAGCAGCTAGACCGTGCTTTGAAAGAGTAGAGGCGTTGGCTTTAATATACAAAATGTACTTTTTTGAGCGTATGTGTAATTACGCTTAAAAAAGAGAAAGAGGTTTCGGAGATGCTTTATATAGGCTCACGGAACCTCTTTTCCTTAATCCTTGTATAGCCAGTGGAGGAGCAGGTTTATAACTTTTGGATAGAAGCGGAACCAGCGAAACTTGGTAACAGGTTTGCCTCCGAAACCGAGAATGAATTCACGGTAGAGATTATTCTTAAGCGGAAGTCCTGCGTCCATAAAGTGGAGGTGTTGGGCATCCTGTTCCTGTGCATCAGAGAGTGCTTGCCAGATGGTCATTGTGTCCGGATGCAGATGGATGTAAGTCTTTCTCTTGAATGCAGAAAACCAAAGAAAGGCATTGCCTTGGTTGTAGATGCAGGTATAGCCGCCAATCACTTTGTCCTTATAGGTGATGATGACGTTTCTGGCATTACTACTTGTACTCAGTTTCTGAAAGAATGTTTCGTCAGGAACAAAACGGCGAAGTTTCAGCCGATAATAATTTTTGAGCAACTGGTGATAACGATGGATGTCTTCGGGTGAAGTTGCCTCTCTACAACTTATTCCCTTTTTCTTCATTTTTTCAATCATAGCAATTTGTTTGTCTGAGAGTCGCTCTTGGGGAAGTTTGCTGTGTAGGGAGTTATGTATCTCTTGCCAGGCAATAGGTACATAGCCCAATTTTCTGAATTCCCGGTAACCCAGCATCTTTTTGCTCATTCGGGAGAACTCGATGTAAAAGCAGAGTCGTTTGTGTAAGTGGATAGTTAGGCTGCGGAGTAACAATGGGAAAATAACATTCTGTTCAGCATCGGGTGCATAAAATCCCTCTCCATACGCGTGCGCGTGCGTATATAAATAAGGTGGAAATAAAGATTTGCGGTGATAGAGGATGACGAGCATTTGTCCTACCACCTTGTTCTCCTGTGTGGCGACAGCCATAAAAGGGGTTATGCCGGGTGTTTTTTCAAGAATCTGAAAAAGCTCCAAGCTATGAAAAAAGTCGCCTTCCAATAAATGCGGCATTTCTTCCAGTTTACCATATATTTCTACTTCATATTTTCACGAAGGCAAAAATAATAAATTTATCATAAAAAAGCAAGAAAAAGGGCTTCTCTATCGTTATTTTTTAGTATTTTTGCATAAAAAGTAGAACTTTAAACAAAATTACATATGAAAATAGTGTTTATTGGGGCAGGTAATCTTGCTACCAATCTTGCGCTCGAAATATCGCAATCAGAACATCAGATTGTGCAAGTTTTCAGTAGAACTAGGGAGTCGGCCTCTCTATTGGCTGAGAAGGTGAATTGTGAGCCTGTCAATGAGATGAGTAAGGTGGTCTGTGATGCAGATTTGTACATCGTTTCAGTGAAGGATGATGCGCTTGAAATGCTTATTCCTGAACTGTGCAAAGGAAGAGAAGATAAGATGTTTGTTCATACAGCTGGTTCCATGCCGATGGATGTTTTCAAAGATTATGCCCGTCATTATGGCGTATTTTATCCGATGCAGACATTTACGAAAGATAAAAAGGTTGCATTCGAAAATATTCCTATTTTCATTGAGGGATGTGGTGCTTTCGAAACTTCTTTCCTGAAGAGGTTGGCAGAACAGATTTCTCGTAGTGTCTATGAATTGGATTCTGATAATCGTAAGTATCTGCACCTGTCAGCTGTTTTTGCTTGTAATTTTGCGAATCATTGCGTAGCTATAGGTCAGCAGATTCTCGAAAATCATCACATTCCTGGCAGTGTTCTCCGTCCTCTGGTTATGGAAACTATGAACAAGGCTTCTTCGCATTCGGCAGCAGAAGTGCAGACAGGACCGGCTATTCGTGATGATCGGAACGTAATGGAGAAACAAATGCAACTTCTTGAAAAACAGCCAGAACTACAGCAGATTTATGAAATGATGAGCAAAAGCATATTCAAGTTCAAGAGATAAAACTGTTATCGGTTTAAGTTTGCAGTTAGGAATTTAAGTTCTAAAAACAGAAACAATTATGATTAATTACGATTTAAATAAAATAAAAGCAATCATCTTTGATGTTGATGGAGTACTGTCAAGACAGACCATCACGCTTTCCAGTGCCGGCGAACCTTTGCGTACTGTTAATATCAAAGATGGCTATGCCATTCAGCTGGCTCAGAAGAAAGGTGTTCGTATCGTAATTCTGACAGGCGGTAATTCTCATGCCATACAGGTACGCTATGAAAATCTTGGTGTAGAGGATATCTTCATGGGGTGTTCTGTAAAGATAAAGACTTATGAGGAGTTCAAGCAGAAATATTCAATTACAGATGAGGAAATAATATATGTAGGTGATGATATTCCTGATTATGAGATTATGCGTCGTTGCGGATGTCCATGTTGCCCAGCAGATGCATGCTCCGATATTAAAGAAATTTCTACTTATATCTCGGCTTGTAACGGAGGTGATGGTGTGGGACGTGATGTCGTAGAACAGGTATTGAGAGCCAAGGGTTTATGGCTTTCAGATGCTAAGGCGTTTGGCTGGTAGAATTTAGTTAATAGTTGAAAGTTGATAGTTTATAGTAGAAAGT
>JAJXBQ010000207.1:0-5908 GCA_021640525.1 Segatella copri
TATCAATTTAAACCATTGGACGCTTGCAACTTTCCGAAAGTTGCAAGCTTAACTCTTTTTTTAACACGTTATTACATACACCTTATTATATATAAGGCAAAGACAGAAGCTATAAATATATATTTGAGGATGAATAGTGTCATCATATCTTTATCTTTTTGAGATTCTTCTCCAACTCTTCCTTCACTTCATCGATGGAGATGTCGAGAAGCTGCATCTGTCGGGCGAGTTCCGGGAGTCTTTCTTTCATAAACTCCTTTTTGCGGGTTTTCTTAATCTGCTTCTTGGCTCCTGCGGAAACAAAGTAGCCCAAGCCTCGCTTGTTGTAGATGATCTCATCGGTAGCAAGCAGGTCGTATGCCTTCACGGTTGTGTTGGCATTTACCTCTAGCAGCACGGCGTATTCCCTGACGCTCGGTATTCGCTCGTCTTCCTTGTACTTGCCCGCCAAGATTTCATCGCTCAGTCGCTCGGCTATCTGTACATATATCGCTTTATCGTTACTGAAATTCATAATCTTCTCAATTTTAGATGTTTATCCATTTGTTGCAGATTACCTGCATTCGGGTGAAGAGCTTGTAAGATGCCCAATAGTTGAAGGCAGCCAAAGCAAGAAAAACAAAGAATGCTGTAATTGTTATACAATAGTCAGCTGTGGAACCATTGCTGAAGTTAATATGACTGAAGAAATCAAAAACTCCAGCTTCTCCTAATTTGTTGATGATGTATCCCAAAATCATACTAAGAAGAATGCCCGTGCAAGCTGTTAGCAATACTGGCAACTTGCGATAGAATGTTCCGCCAAGTGTTGCGAAAGAATGGGAAAATAGTATGAATGAATAGAGGGTAATCCATTTCAGCCAGTCGTTGTCGAAAGGGTGAATTGTGGGAATAATATGGCTGAGCACAGCCCAGGTGATGCTGATATGAAAATCTGGAGTGATGATGAAACTAAAGATGAACTGTATAACATCGGCCAAGATTACTGCTGCAAAAAGTTGAACCAAAACACCGATACTCGTCATGAGTAGTCGGGCCACAAACTTCTCTAGATTACATGCAGGAAGCATCAGAAAACTCTCTCTTTGCAATTTAGTCTTCATGTTATTGAATATACAACTTGCCAAGATGTAGAACGCGATGAATGCTATTATAGAAAAGAACATGCAAACACTTACCTGGTATTGATGACCAGCCTGTTCTACATCGGTTGAGTTAAGCCAATATCTCATGCTAAAAAGTCGCAATACACAATAGATGGAAATGCAGATGGCGAGACCTGCTGTAGCTCCAAGATGACGCTGCCAGTTGGTGAGAATATCCCAACGAAGTACCATGCTTAATCTATGTAAATCGAAATTCTTTTTCATAATCGTCTAATTTTTAATCGTTTAATTTTCCATTAATTACTGCATTGAAGAGCAACTCCAGGTTCATCTGTGTTTCCTGTTTTCCCTCCTGACGCTTGCAGATGGCGGCATTGCCCTGCAGGGTTGGCTCGGCGTAGAGCACGGTGTCGTCCATTTCCTGTGGGTTGCGATATTCGAAGGTGTATTTCTCGCAGATGTTTGAAATGGATGCGTCGAGCAGAAGCTGGCTCTGGTTCATGATGATGATGTGGTCGAGTAACGACTCTACATCGTGCACCTGATGAGTAGAGATGATGAGGGTGCGGTCTTCCGTCATGTTATTGGCGATGACCTTACGGAACTGGCTCTTCGATGGGATGTCGAGACCATTGGTTGGCTCGTCCATCAGAAGAAAGCGGGTACCCGTGGCGAGTGCGAAACTCATGAATACCTTCTTCTTCTGTCCCATCGAGAGTTCGTTCAACTTGAGAGAGAGTGGTAAATCAAAATCCTTGAGGCAACGGTCCAATACTTCCTGCGAGAAGTTTGGATAGAACCCCTGGTTCATCTTCACGTAGGTGGCGAGGGAAACGTTGGGCAGTTCAAACTCTTCGGGCACCATGAAGATGTCCTTCAGCATCTCGGCTTTGCGATCTTGTGCCGAAATGCCATCCACGAGAATGGTACCTTGTTGCTGGCGGAGTAATCCACTGATGAGGTAGAGTAGGGTGCTCTTGCCTGTACCGTTCTTGCCAAGCAAGCCATAAATGTTGTTCTCCTTGAGTTCCAAAGAGAAATCTCTAAATACAAGGTGCTTGCTACCTGGGTATCTGAAATCAATGTCTTTAATCTGTATCATAATCTTTAATGTTTTAGTGTACTACTTCAATAGAACACTGCAAAGGTATGCTTTTCTGCGATAAGTTCCAAACTTTTGGGCAATTATTTTCTTACTTTAACGTATTGTTAACAATTCCACCTTATTATATTATAAGAAGAGTATGATATGGAAGAATGTCTTGTAATATAGAGCATTATAAAAAAGTAAAGGCATCAGAAAGCGAAAACTTCCCGATGCCTTGATGCTTTTTATTAAGTCGTTTAGATATATTTCATGAGAATATCCCAAACTGCAATGATGTGGCAGATACTACCAGCTAAAACGAAGAAATGGAACACGGAATGCATGTATTTCTTCTTATTGATACTGTAGAATACGGCGCCCGTAATGTAGCAGACTCCTTCGGCGATAATCCACCAGACCGTGGCGGTGGATACGGAGTCTATCAAAGGTTTAAAGGCAACCAGTACCGACAATCCCATACCTACAAAGCAGATGGTCTCCAGGTTGCTGTGATCCTTGAGTCTGGCAAAACTCATGATGGTTCCGGCAATGGCGCAAGCCCAGATAAAGATAAAGAGGCTCCATCCCCAATATCCCTGGTCTCGCATCGCAATGAGCGTGATTGGCGAGTAAGAGCCGGCAATATGCCAGTAGATGGCGGCATGGTCCCATTTGCGCAGTCGCTCCTTCCATTTACTCCAGGCAGAAACGGCATGGTAAACCGTTGAGGCGATGTAAGACATCAGCATACCGAACAGATAGAGGATAACTCCCGCCGTAGCCCATCCGTTATGCATCGTAAAACACCAATATAAGAAGATGGCTCCCACGACAAAGCCCATCAGGATACCTCCTGCATGCGACCATGAGTTCCAAAGTTCTTCTTTATGACTGAAATGTATCTTTAGTTTCATATCTCTATATATCTTTTCGTTACACATTCTGCTGATTTTGAGAAATAGGGCATTCAACCCACTATACCTAAATCGTTATCAGCTATAACATTGCAAAGATACTAAGAATTTCTTAAAGTGGACTATCTTTTAGGAATTCTTTCGATTTCTAAAGTGTTTTCTTTGCTTTATTTGCTGATTGTTTGTCCTTTTCTGCTTTCTTCGAAAAATAAATCAAAAAAGTATTGGAGTGTATTGGATTTTTTTATAATTTTGCGATGTGAAAATGAGAAATCATCTCTCACAAAATTGAAACTATAAACGCAACTAATAATTTGGAAAGGTAATATGAAGTTAAAATCAATTGCACTTATATTGATGACTGTCGCACTTCCGGCGATGGCAGAAAAAGTATCTGTAAATACAAAGGGTATGTCGCTCATTCTCGATGTTGAGAATGGAAAGCCTGCCCAGTATCTTTATTTCGGTACTAAGTTGAATCCTAACGATTTGCAGAATCTGAAGGTCGCTACTGATGGCCGTATGGATGCTTATCCAGCCTACGGACTGAATACTCCAGCTGAAGCGGCACTTGCTATGCGCCATAGTGATGGCAATCTTTCAACTGCACTCGTGGCTATGGGCTGTGATGTGAAGAACGAAGGAAATGCTTCTGTTACGACCGTTCATCTGAAAGATCCTGTATATAATATAAAGGTAGATTTGAAGTATCGTGCATACAATGATGTTGATATGATTGAGGCATGGACCGAGATTCTGAATGGTGAAAAGGGTACTGTTACCCTGACTACCTTCGCATCGGCTATGCTTCCTATCCGTCGCGGAGATGTCTGGATGAGTCATCTTTCAGGTACTTGGGCAGCAGAGGGACAGCTGAGCCATGAAAAACTGCAGCCAGGCGAATTTGTAATCCGTAACAATGATGGTACTCGCAATTCGCATACCGATCATGCTGAAGTCATGTTCTCGCTCGATGGTAAAGGACAGGAAAATGCGGGTAATGTTATTGGTGCAGCCTTGGTTTATAGCGGAAACTATAAACTGAAAACGGTTACCGATGATACCGAATATCATTATTTCTTTGCCGGTATTAATGAACAGAACTCTGAATATCATCTTAAGAAAGGTGAGACTTTCAAAACTCCTGCACTCGCTTTGACCTATTCAACACAGGGCTTGAGCGGTGCAAGTAGAAACTTCCATAAATGGGGACGCAAATATATCTTGGCACATGGAGATAAGGAGCGTGATATCTTGCTCAACTCTTGGGAAGGTGTTTATTTCGACATCAACCAGAAGGGAATGGACCAGATGATGGCTGATATCCATAGTATGGGTGGTGAACTCTTCGTGATGGATGATGGATGGTTCGGAACCAAATATCCTCGTGTTACTGATAACTGTGCACTCGGCGACTGGGTGGTTGATACCAAGAAACTTCCTAATGGCATTGAAGGCTTGCTGAGCGATGCCAGAAAAAACCAGGTAAAGTTTGGTATCTGGATCGAACCGGAAATGACCAATACTACCAGTATGCTCTATGAGAAGCATCCTGATTGGGTTATCAAGGCTCCTAAGCGAGATGCTGTTCTGGGCCGTGGCGGTACCCAGCTGGTGCTCGATCTCTCAAATCCAAAAGTACAAGACTTTGTTTTCGGTGTAGTAGACAATTTACTTACTAAATATCCAGATATAGCCTACATTAAGTGGGATGCAAATATGCCTATTATGAATCATGGCAGCCAATACTTGTCTGCAGCAGATCAGAGCCATCTCTACATCGCTTATCATCAGGGATTTGCGAAGGTTATCGACCGTATTCGTGCTAAGTATAAGGATGTGGTGATTCAATGTTGCGCAAGTGGCGGTGGCCGTGCCAATTGGGGCATGCTCCGTGGTTTTGATGAGTTTTGGGTAAGTGATAATACGGACGCCATGCAGCGTATTTATATGCAGTATGGAACCAGCTATTTCTTCCCAGCCATCGCCATGGCAAGTCATATCTCTGCTGTGCCAAACCATACCGTATTTCGCACTACTTCTTTGAAGTATCGTATTGATGTGGCTATGAGCGGACGACTTGGAATGGAAATCCAGCCAAAGAATATGACGGATGAGGAGAAGGCTCTCTGCCGAAAGGCTATCTCTGAATACAAGGAGATCCGTCCTGTTGTTCAGTTTGGCGACCTTTATCGTTTGGTTTCTCCGTACGATAATCAGGGCTTGTCTTCTATTATGTATGTTAGTGAAGCAAAAGACAAGGCTGTCTTCTATTGGTGGAAATTGGCAAACTTCTATAATGTTCATTTGCCAAGAGTTAAGATGGCTGGTCTGGATGAGAATAAGATGTATAAGGTAAAAGAACTTGATGTAATTGATAACAGGCCTCTTGATTGTGAGGGAAAATCTTACTCTGGTAAGTATCTTATGGAACATGGCTTGGAAATGCCGTATGTTCATGAGGTAGACTGGGGTAAGAAGAACGACTGGTCGTCTCGTGTTCTCTATTTGGAGGCAGAATAGTTTTCTGGTACCATTTATGTATATGCGCATGCTTGTGTGCCCACACGCAGATATGAGCGCGTGTATGTATATAATAAAGTGTTTGGTATCAAAATAAGTGCAAAATAAGATGGAAGTGTTAAAATACTGTTAATTCCTAAACTTTTTCTTGGAAATATTTGGCGGTTTCGGAAAATGTTTGTACTTTTGCACTCGCTTTTGAGAAATACAACTTCTCTGAGTTACTAAAGAAAGAGTTCTTTGAAAGATTTTACATAAACAGACAAGTAGTACAAGAA
>JAJXBQ010000012.1:0-25983 GCA_021640525.1 Segatella copri
GTACTTATTTCTTAAAAAGCTCAGAATGTGAACCAAGGCGATAAAGCATCAAAACAAGAACTTCTCCACGAATCTCATAAATAAGCAGCCAGTCTGGTTCGATGTGACATTCACGTGTGCCTTTATAGTTGCCTGTAAGATCATGATCTCTGTATTTTGCATCCAGCGTACCGCCATTCGCCAGAATATCGATTACCTCAAACAGCTTATCAAGATTTTTATTTTGCTTTTTGGCAAGCTTCAAATCCTTTTTAAACTGATTGGTAAACTGAATGTCGTATTTCATACGTCGAGAGCTGCCTTAAGCGCATCCATACTGGAATAACGCGGAGCAGAAGGATCCTTCATCATTTTTCTGCCTTCCTCAATGGCAGCGGCTGTAGTATCATTCGGTACTTCCAGTTTTAATTCGAAAGGAATACCATGCTCACGGATAGCGGTTCGCAGGAACATATTTACAGCAGTTGTCATATTCAGACCAAGCTCATTGAAGATTTCTTCCGCCTGATCCTTGATTGCCTTGTCTGTACGAATATTTAAATTAGTTGTTGCCATACAGAACACCTCCATTCAAGTATAGTATATGCAGAAATTCGGGTGATGTCAACACAATGTCATTATACAAGCTGTGAATTTTCTGTTAAAATGCATCGAAATCCTTCTGCGTAGCTATCTGTGCATAGCCCTTGTACTCATCATTGCTGCTTTCTGCGTACATATCGTTCACCATCCCGATTGTGAGTAAGTCAAGATCCCGGATGGAGATGCCGAGCTGTACGCAGCGAAGCAGAAACAAGGGTGTGGTCATCGGCCGATCTGTTGCGTGAAGTTTTTTTTAGACTCCACATCCGTCTGGACATTTAAGCCCCACAGCTCGATAATCTTCGGAAGCACCTGGTAGATGGAGAAGGTGCTGAATTCATCCAGCCACTCCTCTGGGCTGTCAGGGATGGAAGGGTCTGCGTGCTTGGCCATGATGTAGGCGATGTTCTCGAACATCTCAAGGGAGAACATATCGAGGTGAGAGGAAACCTCATCACCGTTTCCGACTGCCTTTCCGAGCGCATCGAGATCCTTGTAGATATCCCGATGGAACTTGATGCGGTAAATACGCGGAATGGCGGCAGATGCCTTGAAGGGCACCTGCTTTCCGTCAATCTCAATCATCTTTGTCATACCCATACGATCACTCCTTTACTGACTTTGCAGGCTTTGCTGCAGACTGCGTTGCGGCATCGCTCTCTGCCACAGGCATATATACCGCCTTGTACCAATCAGCATAGGTGGTAGCATCCGTGGTATTTCCGGTCTTTGCTTTCACCATACCATTAGCAAGTGGTACCGCCTTCAGAGACAGCTTCTCCGTCTGTACTTCCTTGGAATCCTCATTCGTCTTTCCTTCGATGCCGGGACGGGAAGCGGAGCAATTATAAAGCACATGACGGATGTGCTTCTGGTCGCCATCAAACTCGAACAGGAGCGCAAATGCTGCAAGCTCAACCTCGGAGTTTTCAATCAGCACTCCCTTGGAATCTAATGTTTCCTTCAGTACGTCCGTGCGGAAGGACTCTGGGATCAATGCAAGCTCCAAATCTCCGTCATAGCCACAGTTATTATTGATCACGTAATACACGCCACCATCCGCGTAAAAGTTTTCTGGCTCACCATTTGCATCTAGTGAGATTGATACGGAGCCCGGCATCGGAACCGGCGTTCCGAAGGTGGGTGTGCCGTTCTCACTAATGGTAAGGAGCGCATAGTGCGTATTCTTCAGGTTGAATTTCACCTTATTTGCTTTTTCAGCCATCGTTAATTTACCTCCATTTCAAATGAATACAGGACTTCGTAAAGCTTCTCCGATTCGATCCAAGTCTCGGATTTTTCATAAAAAATGCCATGCTGAATGAGCACGGCTTCTATACACTGTTCTGCCGACAAGTCCTTGCAGTCGGTATACAGTTCGATATGAATTTCATTGATCTTATAGTAGACCTGTCCGTCTGCCGCGAAGTTGTCACTGTTCGGTGTAAGATAACAAATAAACGGTGGATCCGGGCTTTCTCCCTCTGTAAAGTGGTCGTAGGCAAAGGGAAGCCCTACTTTATTCATGAGTTCGATTAACTTCTCCATGCGTTATCCTTTCAGGGCCTTTTCAATTTCACGCTCCAGTGTATCAATCGCCTTTTCTTCCGCTGGTGCGATATGGGGCCTTGCGGCGACACGGCCACCACCTCGCTTCGCATGACCAAATTCCAGAAGGTGGGCCAGTTGATAGCGGTTTTTAGAATGAACCACAAGCTCCAGAGAATTGGAGGTTTCCTTTTGCGTTTTCACAGCCCAGCTCTTTGTATATTTTCCGGTGTCCTTGGGGGCGGTTGCAGTAATCTCATCCTTGACGGTTTTACCAGCCTTGCGGACCGATGCTTTTAGATCATCTGTTGCAAGGCTGGCATATTCCTCAAGCCCATCCATAATCGCATCTGCCATCTGGCCAATGCTTACACGATCAGTTGCCATCGTTAGCGCCTCACTTTCTGACAGGAGAGTTTGATGCATTTTTTCTTGTAATTCATGTGGTCGATGGCTGTGATGTCATAAAGCGTACCGTTAAACTCCACACGATAATGTATGGAATCTAAGGTGGCAGCTTTCCTGCACCACCGGATAGTAAAATCGACCTTCGTATTGTCTACAATCATTCCAGCATCCGTATTTTCCTTGCCTGCTTCAGCACTTACCGTTGCATAGCAGCTGTAGTAGGGTACCCAGCTTGCTTTATGGTTTCCGATGGCATCCACGTTTACTTCATTCTTGGTAATGAAGATGCGGACATTTAAAAGTTCAATGTTCATCAGAAGACCTCCTTTCTGGCACCGAATAGCAGAGAGCGCAGTGTAAGCGTCAGTGCGTGATGATCTGCCTCCTCTCGGTGCTCGTACAGGTATGCAGCGGTATAAAAAATGGCAGCCTTGGCGTTTTCACAAGCAGACAGCTCGTCAAGGTTCTCTGTGCGAAGGATGTCCATGCAGATCCTTGCTGCAGCAGTAATCAGAGTTTCGATGAGAGCGTCGTCATCATCAAAATCCACTCGCAGATAGTTCTTCATTTCTTCCAGTGTAATGAGCATTTCTCATCGCCTCCATTCTTAAGGATATGGGAAGGGCAGCGCCATTCATCACAAATGACGCCGCCTTTCATTCAGACTACCTTAGGCCTTGGCAGCTTTTGCACTACCGGTGATGGTAAGAATCTGCACAGCCTCCGGAAGGATGAGCTTACCATCCACACGTTCCTTGGCCACATAGCCGATCATGCCATTTCCAGCAAAGAGCTCTGTGAGCTGCTTGAAGGAACGAGTACCACGATCTCCGATGTTGTAGTAGCTGTAATCACCAAAGGAAATCTTTCCAGCAGGGCAGAACGGAGAAGTGTAGACATCATAGCCCAGGAGCTTATCCGGCTCACCAGCCACAAGAGAAGGCTGCCACATATAGGCACCATTGTTGTCCTTGAGTTGGCGGATAGAAGCGATGGTCTGATCGTTCATGATAAACTTTGCGTTCTTACGGTAAGGACGCTTCAGTGCATACACAAGCTTAATCACATCATCAGCAGTAAGAGAGGCAGTGGAAATGGCTGTTGTTCCACCACCGGTCGCAGCAAAAAGTCCCAGAGGCTGACCAACACCGGAACCGTTCAGGAAGGCATCCTCCTCAGCATTAGCAAGAGCCTTACCGAACATGTCGATGATGTAGCTTTCCAGGTTAAAGGCATTGTCGTAAAGAAGCTCCTCGGTTACCTTGATGGCAACATGCAGCTTATGGGCATCCAGCAGAATCTGGTCGAAGGTTGCATCACCGAAGCTGAGTGCGCCACCCTCCTCGATCCAAGCAGCTGCAGGCTTAGTTGCTGCGATGTTGATCTTGTGCTCACCGGATGTAGTAATCTTGTGACCAAGCTTACGCAGGATGTTCTCCTCAGTAAGGACATCAACCAGGCGATGGTCGTACTCATCCGGTACCAGATAACCACCATCTGCGTCCACACCTTCCTGCAGTACGTTCGAGATCTGCTTGAAGTTAGAACGAAGGGCAGTGAGCATTCCAGCCTTATAGGCGTCGGATGCACGTCCAGTCTTTGTGTCAGAAGAAACGGTAGAGGAAGGCTTAGAAGTAAGTGGAGTATTTACCGGCTTAGAAAGCTCGGCATCCAGTGCCTCCTGGCGCTCCAGACGAGCAATTTCCTTGCCAAGGTCTGCGATATCCTGTTCCATCCTGGTATAGGTTGCATCGTCCTCGGCAGTGAGGGTACCCTTCTCGGTACGATGAGAATCCAGAAATGCCTTAGCAGCATTCCATGCGTTGTTACGCTTTTCGCGAAGTTCATTAATCGTCATAGTAGTATTACCTCCATTAAATGTGTTGTTTGATAAGGTTCAGGCGCTCCATGAGACTGTCTACAGAGCGCTCCGAGATAGCAGGTTCAGCAGGTTTTGTTGGGATATGACATTTGGCTGCCAGCTTCTCGATGAGTGAATTGGTGACAGCTGCGCGAGAGAAGGAAGCAGAAGCAGCGGGCTGTGCAATGTCGGCTTCATCCTGTGTATCGCGCTTTATAATTTCATCTGCAAAGCCAAGCTCAATAGCCATATTGGCATTCATCCAGGTTTCGGCATCCATCAGATGAGAGATCTTTGCTCGACTCAGACCGGTCTTAATCTCATAGGCATTGATGATGGATTCCTTGACTTCCTCCAGCATGGCGATGGCCTTTTGCATCTCTGCTGAATCACCAAAGGCCATCGTGGCCGGGTTATGGATCATCAGCATGGATACCGGAGACACCATCACCTTGGTACCGGCCATCGCAATGACCGATGCAGCAGAAGCGGCAATACCATCAATCTTGACGGTAACGTTGCCCTTATAATCCATCAGCATGTTGTAGATCTGGGCAGCAGCCACACAGTCACCACCGGGTGAATTGATCCAGACAGTAATATCGCCAGAGCCACTTAAGAGCTCCTCCTTAAAAAGGGCCGGTGTGATATCGTCATCAAACCAGCTTTCCTCGGCGATGGTTCCGTTCAGGAACAGTGTTCTTGTTGTCACTGTTTCCTGTGTCTCCTGATTCGTCTGTGTCTGATTTTTCCAGTTCCAGAATTTCTTCATTGGAATCGTTCTCCTTTCCAGCAGCAGAGGCTGCAAATATTCCTGCATCTTCGAGCTTGGTCATGTTGCCGTTGATGAGATATAAGTCACCACCAAGCTCCGCTGGGATGCGGTCCAGGTTTTCAAGCTCACGGATATCATTTGCAGACATCCAGCCATTTTGACGGGCTGTAGCGTAGCCGTTCATGCGACTTTGATAATCGCCGCGAAGCAGGCCATCTACATTGAACTTGACAAAATAAGCAGCCTTCTCGGAATCTGATAGAAGGGCACGGTTTAGCGCCTGTTCCCATCGAACAATCCAGGGCTCCAGGGTGTATTTCACATATTCCAGCGATTGCTGCTCAATATTAGAAAAGCTCGACTTCTCCAGGTCTCCTACCATATGAGGAGGAACTCTGAAGATTCGAGCGATTTCATCAATTTGAAATTTACGTGTTTCAAGAAACTGCGCTTCATTTGGACTGATAGAGATTGGCGTGTAGTGCATCCCTTCCTCTAGGATTGCAATCTTATGAGAATTGCTGCCGGAGAAGCCCTTGTTCCAGCTTTCTCGGATGGCATCTGGATTCTTGACGGTGCCAGGAAATTCCAGCAGACCTCCGGGGGTGGCTCCATTTGCGAAAAACTTAGCACCGTATTCCTCTGTGGCGATGGAAAGGCCGATGGCATTCTTAGCCATGGCAATCGGCGAATAACCAACCAGTCCATCAAAGCCGAGGCCTGGTACATGAAGTACATCGGATGGCCTGAGCGTCACAGTTCCAGCTTTCATGGTTTGGGCATCCGACTCCTGCATCTGATATTGATAGTAGAGGTGCCCGTGCTCATCACGATCCACGGTCATGCGGTTAGGCATCAGCGGATAGAGCCCGATCACCTGACCTTTACCGTTGCGAATAATCTGCGCATAGGCATTGCCATACAGTAGCAGGTGTGTCATCAGCGTTTCCCGAAAGACAAAGGATGTCATTTCCGGGTTGGGCTCATCATGCAGGATTTTATACAATGGATGAGAGAGAGCCTTTTCCTTGCTACCGGATTCCTTATATTGATAAAGATGTACCGGCAAGCATGCGATGGATTCCGATAGAATTCTTACGCAGGCATATACAGCCGTCATCTGCATGGCTGATCGCTCGTTGACGGCTTTACCGGAGGTGGTGCTACCAAAGAAAAAGCGATAGCCGGAGCCATTCAGACTGTTGGTCGGCTTATCGCGGGATTTAAAAAGTCCACTAAGTATATTCATCAAAACCTCCAATTCCCTGATTGATGCCTTCACGCAGCACAATCAGTCCAAGCAATAGTAGTGTGATCATCATTCTTCCTTTAGATAAACAAAATGCCTCTGTCATCGTAGACAGAAGCACCGGTGTCATTGCCGCAGCGAATCGCGCGGTCTAGTCCCATGATGGTGGCAATCGCACCATCAATCTTTTCTGTAGATTTTTCTTTGTCGGCCTTAATATTCCCGGCCGGGTCTGTACGTATATAGATGTTATCCATCATCCAGCGAAGCACCGGATGACCACCATGCGCCAGACGTTCCTCCAGAGTCAGCTTCATGAGCTCCTTGGTAGGAGGGCTCATATCCTTAAAGCCCTGGCCGAAGGGAACTACCGTAAAGCCCATGCCCTCCAGGTTTTGTACCATCTGGACAGCTCCCCAGCGGTCGAAGGCAATCTCACGGATGTTGTATTTCTCACCCAGGCGCTCGATGAATTTTTCAATGTAGCCGTAGTGGACGACGTTACCCTCTGTGGTTTGCAGGAAGCCCTGTCTCTCCCAGACATCATATGGCACGTGATCACGACGAACTCGCAGCTCCAGCGTATCCTCCGGTACCCAGAAGAATGGGAGAATGGCGTATTTGTCATCCTCATCCTGGGGCGGAAATACCAGCACAAAGGCTGTGATATCCGTAGTGGAAGAGAGGTCCAGCCCGCCATAGCAGACACGTCCTTCCAGCTCATCCGGGTTGACTGCATAGGAGCAGGCATCCCATTTCTCCATCGGCATCCAGCGGACCGCCTGCTTCACCCATTGATTTAACCGAAGCTGCCGGAAGGAGTTCTCCTCGCCAGGATTTTGCTTGGCTGACTCGCATGCGGCCTTCACCTTATCAATGCCGACTGTAATGCCAAGAGAGGGATTTGCTTTCTTCCAGACCTTCGGATCCGTCCAATCATCAGATTCGTCCGCACCATAAATCACCGGATAGAAGGTAGGATCAATCTTTCTGCCTTCCAGGATGTCCTTGGCTTTCTGATGGGTTTCATAGCAGATGCTATTGGTGTCTGTTCCAGCAGTGGTGATGAGAAAATACAGTGGTTGCATTCTGGCATCTCCGGAGCCTTTGGTCATAACATCAAAGAGCTTTCGGTTGGGCTGGGTGTGGAGCTCATCAAAAACAACACCGTGGATGTTAAAGCCGTGTTTGGAGTAGGCTTCTGCGGATAGTACCTGATAGAAGCTGTTGGTTGGTGTGTAGATGATACGTTTCTGAGAAGCAAGAATCTTCACACGCTTGTTGAGCGCCGGACACATACGTACCATATCTGCGGCAACATCAAAAACAATGGTTGCCTGCTGACGGTCAGCGGCACAGCCGTAAACCTCGGCACGCTCCTCACCATCACCGCAGGTAAGAAGCAGGGCCACGGCAGCTGCAAGCTCAGATTTTCCCATCTTTTTAGGAATTTCCACATAGGCGGTATTGAACTGACGGTATCCATTTGGTTTCATCGTACCGAAGAGATCCCGGATGATCTGTTCCTGCCAGTCAATCAGCTCGAAGGGCTTACCGGCCCAGGTGCCCTTGGTATGGCAAAGGCATTCGATAAAGTTCACCGCATAATCCGCAGCATCCACATCATAATGAGAGTCCTTTGCTTTGAATTTGGTCGGTTTATATTTCTTTAATTTACGCACATGCTTCACCTCCGGGCATAAAATAAGTCGTTACCGTATTGGCACGACCATTATCAATAAATATCGTATAACGAGGAACACACCCTTGCGGGTGGTCCTTCGGGAATGTTCTTAGTTGTATTCCTTCATCAGAATGGCAAGTGCCATTTCAGTTTCTTCGTCGACTGGCTCGATATCCAGGCCTCTGTCGTAGCTGTAGGCGATCTCACCGTTTCTCTTCAGCATGAGCTTTGAAATCCTACCGCCGTCAATGCCGTAGCCCTCGCTCAGATCTTCATAATGCTTCACCCAATAATGGAAAATGCTGCTTTCAATCTTGATGCTTCCTTCTGCCCACATGGTTTTGCCTCCTTAGTTCAGCTTGAAAAGGTATCCGTGCGCCTTTTCGTATTCGTCGCTCATGAACGCTTTGTGCTGGCTGTTGATCTCAATCAGGCCCGCCAAGGTGCATCCGGCTTTCTGGAAAAGCCATGCGGTTTCAACTGCGCTGCTCCAGGTGGAAGAGAAGGTGAAGGCTTCAATGCCGTATTCCTTCATGCAGGCTACCAGGTTTTCGACTGCGTCATCGCGGATGGTGTCGTTCAGGTCGAGGTATTCGTTGCCACAATCCTTGGCGGTTTCATAAGCGCTCCAGATGCGCTGCTCTGTGTTGCTTAAGCCATCAAGTTTTGCGGTTACCTGCTTGTAAATGGCTCTTGCTACATCCTGCTCAGCCGTGTTAGTTGCTGCGGCGTAAGACTTTTTTGCTTCCTGGATTCCTCTGTAAGCTTCTTCAAAAATGTTCATCATGGTGTGTGCCTCCTTGTTTTCTTTTGGTAGTACATATATCACTCTGAAAGCACATAATATCAAGTCATATCTTCAAGATGTTATACAGGATTATGTGGGAATTTATAAAGCTGATTGCCAATCAAAAGCTCATAATATGAACCGCAATCTCTACACATATTTGTTTTAGTCCAAGGCCCATCAAAAATGACATAAATTGAGGAGGTGCCATCTTCAAATGTGACCTGTAAACAATTTGTGGTATTGATTTCCCATCCAGGGTTTGAGCTTTCGTAATATTGTTTTTCGGATTCAGGTAGATAAGAATCCAGTATCTTGTAATTCATGTAAAGACTTCCTTTCAAATTAAAGATTTATAAAAGTGAGTGCATGATTATAGGCGAATCGGCTCCGGAATAATCTAATGCACGAAGAGTGTTATAATTTATCCATTCTTCAGCGCTTGATTCTTCGAAACCTTCCTCGTTAACGAGCCATCTAACCATCAGATCATAGTCATAGATTGCTCGATTATCTTCTGTGATTCCGACTAAAGCATCGTCATAGGCATAATCGGTCAAAAGTTTTATTTGATCTAAGTCATAATCAGCCAATTTATCAAAACTTGCCATGGGTAGTTATTCCTTTCTTGAAAATTATCGGAACATGTACTGTGAATCGTCGTCGATCCAGAGGTTCATTCCGTCAGCCTTTAATATTGCATGATCATAATGGATTTCTGTGATGATTCCCTGGGCTAAGCTATCGCCATCAAATTCATGGGTTTCAAATATTGTTGGTCGTCCGATTTTCCAATTTCTCCAGTCTTTTCTGATTAAATTTCCATTAATGTCACGCTCTACAAAACTGAGAAGAGCACATATCTTTTCTGAATCATGGATGTTGTCAAATTCAGATATGCAAATTGTTTTATAAAATTTCTCGGATTCCGGATTATAGTGGGGGCGGAAGAAATTGAGCGCTTGGCTATAAGTGGTGAATGTGTAAATACGAGATTTCCTGGAATCTATATGTTCAAATTTTACGAGATATTGATATTTTTTATTCATCCAGAGCCTCCTTCACCCGATCCACACCGTAGATTACATTCAGTTCGGAGCCATTATCCCAGTCCACCAGGAGGCTACCGGTATCATCCACACCGGTTACCGTTCCCTGGGTACCGATGGGCGGTGACTGAGCATCGTCCATCTCTACAAGCTCCACTCTGGTTCCGATGGGATAGCGGAGGCGCAGGCGTTCAACCTGCGCTCTGTTAGCGAATAACATGGCCTTCACCTCCTGCGTAGGAGCTGTTACCGCAAAGGTATCTGCAGAGGATCCTGCGGCTTTGCTTGTATTCGTCTCCGATGAAGCCAAGGCGAAGAAGAAAGCATCGGAAGGCGTATTTTTCGTTATCTATCGGCTTTGCCTTTGCAGTGATACGCTTCTGTTCCTTACTCATCCTGCAAAGGGCAGAAAGGAAAGCAGTGTAGGCGGTGATGGCATCGAAGTCCGGCATGCTAGGCCACCAAGGGAAGCTGACCTGATCGTCGTGCTCCTCAATCGGGAAGGCTTCAACCTCCAGGGCCTTCTTGATGAGGTCTGACTTGCTCTCCAGAAGCTTTCGCAGATTTTCCAGGTTGACCTTGTCAGCCGGGAATGAAATCACCAGGCCGATGTCCTTTGTAGCCGCCGAAATGTCTGCTTCTGCAGTGACGGGTGCTTCAGGTGTTTCAGTGGACGGTGCCTCATCTAACTCTGCGGCAAAACCTGCAGCAGCAGTCTGTTCAAGGATTGCCTTGATGGTGATTTCCTCTGTTCGCTCGTCGTAGCTTACGGTGCCATCCTTGCTGATGGTAATGTCTGCAACCTCATAGGCGGCGCTTGGCATTCCCTTATAAACTTGCTTGCATCCGGTTACCTGTGAAATAATTCCGACCAGCTCTTTTCTGGCGGTTCCTGTTACGTTAAATCTGATCTCCATAGTGGAATCCTCCTTTGTTTTGGTAGTACATATATCACTCTGAAGGCACATATTATCAAGCGATTCAGAGCGAATATATGTACCAAAGATCTACCGGAGTGTTGCAGCAAATTGTGTGTATTATGCTTGCATGGATTCTTCGGAGATAGCGACTTCATCGTATTGGTAAGTCAGACCATCACGGATAACAGAAACGCCATCGGAAGTGCCTACCTGTTCGATGTAGCGCTTCACGATGACGTCTGCGTATTTCTCGTCTAATTCAACTGTATGGCAGATGCGACCGGTCTGTTCGCAGGCGATCAGCGTGCTGCCGGAGCCTCCGAAGGGATCAAGCACGATGCAGTTTGTAAGACTTGAATTCATGATCGGGTAGGCGATCAATGCCACCGGCTTCATAGTCGGGTGATCTGCATTTTTCTTAGGCTTTTCAAATTCCCAGATCGTGGTTTCCTTGCGACCGGAGTACCATTGATGCTTGCCATTTTTCTTCCAACCAAAGAGGCAAGGCTCATGCTGCCATTGATATGGTGAACGGCCCAGCACCAGGGAGGGCTTCTTCCAGATACAACAGCCGGAAAGATAGAAGCCTGCATCAGAGAAAGCTTTTCTAAAATTCAGGCCTTCTGTATCTGCATGGAACACATAGATGGATGCGTCATCGGCCATGACTGCTTCCATATTGGTGAAGGCATCCAGCAAGAACTGATAGAAGGAGTCATTATCCATGTTGTCATTCTGAATCTTACCAGCGGAGCCTTCATAGTTCACATTGTAAGGTGGATCCGTGACCACCAGGTTTGCCTTCTTGCCAGCCATCAAAAGCTCATAGCTTTCAGGCTTTGTGCTGTCGCCACAGAGAAGTCGATGCGGGCCAAGGCACCAGAGGTCACCGGCCTTCGTCATGGTAGGCTTATCAAGCTCGGCATTGACATCAAAATCATCTTCCTTGATGCCATCCTTCACATCCTCTTTAAAAAGGTCGTCCAGCTCGGCAGGCTCAAAACCAGTGAGAGAGACATCGAAGTCAGCGCCTTGCAGGTCTGCGATTAACAGTGCTAATTTGTCGTTGTCCCATTCGCCGCTGATTTTATTGAGCGCAACATTCAGTGCCTTTTCGTGTTCCTCATCAAGCTCTACAACGACGCAGTCAACTTCCGTCATGCCCATGTCCTGGAGAACCTTTAAGCGCTGATGCCCGCCAACCACACGACCAGTAGTGGCATTCCAGATGACAGGCTCCACATATCCGAACTGCTCGATGGAGCGTTTCAGCTTTTCATATTCAGGATCGCCGGGCTTTAAATCCTTACGGGGATTGTAATCAGCAGGAAGTAGCTCAGCGACATTTTTCTTTTCAATTAGCATGGTGCATTCCTCCTGAGTAATTTCTGTAGGCCCTTGTAGGCGGCATCAATATCACCGGCCTTAGCTTGACCACGAAGTGTGCTGAACTGCTGAAAGCTCAGCTGTTTGCGATAGCTTTTCAGTAGATTCATAAATTCACGATAGTCCATATCAGTTTCCTTTCCTTGCACGGAGCAGGCGTTCCATTGCATCATCCATAGGCGTTTCGCCCTTGTACTCCGTCGCACAATTTTCTTTTACGATTTGATAGATTTCCATCCAGAGCCGATTTGTCTGGCTCATAAAATTCTGACTCATGGCTACGTAGGGAGATTGCATGGCGTTTCCCGTTGTAGGGTGCTTGGCGAGGAAACCGTAATCTGTGATTGCTTCCTCACACTGAATCCACCGGGCAACACTCATGGCATAGCGTTCCAGAAGCTGGGGAGAAACAAGCGATGCACACCTGCGCTCTGCCAGCCATTCCCAGGTTGCCTTATATACTTCTTCAGCCACCAGTGGTTTACCGCCTTTCTGTGTGGCAGATAAGAGCTTGGATGGCTTGGGCATCTGCTGACCTTCTAAATCTGCAGCTTGATCTTCAAACTCGATGACAGTCAGCTTTCGCTTGCCCGGATTACCCTCAGTGATTTTGTCAGCTAAGGGCTTTTTCTTGGCTCCGGCACCGATACGAGCGCCACCACGGTTGGTTCCGTCCTTAGCCAAAATGATTCACCTCCTTGTCCGGGGCCTATTACCCCGTTTGAAAACGCGTTTTTGTGCGTGAGACCCCACGCCCGTTCCACGGCAGCTGCGCCGTAGAGATTCAGACCGCCCCTGGGGGAGCTGATGCACAAAGAAAATGCATCCGCTTTATGTGTTGTGCCAGCGGTCACCGCGTTCTGCATGAATGCGTGCATGGCAGGCCTTGCACAAGGCTTTCAGGTTCTCACGGTCATGAGTTCCGCCCTGAGACAGTGGAAGCATGTGATGAATCTCCTCGGTTGGTGTATAAACACCCTTCGCAAGGCACTCTTCACAAAGCGGATGAGTAGCGGCATAGCTGTCACGGATTCGCTTCCAGGCGCGACCGTAGCGACGCTTGGTGGCGGGATCTCTATCATAATGTTCGTAGCGCCTGGCTTCCTCCTTGGCGTGCTCCTCACAGAAGCGGCCGTTCGTGAGATTAGGACAGCCTGGATAAGAACAGGGACGCTTCGGTTTTCTCGGCATCAGTTTCACCTCCTTGCGGCATAAGAAAAGCCCTGCAGGAAGTAGATCCTACAAGGCTTCTGTGATTTTCTTTTTTGCTAGTCTAATACTATCAGAAGTTGATGGTGTCATTCTATGTCTTTTCGTGCCCATCTTCGGTTGGCTCAGGAATTTTTACTTCCTGCAGAGCACGGCTGTGGAGCTTGTGGATGTAGCGAAGCTCGTAGTTCATATCCACGGCGATCTTTTCCCAGGCTTCACAGCAGATGTAGCGCTTCGCCAGAAGATCCTGATATTCCGGATTAGAAACGGACTGGATTGCATGAGTGATTTCTTTCTTCAAATTCACCAGCTTTTCCATATCCGCTGTAATCTGTTCCTCCAGGTCTATGATCTTCATGACACATTCCTCCAGACGAGAGTTGCTACGGTTTGGGCTTTTAGGCATATCCGAATAAGTAGCGGTGCAGCGAGTAGCCAGATCGTTTAAGGAGTCAATCATCTGGGTTTTTGTGATAATGCGCTGATCCAGGTTACGGGCCTGGGATAAATATTCTTTTGCATTCATAGCGTACCTCCGAATAATGAAATTTCCTCGGATTGACCTATGTTGTCGTAGATTGTCATAAATTTGCTTTTACCGCATCAATTAATGCGTTTTGTGTAACCTCCTTCAGGGACAGTGCCTTTAAGATACGTTCATCAATGGTACCCTTGGTAATAATGTGCTCAATGACGACAGTGCTGGAGGTCTGGCCTTGCCGCCAGAGACGAGCGTTGGTCTGCTGATATAACTCCAAAGACCAGGTCAGCCCGAACCAGATAAGTGTTGATCCACCAGCCTGAAGATTCAGTCCGTGACCTGCAGAGGCAGGATGGATGACAGCAACAGGAATATCGCCCTTATTCCAATCAGTGATATCCTTGCTGGATTTTATCTCACGGACATCAAAGCGCTTCTTGATTCGCTGCAGGTCGTGCTTGAACCAGTAAGCTACCAGGAGCGGTTTTCCATTGGCGGCTTCGATAAGATCCTCTAAGGCATCTAGCTTCCGATCATGGAACTCGATGATATTGCCGTCGTCATCGTAAATGGCTCCATTTGCAAGCTGAGACAGCTTACCGGTAAGAGAAGCGGCATTGGCAGCCGTGATTTCTCCTTCCGGGAGCTCCAATATGAAGTCTGCTTTGAGTTCCTCGTAGCGTTTTTCTTCCTCCTCGGATAGCTGCACTTCGTATTGTGATGTAATCAGCTCCGGCATCTGCAGGTGATCGGTGGATTTCATGGAAATCGTAATATCCGATATTCTCCGGTAGATGGCATCCTCCGCATAAGGCATGGGCTTGTAGGAGTAGATGATCTCGCCGTTTCGCTTGTCCGGGATAAAGTAGTTGTTGCGGTAGTGGGTGATGAAGCGTCCTAAACGTTCTCCAAAATCGAGAAGCTTGAATTCGGCCCACAGATCCATAAGACCATTGGAAGAAGGTGTGCCGGTAAGACCAATGATTCGTTTCACCTTAGGTCTGACCTTCATCAGAGATTGAAATCGCTTCGACTTGTGATTCTTGAAGGAAGAGAGCTCATCAATGACAACCATATCGTAATCAAAAACAAAGCCACTGGAATCTATCAGCCAGCCAAGGTTCTCACGGTTAATGATAGTGATGTCGGCTCCGGTCAAAAGCGCAGCGCGTCGTTCCTTAGGTGCCCCCACGCAGACTGCGTAGGTCAGATGCTGCAGGTGCTCCCATTTTGTGATTTCCGCAGGCCAGGTATCACGAGCCACTCTTAAAGGCGCGACCACCAGGATACGATGGGCCTCGAAGCTGTCAAACAGCAGGTCCGCGATGGCAGTCAGGGAAATGACCGTCTTGCCAAGACCCATATCGAGGAGAACTGCAGCTATAGGATGCGTTTCGATATAGTTGATGGCATAGGCCTGATAATTATGGGGTGAGAAGTTCATGAAGCATCCCTCCAATCTGTTCCACGCCATCAATCACATAGATCTGAAAGCCAAGGGAACGTAGCAGCCTGTGCCTTGCTGTTTGAAGCGGGCGAGGCTTTTTGCCAGGAGCCTTCAGCTCTACGAAGGCGATGATCCCATCAGGTAATAAGACGAGACGGTCCGGCATTCCCGCAAAGCTCGGAGACACGAATTTTACAGCGATGCCTCCATGCTGCTTTACCATCCGGGTTAACTTGTTTTCTATCTGTTTTTCTAACATTATCATTCTCCAATCAGTGAATAATTTTCTGATGTGCAAGGTGTATCAATGGTATTTACATAACTTTTCTATATATGATTTTTTATAGCCTATAGAAAAGTTTATACAGAGACATTGATACACCTTGTCATTCGGTTCGATCAGTCTAAAAATTCCTCATCAAAATCGTCCTCATTACGCAGGCGAAGTCCTTTAAAATAGCGCTTTCGACTTAAGGTGACACGCTCGTATCCGGCATTTTCCATAGCAAAGTAGAAGTCCGCTGTGGATCGCACATATTCGTTGCAATCGATGCAGTGATTACGATAAGCCTGATACAGGTTAGAGGAGTTTTCCTTATACTCGTCACCAAGGATGCATTTATCTTCAAGGAAGTGCCCAAACCAGTCATTCTGGCTACGGTAATCATCGATGGCATTCTGCACGCAGGCCGGAATCGGGATGTGGTAGTCAGCATCGATAACTTTCTTGCTGCCGTCGATGATCCAGGAGAGAATCGCGCCGCCAGCATTGTCGTAGAGATACTCGCTGTAATTCTTGATGTCGCTGCTGCCGGTGATCTTGGCATTAAAAGGAATAACGATGAGTCGCCTCCAGATACCATCATCGGATGCACTGACACGAGGCAGGTGGTTGGTATACAGCACCAGCGTGTGGCAGGGCTTGAAGGAAAATGGATCCTTATATTTCTTCTCTGCAAAGACATCATCGGTAGAGCAGAGCTGCTTGACGGTAGAGTCATTAAGCCTTGCACCTTCCTGCATCTCGGCAGCAATGAGAAGTCGCTTACCCTTGACCTCAGCCATTTCCGGTTTGATGTTTCTGCGACAACCTACGGTCAGGGTGTCCGCAGAAATGTTTCCGGAGTAAAGGCCCAGCACGCGGGAGATGGCATTCCAGAAGGTAGACTTACCGTTGCGGCCATCACCATAGGCGATGATCAGAGCTTCTACATAAACCTTGCCAATGGCAGCAAGGCCGCAGATCATCTGGACGTAATCGATGAGCTCCTGATTGTGCTGGAAGATGAGATTTAAGCTGTCCAGCCAAATCTGCATGCCTTTCTGGTTTGGTGAAACACTGGTAATCTTGGTGATAAAGTCCTCCGGCGAATGCTCCCTGGCTCCGGACATACCCTGACGAAGATCAAAGGTTGCCTCCGGGGTACAGAGCGCAAAGCAGTCTGCGTCCAGGTCACGAGGTGAAATCTCCAGCATCGGATGGGATTCCTTCAAAGTAGAAGTAACATTCTTAGAATCACGGCGCTTGATGGCAAATGCCTGATAAGCCTTGGCTGCTAAGAGCTCGCGATAGACTTCTAGCTGCTGATCGTTCATAAGCTGTTCTGCTTTTGCCTTTGATGTGCTGTCGAGGATATTCTGGGCACCGCAATTCTTCATCTTATCCAGTGCTTCCATGAGATCTCGATTTGCTTCCTTTAGCTGTCTGCGGGTAAGCTCATGAGCCACGGCCTGAGCACCCGGCTCTGATTCCTGCCAGTAGTGGTCGGAGTAGCGGATGAAGTGGGTGGCGGGAGAATAGCGGAGCTCATTTGAGAAGTATTTTGCTAACACCTCAGCCTGTCCCACATCGGAGTAGTCTTCTGGTTTATAAGAGGAAGGATCGTTGTAGAGCTCTGGTGCAACATAGCCCTCCTGCTGCTGAACACGAGCGTAAAAGCGCTGCGCACTGTGCCAGATAGTGGCGAGTTCAGCGGCATCCAGTGGCGGATCGCATTTATCTGCCTCTTCCAGAAATGCCTGATAAGCCGTATCACTGTCGCCATATTTCTTGATGACTTTTCCGGCAAAACGAGACAGGGTTGCATTACGACTGCCTTCGGGAATCGTTGCGCCATCATATTGACCTTCCGGCATAGCCTCATCGAAAAGATCCGCATTGGGATATTCCGTCAGATTCATGCGTCCTGGATACAAAGCAACATCTGTGGTAGCAGTGCCGAAGAAGAAGCGAGCTGCATCCAGGGCCTTCGTATCGAAATAGGGAAAGATGGAATTGACCAGCTTTTTCATGTTGCTGTAAAAGGCTGCGTCCGTCACATAATCAATCGGAAAGAGAACGTGAAATTTGGGCCTTGCGGGCTTGCCGTTTTTCACTCTGTTATTGAAGCGGCTGTAATGGACTGCGAAGGTCACACCTGGAAAGGCCTGCAAGACATCTTCCGGACTGATCCAGTCTTCCGGATTCTCGGAATGATCATTATCACAGTCAACTGGAAGACAGTCACTGCCGATGAAGTTGTCGCCATTACGATAGCTGTTCTTATATTCTGCGCACACGTAATCATGACAGACAGCCGCCTTCAGACTATCTTCATCCAGGATGATGTGTTTATGAGGGTAGGAGCAGTTACCGGGATTGCCGGTAACGTCCGCGCTGTAAATAGTAAACATCAGTCGTACACCTCCTGAGCTTCTTCCTCCAGAACCTTTGTGATGAATTTGAGCGCTCGGATCATGGTTTCAAGCTCGCAATCACCGCCCAGCATGACCTCGAAGCCTTCTGCATCACCAAAGCGATCTCGCATAACATGGATATCCATATCGGTGCAGGCTGCATCCTTGATGCGAAAATAGGTGCGTCCGCCGTGACCGGTGTCGCCACCTCTATAGCCTGTGGTACCAGCTTCCACTTCGAGAATGTTGCAGCTCACAACATCACGGGTGTAGGTAGAGATTTCTGTGCCATCCTTCAATCTGCGTCTGTTTTCTTTGATTTCATACATAGCTTTAAGCCTCCTGACATTCTTCTGTATTCAGGCAGATGCTAAGAAAGCGTCCACCTCTAGTTTCCACTGGAGATGAACGCATGAGTTGAGCGGATCTTTTTAATCTTTTTTGTAAAAAGGGGTAGCATAGCCATCTGCACGAAGGAGAAGTCCCTTCGCCCAAGGAGGTGTGCGGCTCATCTGTTCACAGACAGCATCCAAGGACATGCGGGGATCCGCTTCGATGACTACTTCATCATGGATGTGCATAACGATGGAGCAGTTGCGGAGGGTTTTCATGGCATAGAGGAGAATATCACGGGAGGTTGCCTGTACAATATTTTCCACAAACTTTGGTCCGTAGGAATCAAGACGTTCCCATTTCTTGGTTGGGCCGATGCCTTCATAGGTGATGCAGGTGCCGCCGAACTTGTTTGTACCGAGCTTCGGCTTCACATAGGCCAGGTTTCTGCCAGAAGGTAGTGTGATAAAAAGCATGCCGCTTCGGCAGGAGAAGGTAAGGCCGTATTCGGTAGTTGTGTGCTTATATTTCACGGCTTCTGTGACAGCATGATCTACAGCCCACCAGAATTGCACAATGTGTGGGTTTGACTGTCGCCAGGCATCTACAAGGGTAGGAAGCTCATCTTCGGTTAGCCCCATATCGATAGCACCCATCGCCTTCAGTGCACCGACGGAGCCACCATAGCCAAGCGCCAGCTCTGCGATTTTACCCTTTTGACGCAAATGTCCATTGATGCCGTGTTTCTCAACAGGGACCTTAAACATCTGACTGGCAGAAGCACAGTAGATATCCCCACCCTTAGCAAATACCTTCTGTCGCCATTCTTCCCCGGCAAACCAGGCAATGACGCGGGCTTCGATGGCGGAGAAGTCAGCCACAAGAAATTGTGTGCCTTCACGTGGGATGAAGGCGGTTCGGATCAGTTGCGACAGGGTATCCGGCACATCTTCGTATAAAAGGGAGACCGCATCAAAGTCACCGGAGCGGACCAGTGCGCGAGCCTCAGCAAGGTCTGGTAGATGATTTTGTGGCAGATTCTGCAATTGAATGTTCCGACCGGAAAAGCGACCGGTACGATTGGCTCCATAAAATTGAAACATGCCACGGGCTCGACCATCGCTGCAGACTGTTTTTTCCATTGCCTGATATTTACGTACAGAGGATTTGGCAAGCTGCTGACGAAGGGTAAGAACAGAAGCAAGCTTGGCCGGTGCATTTTTTAGAAGTTCAGCTACCGCTTTTTTATCAAGGCTGTCTGCTTCTACACCATTGTCCGAGAGCCACTGCTTCATCTGGAGCACAGAGTTCGGGTTTTCGAGCTTCGTGATGTCCTTGATGGCAGCAGTCAGCTCTTCACGGGAGCGTGTGTCCATTGCGATGGCCTGCTGCACCAGCTCCATATCCAGTCGAACACCACGGTCATTGATTTCCTGATCTATGTGATATTCCTCCCAGACGGATTCCGGTACCGGAAATTTGCGAAGCTTATGCTGGATGCCCATTTCGGTTTCCACATCACGAATGTTATAGCGCTTGAAGGCTTCCCATTTGTCGGGAGCGTGAAAGGGACGGTTCCTGGTTCTGCCACCATTGGACTTTGTAGCAGTGCAGGGCTGGCAGAAATATTTGATGAGGTCCTTGCCTTCTGTGAGCTTCTGTTTCTCAAGTCCCAACACAGTACCGACGCCTTCCAGGGAAAGAGGTAATCCCATGGTTGCAGCCCAGATCATAGAGCAGCGCCAGCTTTCCGGATCAAGATATTCACCGGTCGGATAGCCTAGGAACCTGGATAAACAGATACGTTCAAAGGAAGCATTGAAGGCCCATTTGATGACTGATTCATCCTCCAGAGCAGCAATAATCTCCTCCGGGATCTTCTCACCGCAGGCAAGATCCACCACCTGAACAGGGCCGGAGTCGATACTATAGCCAAATAGTAATATTTCAAAATCAGGGGACTCGCAGTATCGATACACACCGGTTTTCGGAAGCGGGACATCGCTGTAGGTTTCGATATCAATCGATAAGGTTTTCATAGATTGTCCTTTCTACCAAAAAGGTGGTGAGATTGCTCCCACCACCTCCTTGGATAAGTCATTTTGTTTGTTTTACTTGCGGTATTCCTTCATACGAGCTTCGTGATATTCAAGATCACGCTTAGCGCTTTTCTGTTCGCGAATCTCACGCTTGTGGTCATTGATGAGGTTCTGGATCGCAGTGATAAGGAATACCACACTGAATAACAGCCAGATTGCAAGAAGAACAACAACGAGAATAGCCTGCAACATTTCCATAGTCGCCACCTCCATTAATTAAGGAAATCGTCATCTTCATCAGATGCGAAATCAGACTCAGCACTTGCCTTACCCCCAAGAGGTTCACCGTCACGGATCTTCTGCAGATTGTTAAGACCGCAGGCGATACCCTTATTGCCAGAGCTGTTGAAGGCATAGAAGCTGATGCTGGCACGACCATACACACCGGAGTAGACTTCGGAACGAGTAAGGATCGGATTGCGGTCTGCATCCACGATGCCAGGAGCAGAGGTTGCATTGGCATTTACGAAATAGGCATTGGCGTAGGCCGGATCGTCCGGACGCTCCATGTCGCCATCACGAAGAGGCGTTTTGATGACAGAAAGGGCAGGTACAGACTTGCCATTTCCCTTGAGCTTGGCCTCGCCCTCCTTGTAAGCGGCCTCGATGGCAGCTTCAATCTTGGCGATGGTCTTGGTATCGGACTTCGGGATGATCAGAGATACGCTGTACTTCGGCGTACCTCCGTTGATGGATTTCGGTTCCCAGACGTTGGCATAAGACCAGCGAGTGTCAGGCCCAGTGATTACCTTCATAGGATTATTGATTTTTACATTCTTGTTCATTTAATTTTCCTCCATAAAATCAGTTTTTGCATTGTTCATTGCCGGACGTTTATCGCTCTCCGGCACGAGCGTCGGTTTGCCTTGTGGCTTTTCAATATAGGCGGTAAGCAGCTCATCGAATCTGGATTTACCGAGACGCTTCTGCATGGCAGTGATTCCAAGAAGCTTCTTTTCATATGGATCAAACCCGGCATCTGTAACTGCCTGGATGACAGCTTCCTCATTGGAATACTTGCGGTTGGATCTGCCTTCGACCAGCTTCCAGCCAGTCCATTCCTTACCGCTGATGGCCTGTTGCAGAGCGTACTCCTTGATATCGGATGCCCAGGCGACTAATTCATCTGCACGGGAAAGGATGTATTCAATCTCCGAATCCTCTAAAAGAGGTGGAAGCTTGAAATCGTACTGAGCCAGTGTGAGATTGGCTTCCGCTCTGGCACGGCATTCGTGCTTGGCCTTGCAGAAACCACACCATTCGCCACAGAGAAAGTTTCCGTCTCCAGCAAAGGCAAGATCTGCGGTCGGCTTCAGCACTTCATCCGCCCACTTGTACAGCTCTTCCTTGGAAATCTCAAAGGTGGAGATGTTCTGACGTCTAGGCTGGTAAATGGTCATGCTGACATTATCAATGTCGTAGATGTTATCAAAAAGCTCCAGAGCTCCAAGCGCGTAGCACTTCATTTGCGGATTATCGGTCGCATCTATGAGGACACCAAGGCCATGCTTGTAATCGCATATTCTCAAGGTTCCATCTGCAATGATGATGCAGTCAGCGGTTCCGAAGCCCTGTTCTACCCAGCGAGAGAAATCTACACGCTGTTCAATCAGAACCTTCGGATCAGCGCAGCTTTCCTTTGCGGCCTCTACCATTTCAAGGATGTAGGCGGCATAGCCATTGGCACAGTCCTCCATTTCCTCGTTGTACCAGGTGAGATTCTCCGTCGGATCACAGGCATCCACCCCCAGGGCCCTCTTTAGCTTGTACTCACAAAGCTCGTGAGCATCAGTGCCTTCCGCAGCATAATCGCTGCCTTTATCCTCGTATGTCTCGCAGAGCCTTGCGGAAGGCGGGCAGTGGAGCCAGCGGTCCGAAGAGGAAGCAGATAAGATAGCGTGTCCTTTAGGTGGCATCGTCAAGTACCTCCGCATCCTTTAACAAGGCTTCATAGTGCTTCGGATCAACAGCAGATAGCTTGGAAGCACCATACTTCTGAAGTAATGTACGGATAGCAGCGGTATGTCCGGCACGGGACTTTTCTGCTAAGACAGCTCGTACATCCTCAAGCTTTAGCTCCGGTTTCTTTTCTTCCTTGGCAGCAGGCTCTTTGGCAGGTGCTTCACCAGCAGTGCCACCAAACTGTTCTGCTAACCAGTTTGCTGCTTCGTTAATAGCAGCGGCTGCACTGCGCAACTCTTCGATGGTCATAGACATATCGTTCATTTTGCTCATAGCGACGTTCTCCTTTCTCTGATTGTCTTTGCTGTGCGAGGATTGTCATGTTTCTCGCCATTCTTGCGGATACGTGGGAGATTGCATTTAGTACTGCAATCAACTCCGTGTCGTTACCGCCTGAATCGAAGTAGGACTTCTTCATGTGCTTCACCTCCGTTTCTGTGATGAATAAGGCTTTTTGCTTCGTGCCTTACACCTTCCACTGGAGATGAGTGGTGGATTTGAGCGGAGAAATTTTAAAAAAATAAAATCCCTCCGGCATCGGCTGATGGATGCCAAGAGGGATGAATTGCTACATACGATATGTAGGATTAATGGCCACGGACCTTACGGAGCTCCGTGCGGATCTTCTTCATCTGATCAGCGAAGGTACGCTGCTTGCGACCGAGCTGTTCTGCAATCTTACGATCAGAAAGCTCGTCCCCCAGCAGTTCAATGATGCGGTCTGCATCTGGATCAAGCACGCGGAACCTTGCAATGAGCTGTTCCAGGAGCATCGCATCAGAAAGAACATCCTCCATAGTTGGAGCAGTATCGGGAATAGTGTCATACAAATTTGCGTTACCGTCTTCCGTCGGAACGTCAAGGGAAAGCATGTCCCCGGCTGCATGATATTCGCATAAGTCACAGTTGCCATCGCACTTCCAGATATACTTTCTGGTACACATACAGCGGTGATGGTGCTGTTCACGCTTCTGGGTAGCCCAGATCGCAGGATATAAAGCTCTGTACTGAGCCTCAGTGATTTCGACGAGTGTAACCTTGTAAGGATTGCTCGCGTCGCGAAGCGGATAGTAGTGTTTTTTACTCTGGTTGTCGTTTGTTGCCATGATTTTGTCTCCTTTCGGCTTTCAAACCGAAGCGGAGATGCCCATCATGGCTGCCAGTAATGTTTGTCATAGTTGGTCACCTTTCGCGGATAACTCCGCTTCTTTCTGGTGACCAGCTCGTTCGCTAAAGCTGGCACGGTATTAAATTGTGTTCCATCTGAAAGTTACGAACACACTTCCTGGCCAGGACAAAGTGAACGATCAGATGGAAGGTCAGTTTAATGTCATGGCCGGGACCTTTTCGCGATCAGGAAGTCTGTAATATTTGAATTTAGTCCTTAACGCGAATATAATTTTTGACAAAAGGACATGTGAATGATATAATTGGAATACTTATTAAAGTCAGAAAGTTCGGTCCCTTTTGTCAGTATCAGTATAGAAAATCGACTACTGTGATCTGGGGATAGTTTGGGACGACGTGGTACACGATGGTACAAAGTCAGAAAAGGAGATAAGGCGCGTGGAATTTAAGGAATTCTTTTCAATGATGAAAAATCGAATATCTGATGGCGCAGATATCCCTTATTTCTTTAAGGATCTAATTGCAATGATTACAGAGGTTCCAGAAGAAGCATGGGATACTCCGAAGGACCCGTCGACCAAACTGACATCTGAGAATACACTGAGGTCTTACGCCAAGAGAGGCATTACTAAGAAATTTGCGCAAAGCATTGTATATAAGCTCAGCCCTAAGGATTTTGTTGTGTCATTGAATGGCAGGCCGCAAGCGGTACTTAAATTACTGGCAGATGACTATAAGCCTTACGATCCAGCTGCTACAGATGGAAATATTGCGCAGAAGCTAGCAGATTGCTTTGTTGAGATTATTCGCAGAGCAGCAGGACTCGTAGAATCTACAGTACTGGAAAAGCAACGATTACAGCATGCGGAAGTAGATTTAAAAAATAGATTTGGCGCCTATCTTCTTAGCGAAGAAAATCATACGTGCCCATTTCCTGGTTGCGGACGCATGCTTACAATTTCAGGTGCAGGAAAAAGTGTTGATTCTTTTAATGTGGCACTCATAGATAAGAAAAAAGCACCAGAGATCAAAAATCTACTGGCGCTCTGCCCACGATGTTACGCGGTATATTCGATAGATGATAATAAAAAAATCACGAAGGAGCTTGTGGGAGTAAAGAAAATCTTGATGGCACATTATAATAGCGTACAGCTGTTGGATGAGTTGCCTCTGGAAAAGGGTGTCGTAGGTGTGTTAAAGAAGATAAAAAATCTCAAAGAAAAGGACCTAGCAACGGCTTCACTGGATCCGAAGGAAATAAAGCAGAAGCTTACCCCGGCTGACAACATGGTACTCTATGTGACGATAAACGCCTATGTTACGGCCTATTACGTTCGACTTCGCGAAATCATGACGAATGCAGATAAGTCTGGCTTGATAGATTACGAAGTGCTGCAGAATCAGATGAAGGCAATATACAGGAGATTGAAGAAAGCAAAAAAGACAAATGTAGAAATCTTTAACGAGATAACAGAGAAAATCCATAAGGTTAGCCTACAGGAAGAAATCTACTGTCAGATCGTTGTTTCCTATTTTGTCCAAAGCTGTGAGGTGTTCGATGCAATTACCTAATAAATTATATTCGTATAAAAACAGCACCCTGGCTTTGCTTCCAGGAGTGCTAACTGTATTGAAAGAAGGACCAATGGACGTTATCGAACTTTATGACATGATGCGTCAAGGACTCAAGGATCCGACAGATTTCATGTCGGTTATGGATTGTGCATATGCGTTACGTGCAATCGACATTAATGAACAAGGGGAGGTGTTCTTGTGCTTGTAGAAATCAAATCATCAGCATTTAAAATAAAAACAGAAGAACGACCGCCCATTCGATTTAAAAGAGGATTGAACGTTGTCCTAGGAAAAAATGATGGTGCGATGTCTATTGGAAAATCATCTGCGCTGTTAGCAATCGATTTTGCCTTTGGCGGAGATACCTATGTTAAGAGCGATGGTGTAAAGCAAGAGGGACACCACACGATCTTTTTCATTTTCGAGTTTGATGGCATACCGTATTACTTTGCCAGAAACACAGCAACGCCAGATACAATCTATATCTGCGATGCAGACTATAATGTCACCGGCAATAGTTATAGCAAGCAGGAATTTGCAGACTGGTTGAAAAAGCAATACCACATAGATTTTGAAGGACTCTCTTTTAGAGTGGCGCTTAGTAGTTTTTTCAGAATATATGGAAAGCAAAATACAAATGAATTGAATCCGCTACAGGGAATTCCTGGTCAGAACATGGACAAATCGATTACATCGATTCTGGCTCTATTTGATAAGTATAAAGAAATTGAAGTCTACAAGGATCGTGTGGGTGAGGAAAAGAAAAAGCTGGATGCCTATAAGGCAGCAAGAAGATATAACTGTATATCCTATCTTGTAGG
>JAJXBQ010000208.1:0-5784 GCA_021640525.1 Segatella copri
GCATGATACGTAGGTTCGCGTTCCCTCCTGACACCTATGTTCTCGATGGATAAGAACAGAAATCCCCATCGTCTCTGTTTGGGTAGAGGACGATGGGGATCAGTATTTTTTCTAATACATAATATCTACTAGGGGAATTACTTCAATGTGATGATGATCTTCTCGATGTAGAGAGCACCTGCCTTATTGTTGAAGAGAGTAAAATACTTGACGTTCTGTGCGCTCAAGTCGAATGTCTCTGTATAAGTCTTGTAATCACCTGAAACCTCATTGGTAGATTTACCTTCGATAGCTGTATCCTTACCATTTGCAGCCTTTGCTGCATAGAGGGTGTAGCTTGGGGCATAGGTAGAAGTTGCTTTTGTTGAGAACAGGATTGTTACGGTCTTGATGTCCTTTGCAAAGGCTGTAGAATTAAACAGGAAGCCTTGTTTGCTAGCATCAGATGCATTACCTTGCATTTGGATACCCTTACCATTTGTTCCGTCAGAAATGCAAATTTTAGCACCTTTAAAGGTGGTGTCGCCAATCTTCCAAGTGTACCAGGTTGATTCGTTTGTAACATTCTGACTATTATAATACTTTTCTACAAGTTCTACATCACCGCTCTTGCCACTCAAGATAGATGCGTCTGTCATTTCGATGTTGCCGCTGGCTGGTGTATCAGGTGTTGGGTCTGGCTTAACTTCACCGCCTGTACCTTCACCTTCAATCTTAACGATAGAGCTGGTCTTGTCAACCTCCATGATATCATTTCCGTTCTTGTCGGTGAACTTCATGATCTTACCCAGGATAGTAACCTTCTGACCCACCTTCAAATCTTCCTTAGAAGCGAAGTCTGCGCCGTTCAGTCCCTTACCAGAGTAAACCTGCATGTCCTTGCCCTTGCCATCGTCTGAGATGTAATAGGTGATGCTCTTGTATGTCTCATTATAGAAAGCAACATCTGAGATGATACCTGTCAGGTAAACCTGTGTAGTAGGCGCTGTGCCAGCCTTGATGGCTGCGATAGCTTCTGCCACGTTGTATGGGTCACTGAGAGAACCCTTACCAGTTGCTGGAGTATCAGGAGTTGTAGTTCCTGTGTTCTCGATAGAGATGATGGTGCTGTTCTTGTCGATTTCATTGACAATAGTGCCATCATTCTTCGTGAATGCCTTGACGATTCCTTTTACTACTACGGTCTGACCAACTTTCAAGTCATCCTTGGAAGAGAAGTTTGCACCATCCTTGCCTTTGCCAGAGTATACTTCGATAACCTCTGAAGAGCCCTCGTCTGCGATGTTATATGACAAACTGCTATAGGTTGCGTTGAAGAAAGTTACGGCTGTAATCTTACCCTTTACGCATACAGCTGTAGAAGGTGCTGTACCTGCCTTGATGAGGGCGATAGCTTCTGCAACAGTATATGGATTGCTTTCAGAACCCTTTTGGTTAGGATCTGTGTTCTCTCCTGGAGCCTCCGGCTGGTTAGGCAGTGTATAAGGCTCTGGTACGTCCTCGCAGCTGCTGAATGTGAAGGCAGCCATAGCCGCCATCAAAACTGAAAATATATACTTTTTCATATTATTGTCTTTTTTAATATTGTTACTATTTATATCTATAGAAGTGAATCCGGTTATTTTACTGCGAAATTCTTGACCTCCCAGGTTGGAGCACCCGTTGGAGAACTGCTGTAGAGGAAACCGATGTAGATGGTCTTGCCACAATACTTCGTCAAATCTGCAGTAGATGAAACAAAGTCCCAGCTGTTTCCTGCTGGATAACCCTGTACGTCCAAGTCGGTCCATGTCTTTCCGTCTGTAGAAATCTGAACCTTGCATTCCTGCTTTATATCTGAGGCATAATTGATAGCCTGGTCGAACATGAGTTTAGCGCTCTTGGCTGATTTCAGGTCGATGGCAGGCGATTTGAGACGTGACTGGAGTTCTTGTTTTGAACCGTTCACATAGCCTGAAGCCTTCATTCCGTAAGCTGCAGATGCCCATTTCCAGACAAATTCTACACCATCAGCCAGTTTGATGTTGTCGATGGTGAAATTGCCCTGGCTGGCATCAAACGGCTCGCTGAGATAGGCAAGAACTACCGATTTCAAATCATCCGTGCTGCGAAGCACAATCTGCCAGGTGTTGCCGAATCGGGTGAAGATACCGGTGATATCGAATACGCCCTGTGGAACCACCTCGTTGGCAAACTTAGAATAACCCGAGTTGCGCACTACCAGGTTGTTTTTGTTGATTCTCTTGCCCGTTTCGGCATCAATCAGTTCCAGACTCGTATTGGTATCATCTGGTGCCCATACGTTTGTACCGTTAGCTGAAGCAAACTTCACCTTCTTCAGGGTCATCAGCTTGCCCACGTTAGCCTCCATATAGGCTGCATCAGTAAGCTTTGTCAGGTCAAACTCCTCTGGCACTACCGTGCTTGCATCAGCCTCGCCAGGGTTCAGAATCTTGAAGTGCTCGTTCCAGATGGCACGCTCTATCTTGCCCATACCCAGACTTCCATCTGAGAGCTTGGTATTCACACCGCCAATCTGAGGCAACTTCTTGTAACTTCCGATATAGAGCCCCTTCAGGTTTACTAGAATTTCCTGACCTACAGGAAGATAACCCGACAGACCGCTTCCGTTGATGGCAATAATGATAGCGCCGGATGCATCCTGAACGCTCACCTGGTTGTAGATATTGCCACTGACATCATTGCCCGTCACTACCGCCTTGATCATCATGTCTTTCTCAATCTGCTTGTAGCCATTGTCGCTGTTGATAACCGTAGCAAACTGGGTCTTCAAATCTGCTATGCTGATCACATTCTTCTCCCTCAGGCTGTTGTTGCCATATGGAGCTGCAGGCACCTTGTCGGTCAGGTCTGGGTCAGCATAACCGTCGCCCATACACGACCCCAGAGTCAGTGCCAGGAATGCCAATGCTATGAATTTTATCTTTTTCATTGTTCTTTCTTTTTATTGTTATAGAGAAACGGGATTGCTCCCAGTTCTTTATGTTAAAGAGAAACTGCTCTTTAGAATCTGTAAGATACCTGGAACATGCCGTTGGTACCCCAGGTGTAATACTTCTTAGGATTCTTAGAGAACTGGTAGAGGCGTGGATTCTTCACGTTGTCGTTAGCATCCAGTGTATAGCTTGAACGTGAGTTCTGCTCATATCCGCCTGTTACGATGGTCTGGTTGTTCAGCAGGTTGGTAATCATGAGGTTGAAGTTGAGAGAACCCTTCTTCAGTCTCACGCTCTTGCCTATGCTCAGGTCAACCATCCATCCTCCGTGACCTTTCTCCTGGGCTACAGCATCCTCAGTCCAGCTCATACCGTCGAGTGTAGTAGGAGCAAAGATTTCAGGGAATGCCTTGTAGGCATCCTGGCGGTTTTTCAGCACCTTCTTATATCTGTAGCTTGGAGAATAAGAGAGGTAGATGCGGTCGTAGTAGTTGGCATTGAGGTTGACGAACCATCCGTTTATGTGGGCATCGAGACCGATGCTTCCCACTGTGAGCGGTGTGCCACTCTCGCGCATATTCATCACGTAAGCCTTGTCCTGGTTAACCTCAGCACTCTTTGAGAGCATGTATACGGCGTTTACATTGTTGATGTTTTTCGCCTCGCTCATAGCGCCCAGGGTCTTCAGGTCGAGCCATGATGTGAGCTTGATCTTAGCGCCCACCTCTACACCATAGTATTCCTTCTTCAGTCCGGTCATGCTCACGTAGGTGAATGAGTTCTCATCATCGTTGTAGAAGTTCTGCCATTCCGTAACGTTCTCCAGTCGGCTGTAGTATCCGCTCACGTTGGCACTCAGCCATGCGTTGCGATACAGGTAGCTGAATTCAGAACTGAAGATGCGCTCGTTCTTGAGGTTAGTCACGAAGTCGTTGCTGATTTCAGGCGAGATGAAGGCTGTGTTTGCCATCGGTGCACGCAGCTCGTATCCGGCTCCTATGCTGAAGGCATGACCTCTGCCCATATCCACGTTCAGGCTTCCCTTTACGCCACCGTCCAGGAAGTTGGCTGTGCCGCTCTTGCCCTGGCTGTTGTTCGGTGCCATACCGTTGCGCATGTAGCCTCGGCGGTTCATTCCGGTATATCCGATACGTCCGCTCAGCATCGCCTTCATGTTGTAGAATTCGGCTGTATAGGTGCTCCATGCGTTTGCCTTGTTCACGTCGATGCGATAGTCGTAACCGAACTTGTCGCCCTCGTAAACCAGCTTGCCTGTGTTGTTAGGACCGGCTGTGTTCAGGTCGTACTGCACACGTGGGTCGGTCTTAGGATAATCGCCCAGGGCATAGGTGTTGATGTTGTGGAAGATGGCACCGCCCAGCATGTCTTCCAATGTCTGATAGTGCTGGTTGGTACTCTTTCCGAGCATGATACCCGTAGCCAGGTTCGATTTCTTGGTCAGCTTGGTGTTCAGCACGGACGAGAGGGTCAGGGTCAGGTTGTCGTTGTGCTTAGCCTGAACATAGTATAGCAGATCCTGTCCGTTCTTGGCTGCCTGCTGGTTGGCATAGTACAGGCGGTCCCAGTTAATCTGTCGGTTCTGCTTGCTTGCCTGCCAGTAATTTACGGCGTTGTTCCAGTTTTCCCAGGTATACATGTTGTTGCCGTTCTTGTAGTCGCCCCATACATAGTAGTTAGCAGATGGCATGTTCTTCCAGTAGTCTGGCTGCGGATTCTCTGCGTTGTTGTAGTTGAGCTTGGTGCTCTTATACATAGAGTATTTTCCGAACACCGATGTGGTGAGCTTCATCTGGTCGTTGATTTCCCAGTCCCATGTGGCGATAGCCGAAGGGGCAAAGTCGTTCACTACGCGTGAGTTTCTCTTGTGTCCGTTCTGGTATCCCCAGTATGGGTTATACTGGTAGTCGTTCGCCAGCCAGTAAGCCTCGTCGGTAGATGCTCCCTGGGTGCTTCTTTCTGTCGGGTTACCCCATGTGGAGAAGCTCAGCGAGTGGCCGTTCATCCACTTCTTCTGTACACCGAAGAAATAGGAGAGGGCGTTGTAGATGGTTCCCTCTACGTATCCCTGGTTAGCCCAACGGTAGGTGAGACCGGCTGTAATGGCCCATCCCTTTTCGTTGAATCCGCTGGAGTAGGAGTAGAGTCCGCGCAGGGTATAGTTGCGGTTGGCAACACCTACGCTGGCATACTGTCCTTCCTGCATGCTTCCGGCACGGAAATCATAGTTGTTGGAGCCTGCCATGCCCGTCATCGAATAGCCGTTGGCTTCGAAAGGCAGGGCGAAGTCTACGTTCCTGGAGAATCGGTTCAATCCACCGATGTTGGAGAAACGGAACTGTCCGGTCTCCATATCGTTCATGGAAGCACCATTGATATAGACATCGTTGTACTTCTGGTTGAAGGCACGGTAGCGGAAACGTGCTGGCGAGAACAGGTAACCTGCCTGGCTCGCGTATACGTTGCTGGTAGAATTGAGGATGGTGACATTGGATGACATGTCATCGTCCTCGCCCAACTGTGCCTCGGAGAAGGTGAAAGCATTCTCGTCAAGTCCCTGGGCTATGTTCTGGTCAGTCTTTTCGTTCTGAGCCATAGCCAATGAACACGAGAAGAGCGCTAACATTGCTAAGTTTACTTTCTTCTGCATAGTTTATATGTTTTAAATATTAATAGATCGGCAACAGTGATTTCTTTGAGCAGTGATGATATATTTATAGTCCCGTTGGATTTTGTTTAGGTAAACTGTAAGGGGGACTTATCATGGTTTCTGGTCTTGTGTCTTCTGTCCCGATCAAAAATAATTATT
>JAJXBQ010000013.1:0-25580 GCA_021640525.1 Segatella copri
CCTTATAAGTTTCAATTTTAAATATTAACAAAGAAATGGCTAAAGAAGTTGCTGGACTAATCAAATTACAGATTAAAGGTGGCGCTGCGAATCCTTCACCTCCAGTAGGACCTGCATTGGGTTCTAAGGGTATTAATATTATGGGATTCTGCAAGGAATTCAACGCCCGTACCCAGGACAAAGCAGGTAAAGTGTTGCCAGTAGTTATTACTTATTATACTGACAAGTCTTTTGATTTTATTATCAAGACTCCACCTGCTGCAGTTCAATTGAAAGAGGCTGCCAAAATCAAGTCAGGTTCTGCTCAGCCTAATCGTCAGAAGGTTGCTTCTCTTACTTGGGATCAGGTAAAGGTAATCGCTGAGGATAAGATGAAGGACTTGAACTGCTTTACTGTAGAATCAGCTATGAAGCTCATCGCTGGTACTGCAAGAAGTATGGGTATTACTGTAAAAGGGGACTTCCCTGGTAAATAATTTAAAACTTCAATTAGAAAAATGAGTAAACTGACAAAAAATCAAAAATCAGTAGCTGATAAGGTTGAAGCAGGGAAGGCATACACATTGAAGGAGGCTTCAGAGTTGGTAAAGGAAATTACCACTACCAAGTTTGATGCATCTCTTGATATTGATGTACGCTTAGGTGTTGATCCACGTAAGGCTAACCAGATGGTTCGTGGCGTTGTTTCATTGCCAAACGGAACAGGTAAGGTTACTCGCGTGCTCGCACTCTGTACTCCTGATCAGGAAGCTGCTGCTAAGGAAGCAGGCGCTGATTATGTAGGTCTTGACGAATACGTTGAGAAGATTAAGGGTGGTTGGACAGATATTGATGTCATCATCACAATGCCTTCTTGTATGGGTAAGATTGGTCCTTTGGGTCGTGTACTCGGTCCTCGTGGTTTGATGCCTAACCCTAAGAGTGGCACTGTAACTATGGATGTTGCTAAGGCAGTAAAGGAAGTTAAGCAAGGTAAGATCGACTTTAAGGTTGATAAGGCTGGTATTATCCATACTTCAATCGGTAAGGTTGGCATGACTTCTGAGCAGATCTATGGAAATGCTAAGGAGTTCATCAACACAGTTATCAAGCTGAAGCCTGCTGCTGCTAAAGGTACATATATCAAGAGTATCTTTATTTCTAGCACTATGAGTAAGGGTATCAAGATTGATCCTAAATCAGTTGAATAACTCTAAAAGTTTTGTAAAATGAAGAAAGAAGTTAAAGATACTATTATCGCTGAACTTGGACAGAAGTTGCAGGAGTTTCCTCATTTCTATCTTGTAGATGTTACAGGATTGAATGCAGAGAAGACAAGCGCACTCCGTCGTAAGTGCTTCCAGAGCGAGATTAAGATGGTTGTTGTTAAGAATTCCTTGCTTCACAAGGCGTTCGAGGCTTCAGATATCGATTTCTCTGAGCTCTATGGCTACTTGAAGGGTACTACTGCTGTGTTGTTTGCTAATACAGCTAATGTACCAGCTAAGTTGTTGAAGGAATATGACAAGGAAGATGTTCCAACATTGAAGGCTGCTTATGCAGAGGAAAGCTTCTACGTTGGCGCAGACAAACTTGCAGAGCTTTCAGCTCTCAAGAGCAAGAACGAAGTTATCGCAGAGATTGTTGCTTTGCTCCAGTCACCTGCAAAGAACGTTGTTTCAGCTCTTCAATCAGGAAGCAACACTATTCATGGTGTGCTTAAGACATTGGGCGAGCGTCCTGAGTAATCAATCACAATGTTATCATTAATTATAGTATAAACAAAAATAAAATTTAGAATAAAATGGCAGATATCAAAGCTATTGCAGAAGAGTTAGTAAATCTTACTGTTAAGGAAGTTAATGAGTTGGCAACAGTCCTCAAGGACGAGTATGGTATTGAGCCTGCTGCTGCAGCTGTAGCTGTAGCTGCTGGTCCTGCTGCTGGTGGTGCAGCTGCAGCTGAGGAGAAGTCTACATTCGACGTAGTCCTCGCTGAGGTTGGTGGCGCTAAGCTCCAGGTTGTAAAGGCTGTTAAGGAGGCTTGTGGTCTCGGTTTGAAAGAGGCTAAGGATCTCGTAGACGGTGCTCCTTCTACAATCAAGGAAGGTGTAGCTAAGGACGAGGCTGAGAACCTTAAGAAGGCTATCGAAGAGGCCGGTGCTAAGGTAGAGCTCAAGTAATTAGAGTAATACATTTTTTATATAAATGGTTAGGATTCTCCAAGTAGGTGAGTCCTAACCTTTTTGTGTCTTTTATTATATTATTAATAAAACCCATTTAATAACTTCTAATGGCTACAAAAATTGTTGATAACAGAGTAAATTTTGCCAGCGTGCATAATCCGTATCCATATCCGGATTTCCTCGATGTGCAGTTAAAGTCTTTCAAGGACTTCTTACAGTTGGATACTCCGCCTGAGGAACGCAAGAATGACGGTTTGTATAAGGTGTTCTCTGAGAACTTCCCTATTACCGATACACGTAACAATTTCGTTCTTGAGTTCTTGGATTACTATATCGACCCTCCTCGCTATTCTATTGATGAGTGTTTGGAGCGTGGTCTTACATATAGTGTACCTTTGAAGGCTAAGATGAAACTGTATTGTACTGATCCTGATCATGAGGATTTCGGTACATTTATTCAGGATGTGTTCCTTGGTACTATCCCATATATGACCGATAATGGTACTTTCGTGATTAATGGTGCTGAGCGTGTTGTTGTTTCTCAGCTTCATCGCTCTCCTGGTGTGTTCTTTAGCCAGGGTGTTCATGCAAATGGTACCATGCTTTATTCTGCTCGTATCATTCCTTTCAAGGGAAGCTGGATTGAATTTGCAACTGACATTAACAATGTAATGTATGCATATATCGATCGTAAGAAGAAGTTGCCTGTAACCACATTGTTGCGTGCTATTGGTTACGAACAGGATAAGGATATTCTTCAGATTTTTGATCTCGCTGAGGAGGTGAAGGTTAACAAGAAGAATATGAAGGCTGCTATTGGTCGTAAACTTGCTGCTCGTGTTTTGAAGAGTTGGAATGAGGATTTCGTTGATGAGGATACCGGTGAAGTAGTATCTATTGAGCGTAACGAAGTAATCATGGAGCGTGAGACTGAACTTACTGCTGATAATATTGAGGAGATTGTTGAGAGTGGTGCGCAGACTGTTCTTCTTCATAAGGATGAGGAAGCTGCCAACAAGTTTACTATTATCTTCAATACTTTGGCAAAGGATCCAAGTAACTCTGAGAAGGAAGCTGTTAACTATATTTATCGTCAGTTGCGTAATGCTGATCCTGCAGATGATGCTAGTGCACGTGAGGTTTTCCAAAACCTGTTCTTCTCTGATAAGCGTTATGATCTGGGTGAGGTAGGTCGTTATCGTATCAATAAGAAATTGAATCTTGATACTGACATTGATGTTCGTGTCTTGACTAAGGAAGATATTATTGAGATCATTAAATATCTTATTCAGCTGATCAACTCTAGTGCAACAGTTGACGATATCGACCACTTGTCTAATCGTCGTGTTCGTACAGTAGGTGAGCAGTTGGCTAACCAGTTCTCTATTGGTTTGGCACGTATGACCCGTACTATCCGTGAACGTATGAATGTTCGCGACAATGAGGTGTTTACTCCAACAGATTTGATTAATGCTAAGACAATCTCTAGTGTTATCAATTCTTTCTTTGGAACTAATCCATTGTCACAGTTCATGGACCAGACTAACCCTCTGGCTGAGGTAACTCATAAGCGTCGTCTTTCTGCCTTAGGTCCTGGTGGTTTGTCTCGTGAGCGTGCCGGTTTCGAGGTTCGTGACGTACATTATACACACTATGGTCGTCTTTGCCCTATTGAGAGTCCTGAAGGTCCAAACATCGGTTTGATTTCTTCTCTCTGTATGTATGCAAAGATTAATGATCTTGGTTTTATTGTTACTCCTTACCGTAAGGTGAATGATAGCAAGGTCGATATGGCTAATGAGGATGTTGTATACTTGACTGCTGAAGATGAAGAGTCTAAGATTATCGGTCAGGGTAATGCGCCTTTGACTGTTGATGGTTCTTTCATTCGTGATGTAGTAAAGTGTCGTCAGGATGCTGATTATCCTGTTGTAGGTCCGGATCAAGTTGATTATGTTGACGTCTCTCCACAGCAGATTGCTTCTGTATCCGCAGGTTTGATTCCATTCTTGGAGCATGATGATGGTCACCGTGCGTTGATGGGATGTAACATGATGCGTCAGGCTGTACCATTGCTTCATAATGATGCACCAATAGTTGGTACTGGTCTTGAGAAGCAAGTTTGTGAGGATTCACGTACTATGGTTACTGCAGAAGGTGAGGGCGTTATCGAATATGTTGATGCTACAACTATCCGTATCCTTTACGATCGCACAGAAGACGATGAATTTGTAAGCTTCGAACCAGCTTTGAAGGAGTATCGTATTCCTAAGTTCCGTCGTACCAACCAGAATATGACCATCGACTTGCGTCCTATCTGTAATAAGGGACAGCGTGTAAAGAAGGGTGATATCCTGACTGAGGGTTATGCGACAGAAAACGGTGAGCTGGCTTTGGGCCGTAACTTGCTTGTAGCTTATATTCCTTGGAAGGGTTACAACTATGAGGATGCTGTTGTTATTTCTGAACGTATGGTTCGTGATGACGTATTGACATCTGTACATGTTGACGAATACTCTCTTGATGTCCGTGAAACTAAGCGTGGAGTAGAGGAATTCACATCTGATATCCCTAATGTCAGCGAGGAAGCTACAAAGGATCTTGATGATAATGGTATCGTGCGTGTTGGTGCAAGAATTGAACCAGGTGATATCATGATTGGTAAGATTTCGCCTAAGGGTGAAAGTGATCCTTCACCAGAAGAGAAGTTGCTTCGCGCTATCTTTGGTGATAAGGCTGGTGATGTGAAGGATTCTTCATTGAAGGCAAATCCATCATTGAGCGGTGTGGTTATTGACAAGAAGTTGTTCTCTCGTGCTATCAAGACCCGTGAGTCAAAGAAGCAGGATAAGATTATTCTTGCTAAGATTGATGAGGAGTATGAGGCAAAGGGTGATGACTTGAAGGATATTCTCGTAGACAAGTTGCTTACACTTACAGAAGGTATGACTTCTGAGGGTGTTAAGGATTATACAGGTGCTGAGATTATCACCAAGGGCAGTACCTTTACTGCTACAGCCTTGAAGAATTTGGAGTATGATGGTGTTCAGTCAAATAAGTGGACTAAGGATGAGCATACCAATGGCTTGATTCAGAGACTTATTATGAACTATATCCGCAAGTATAAGCAACTTGATGCTGAATTAAAGCGTCGTAAGTTTGCTATCACTATTGGTGATGAACTTCCATCAGGTATTCTTCAGATGGCTAAGGTATATATTGCTAAGAAGCGTAAGATCCAGGTTGGTGATAAACTTGCCGGTCGTCATGGTAATAAGGGTATTGTGTCTAAGGTAGTTCGTTTGGAGGATATGCCATTTATGGCTGACGGTCGTCCTGTAGATATGGTATTGAATCCATTGGGTGTGCCTTCACGTATGAACCTTGGTCAGATCTTCGAGTGTATCTTGGGTGCTGCAGGTAAAAAGTTGGGTGTAAAGTTTGCTACTCCTATCTTTGATGGTGCTAAATTGGATGATCTCTCAGAATGGACAGATAAGGCAGGCTTGCCACGTTTCTGCTCAACTTACCTTTATGATGGTGAGACTGGAGAACAGTTTGACCAGCCAGCTACTGTTGGTATGACTTACTTCTTGAAGTTAGGTCATATGGTTGAGGATAAGATGCACGCTCGTTCTATCGGTCCATACTCTTTGATTACACAACAGCCACTTGGTGGTAAAGCACAGTTTGGTGGTCAGCGATTCGGAGAGATGGAGGTCTGGGCTATCGAGGCATTCGGTGCAAGCCACGTTTTGCAGGAGATCCTGACTGTTAAGTCAGATGATGTTGTAGGACGTAGCAAGGCATACGAAGCAATCGTAAAGGGCGATCCAATGCCAACTCCTGGTATTCCTGAGTCACTTAACGTATTGCTCCATGAGCTTCGTGGCCTTGGTTTGAGCATCAAACTTGATTAATTTTGAGAACCCCTAATTTATATATAGAAACATGGCTTTCAAAAAAGATACAAAGGTAAAGAATAATTTTACGAAGATTACCATCGGTCTCGCTTCGCCAGAGGAGATCTTGGAAAATTCGTATGGTGAGGTTACTAAACCGGAAACCATTAATTATCGTACATATAAGCCGGAGCGTGATGGCTTGTTCTGCGAGCGTATTTTTGGTCCTACTAAGGACTATGAATGCGCCTGCGGCAAGTACAAGCGTATCCGTTATAAGGGAATCGTCTGCGACCGATGCGGTGTAGAGGTTACAGAGAAGAAAGTTCGTCGTGAACGCTCTGGTCACATTGAGCTTGTCGTACCTGTTGCTCATATTTGGTATTTCCGTTCTCTTCCAAATAAGATTGGTTACCTTTTGGGTATGCCGACCAAGAAACTTGATGCTGTCATTTACTACGAGAAGTATGTAGTTATCCAGCCTGGTATTCTTGAGGGAAAGACTGATGCTGATGGTCTTGAATTGAACGGTTCTCACAAACTTGATCTCTTGTCAGAAGATGAATATATGGCTCTTCTTGACCAGTATGATCCTAATGGTGACAATGAACTTTTGGACGATACGGACCCTAATAAGTTTATAGCAAAAATGGGTGCTGAAGCAATTTATCAGTTGCTCCAGAATGTAGACCTTGACTCTTTGTCATACGAACTCCGCGATCGCGCAAATAACGATTCAAGTCAGCAGCGTAAAACTGAGGCTCTGAAGCGTCTGCAAGTTGTAGAAGGTTTCCGTGCTAGTAAAGGTATTAACAAGCCAGAATGGATGATCATGAAGATTATTCCTGTTACTCCACCTGAGCTTCGTCCGTTGGTACCATTGGATGGTGGTCGTTTTGCAACATCAGACTTGAATGACCTCTATCGTCGTGTGATTATCCGTAACAACCGTTTGAAGAGATTGGTTGAGATCAAGGCTCCTGAGGTTATTCTCCGTAACGAGAAGCGTATGTTGCAGGAGGCTGTTGACAGCTTGTTCGACAACTCACGCAAGAGTTCTGCTGTAAAGAGTGAGAGCAATCGTCCTTTGAAGTCACTCTCTGACTCTTTAAAGGGTAAGCAGGGTCGTTTCCGTCAGAACTTGCTGGGTAAGCGTGTTGACTATTCTGCCCGTTCTGTAATCGTTGTAGGTCCAGAGTTGAAAATGGGTGAGTGTGGTCTTCCAAAACTGATGGCTGCAGAGCTTTACAAACCATTTATCATCCGTAAGTTGATAGAACGTGGTATCGTAAAGACTGTAAAAAGTGCCAAGAAGATTGTTGATCGTCGCGAGCCAGTTATCTGGGATATTCTTGAAAATGTAATGAAGGGTCATCCGGTTATGTTGAACCGTGCCCCTACGCTTCACAGACTCGGTATCCAGGCATTCCAGCCTAAGATGATTGAGGGTAAGGCTATTCAGTTGCATCCATTGGCATGTACAGCGTTCAACGCCGACTTCGATGGTGACCAGATGGCTGTTCACCTTCCATTGAGCAATGAGGCTGTTTTGGAGGCTCAAATCCTGATGCTTCAGAGTCATAACATTCTCAACCCAGCTAATGGTGCGCCTATCACCGTTCCTTCTCAGGATATGGTGCTTGGTCTTTACTATATTACTAAGATTCGTCCAGGTGCAAAGGGTGAGGGCTTGACATTCTATGGCCCTGAAGAGGCATTGATTGCTCGTAACGAGGGCCGATGTGATCTTCATGCTTTGATTAAGGTTGTAGTTGACGACTTGGTTGATGGTACAATCCAGAAACGAATGGTAGAAACATCAGTTGGACGTGTCATCGTTAATGGTATCATTCCTGATGAAGTTGGTTTCTTCAATGATGTGATTTCCAAGAAAACCCTCCGTGGTTTGATTTCTAATGTTATCAAGGCTGTTGGTATGGCTAAGGCTTGTGAATTCCTTGATGGAATCAAGAACTTAGGTTATCGTATGGCTTATGTCGCAGGATTGTCATTCAACCTTGGTGATATTATTATTCCACCAGAGAAGGAAGCTATTGTTGAGCGCGGTCGCAAGGAGGTTGAGGAAATTACCAATAACTATAATATGGGTTTCATCACCAACAAGGAACGATACAACCAGGTTATTGATGCGTGGACTCACGTAAATACAGATTTGGGTAATATCTTGATGAAGGAGATGACCGAAGCTGACCAGGGATTCAACGCCGTATACATGATGCTTGATTCCGGAGCCCGTGGTTCTAAGGATCAGATTAAGCAGTTGTCTGGTATGCGTGGTTTGATGGCTAAACCTCAGAAGGCTGGTGCAGAGGGCGCGCAGATCATCGAGAACCCTATCCTTTCTAACTTTAAGGAGGGTATGTCTGTATTGGAGTACTTTATCGCTTCTCACGGTGCCCGTAAGGGTCTTGCTGATACCGCTATGAAGACTGCCGATGCCGGTTATTTGACTCGTCGTCTTGTAGACGTTTCTCACGATGTTATCATCACCGAAGAGGATTGTGGTACATTGCGTGGCTTGGTTTGTACAGCTTTAAAGAATGGTGATGAGATTATTTCATCTCTGTATGAGCGTATTCTGGGTCGTGTTTCAGTGCATGATGTTATTCATCCAACAACTGGTGAACTGATTGTTAAATCAGGTGAAGAAATCACCGAGGCTAAGGCTAAGGCTATTGATGAATCTCCTATCGAGAGTGTTGAGATTCGTTCTGTTCTCACCTGTGAGAGCAAGAAGGGTGTCTGCATGAAGTGCTATGGACGTAACTTGGCTACAGCCCGTATGGTACAGTTGGGCGAAGCCGTTGGTGTCATTGCTGCTCAAGCTATTGGTGAGCCTGGTACTCAGTTGACTCTCCGTACATTCCACGCCGGTGGTATCGCATCTAACGCTGCTGCCAATGCTAAGATTGCTGCGAAGAATAAGTCTCGTATCGAGTTTGATGAGTTGAGCACAGTTCCATTCGTTGAGGAAGACGAGGAAGGTAACGATATCAAGTGCGAGAAGGTTGTAAGCCACTTGGCTGAAATCCGTTTCGTTGATCCTAATACAAACATCATTCTTGCTACTCTGAATGTTCCTTACGGTTCTTCATTGTATCACAAGGAGGGTGAAATCGTAGAGAAGGATACCGTTATCGCCCGTTGGGATCCATTCAACGCCGTTATCGTCAGCCAGTATGCCGGTACATTGAAGTTCAATGACGTTCAGAAGGATCAGACTTATCGTGCTGAGGTCGATGAGACTACAGGCTTGGAGGAGAAGATTATCACCGATTCCAAGAATAAGGCAATGGTTCCATCTTGTGATGTTATCGATGCTAATGGTGAAATCCTTGGTACATACAACTTCCCTGTAGGTGGTCACTTGGCTGTTGAGGATGGACAGACAATTAATACCGGTGAGGTTTTGGTTAAGATTCCTCGTGCTGTAGGTGGTGCAGGTGATATCACTGGTGGTCTCCCTCGTGTAACTGAGCTTCTTGAGGCTCGCAACCCTTCTAACCCTGCTGTTGTATCTGAAATCGATGGTGAGGTAACTATGGGTAAGGTAAAGCGTGGTAACCGTGAGATCATCGTAACATCTAAGACTGGCGATCAGAAGAAGTATCTTGTATCTCTTTCTAAGCAGATCTTGGTACAGGAACATGATGCTGTACGTGCTGGTACTCCTCTTTCTGATGGTAGTGTAACTCCTGGCGATATTCTCGCCATCATGGGTCCTACCGCTGTTCAGGAGTATATTGTTAACCAGATCCAGGACGTTTACCGTCTTCAGGGTGTGGCTATTAATGATAAGCATTTTGAGGTTGTGGTACGTCAGATGATGCGTAAGGTTCGTATTGACGATCCAGGTGATACTACCTTCTTGGAGCAAGAGTTGGTTGATAAACTTGACTTTGCAGAAGAGAATGATCGTATCTGGGGTAAGAAGGTTGTTACTGACGGTGGTGATAGTGAAAGTCTCAAACCAGGTCAGATCATAACGGCTCGTAGATTGCGTGATGAGAATTCTGCATTGAAGCGTCGCGACTTGAAACTTGTACAGGTTCGTGATGCCGTATCTGCAACTTCTACACAGATCCTCCAGGGTATTACTCGTGCTGCTCTTGGTACTAAGAGCTTTATGAGTGCTGCATCATTCCAGGAAACTACTAAGGTTTTGAATGAGGCTGCTATCCGTGGTAAGGTTGATTACCTTGAGGGTATGAAGGAGAATGTAATCTGTGGTCACTTGATTCCTGCAGGTACTGGTCTTCGTCAGTGGGATAAGCTCATCGTAGGCTCTAAAGAAGAATATGAGCGTATGCAGGCTAATAAGAAAAATGTGCTCGACTATGCTGATTCTCCAATAGGAGAATAATCGTAGAATAGAGTACTATATATAAATAGGTATAATGAGGGTGCGTCATAAGTCTATGGTGCACCCTTTTGTTATCTGCAACTGATGAAAAAAAGCAAAGAATCAGGATTCCATCTTCTGTTGTCTTATGATGTTTTTTTGAAAATAAGTGGCAGATTATTCGTTTTTTTCAGATATTATGTGTAAATTTGCACTATCATTTAAAGTTTAATCCTATTAACTTAGTAAAATTATGGAAGAAAATAAGAATAATCAACAGCAGCAGAATCAGTTCCAGATGGGCATCAGCCCTGAAGTTGCAGAGGGTACATACTCTAACTTGGCACTGATTACTCATTCTAGTTCAGACTTCATCTTGGATTTTGCATGTGCACTTCCTGGCATGCCTGCACCTCAGATCAAGAGTCGTGTTATCATGGCACCTGAGCATGCTAAGCGATTGCTCCAGGCATTGCAGAGCAATATTTATAACTATGAGCAGTCCTTCGGTAAAATTAAGTTGTCTGATGAGCAAGAACGTACAATCGCTCCATTTGGCACACCAAAGGGTGAGGCATAATGTACTACAGCATACATACTAAGACTAAATTCTCTGCTAAATTCCGCTTTTTCTTTATAATATTCGTTTTTAATAGTTATATAAAGTTAAAACTAGCCTTCGTTTTTTAAAAGTCTCCTTAATATTTAGGTAGTTTGCCGAAAAAATCGTACCTTTGCACCCCGAAAAGGCTCTATAAAGTAGTGGCTTACATCGAAATAAGACAATAAATAAAAATAAATATATAAATTAAAAAGTAAAATTATGCCTACTATTTCACAGTTAGTAAGAAAAGGCAGACGAGTTCTTGTAGACAAGAGCAAGTCACCAGCTTTGGATTCTTGTCCTCAGCGTCGTGGTGTTTGTGTTCGTGTTTATACAACAACTCCTAAGAAGCCTAATTCAGCAATGCGCAAAGTTGCACGTGTACGTTTGACAAACTCAAAGGAAGTAAACTCTTATATTCCAGGAGAGGGTCACAACTTGCAGGAGCACTCAATTGTTTTGGTTCGCGGTGGTCGTGTAAAGGACCTTCCTGGTGTACGTTATCACATTGTCCGTGGTACACTTGATACTGCAGGTGTTGCGAATCGTACACAGCGTCGTTCTAAGTACGGAGCTAAGCGTCCTAAGGCAAAGAAGTAATATAGCTTCTTAAATTTTAGACAAAACCGCAGACTCACGGTCGGAGAAGGTCGGGAGTTGGGGTTAAAATATTTAATAAAAGTTTTGCTGGAGAAGTAATCAGGTTGAGTAAATGCTCGGGTGCGAGCGTTGAAGAACATTATACAGCCCCATGCAGAATTAAAAAAAAGTTTTATTTAAAATGAGAAAAGCAAAACCAAAGAAGAGAGTGATCCTTCCAGATCCTGTCTTCAATGACCAGAAGGTCTCAAAGTTCGTAAATCATTTGATGTATGATGGAAAGAAGAACACTTCTTATGAAATTTTCTACAATGCACTTGACATTGTAAAGGCTAAGATGTCTAACGAGGAAAAGTCTGCTCTTGAAATCTGGAAGCAGGCACTTGATAATATTACTCCTCAGGTAGAGGTTAAGAGCCGTCGTATCGGTGGTGCAACCTTCCAGGTTCCTACAGAAATTCGTCCTGATCGTAAGGAGAGTATTTCTATGAAGAATCTTATTCTTTTTGCACGTAAGCGCGGTGGTAAGACAATGGCTGATAAGCTTGCTGCAGAGATTATGGATGCTTTTAATAATCAGGGTGGTGCATTTAAGCGTAAGGAGGATATGCATCGTATGGCTGAGGCTAACCGTGCGTTCGCTCACTTTAGATTCTAATTTAATATATAATATAGTTAAAAGAAAATGGCAAATCGCGATTTACATTTGACTCGTAACATCGGTATCATGGCGCATATCGATGCTGGTAAGACAACAACTTCTGAGCGTATTTTGTTCTATACAGGTAAGACTCATAAGATTGGTGAGGTACACGATGGTGCTGCTACAATGGACTGGATGGCCCAGGAGCAGGAGCGTGGTATTACTATCACTTCTGCAGCTACAACTTGTAACTGGAACTATCTCGGTAAGTCTTATAAGATCAACTTGATCGATACTCCGGGACACGTTGACTTCACTGCTGAGGTTGAACGTTCTCTCCGTGTACTTGATGGTGCTGTTGCTACATATTCTGCAGCTGATGGTGTTCAGCCACAGTCTGAGACTGTATGGCGTCAGGCTGATAAGTATAATGTACCTCGTATCGGTTATGTAAACAAGATGGACCGTTCTGGTGCTAACTTCTTCGAGACAGTTCAGCAGATGAAGGATATCTTGGGCGCTAATCCAATTGCTATTCAGATTCCTATTGGTGCAGAGGAGAACTTCAAGGGTGTAGTTGACCTCATTAAGATGAAGGCTATCCTTTGGCACGATGAGACTATGGGTGCTGAGTATGATGTAGAGGATATTCCTGCAGACTTGGCTGACGAGGCTGCTGAGTGGCGTGATAAGCTCCTTGAGGGTGCTGCAAACTTCGATGATGAGGTTATGGAACTTTATCTTGATGGTAAGGATATTCCAGAAGAAAAGCTTCTTGCTGCTATCCGTAAGGGTTGCTGTGCTATGGAGTGTTGTCCAATGTTGCTCGGTTCTTCATACAAGAACAAGGGTGTTCAGCCATTGCTCGACTATGTGTGTGCATTCTTGCCTTCACCAATGGATACTCCAAATATCATCGGTACTAACCCTGATACAGAGGAGGAAGAGGATCGTAAACCATCTGAGGATGAACCAACATCTGCTCTCGCATTTAAGATTGCTACTGACCCATTCATGGGTCGTTTGGTATTCTTCCGCGTTTACTCAGGTAAGGTCGTTGCTGGTTCTTATGTTTACAACCCACGTTCTGGCAAGCGCGAGCGTATCAGCCGTCTGTTCCAGATGAACTCTAAGCAGGAAATCCCAATGGAGTCTATCGATGCTGGTGATATCGGTGCAGGTGTAGGTTTCAAGGATATCCGTACAGGTGATACACTCTGTGACGAGGAACACCCAATCGTATTGGAGTCTATGACATTCCCTGATACTGTGATTTCTATCGCAGTAGAGCCAAAGAGCCAGGCAGACATCGCTAAGATGGATAATGGTCTCGCTAAGTTGGCTGAGGAGGATCCAACCTTCACAGTTCGTACAGACGAGCAGAGCGGTCAGACAATTATCTCTGGTATGGGTGAGCTCCACTTGGATATCATCATCGACCGTTTGAAGCGTGAGTTCAAGGTTGAGTGTAATCAGGGTAAGCCTCAGGTTAACTACAAAGAGGCTATCACTAAGACAGCTCAGAGCCGTGAAACTTATAAGAAGCAGTCTGGTGGTCGTGGTAAGTTCGCTTGTATCGATGTAACCATCGGTCCTAAGGACGAGGATTACAAGGAAGGCGACTTGCAGTTCATCAACGAGGTTAAGGGTGGTAACGTTCCTAAGGAATTCATCCCATCTGTACAGAAGGGCTTCGCTGATTGCTTGTCAAATGGTGTACTCGGTGGCTTCCCAATGACAGGTTTGAAGGTGACTTTGACCGATGGTAGCTTCCACCCAGTTGACTCTGACCAGTTGTCATTCGAGTTGGTAGCACATCAGGCATTCAAGGTACTTTGCCCTAAGGCTGGTCCAGTTTTGATGGAGCCTATCATGAAGGTAGAGGTTGTTACTCCAGAAGAGAATATGGGTGACGTAATCGGTGACTTGAACAAGCGCCGTGGTCTCGTTCAGGGTATGGAAGAAGGTCGTAGCGGTGCTCGCATCGTAAAGGCAATGGTTCCATTGGCTGAGATGTTCGGTTATGTAACAGCTTTGCGTACTATCACTTCTGGTCGTGCAACAAGTTCTATGGAGTACGATCATCATGCACCTCTTTCTTCAACAATTGCTAAGGCTGTGTTGGAGGAGGTTAAGGGTCACGCAGATCTTCTTTAATAATAAAGAAATAACGGTAAGATGAGGCGCTGCTTAGCGAATGACTCTTAAGCAGCGTACCTCTTCTTCCATTAGACTAAATAATTCATATAATAATAACTTAATTTTAAAAATGAGTCAGAAAATCAGAATTAAGCTGAAGTCTTACGACCACCAGTTGGTTGACAAGTCAGCTGAGAAGATTGTGAAGGCTGTAAAGGCAACAGGCGCTATCGTTAGTGGTCCTATTCCATTGCCAACACACAAGCGTATTTTTACTGTAAACCGCAGTACTTTCGTTAACAAGAAGTCTCGCGAGCAGTTCCAGCTCTCAGATTTCAAGCGTCTCATTGACATCTACAGCTCAACAGCTAAGACAGTTGATGCCTTGATGAAGCTTGAATTGCCAAGTGGTGTAGAAGTAGAAATCAAAGTCTAATTATTTAAATTAAATTGAAATGCCAGGATTAATTGGAAAGAAAATCGGAATGACATCCGTTTTCAGTGCCGACGGTAAGAATATTCCGTGCACTGTTATCGAAGTAGGTCCTTGTGTTGTAACCCAGGTGAAAACTGTAGAAAAGGATGGTTACAAGGCTTATCAGTTAGGTTTCGAAGAGGCAAAGGAGAAGCGTACTTCTCAGCCTATGATGGGAATCTTCAAGAAGGCAGGCACAACACCTAAGAAGCACTTGGCCGAGTTCAAGTTTGATGAGGAGTACAACCTCGGTGATACAATTACAGTTGAAATCTTCAACGATTGCAAGTTCGTTGATGTAATTGGTACATCAAAGGGTAAAGGCTTCCAGGGCGTTGTTAAGCGTCACGGATTCGGTGGTGTAGGTCAGTCTACTCACGGTCAGGATGACCGCGCTCGTAAGCCGGGATCTATTGGTGCTTGTTCTTACCCTGCAAAGGTATTCAAGGGTATGCGCATGGGCGGCCAAATGGGAGGTGACAGAGTTACAACTCAGAACCTTCAGGTGTTAAAGGTAATTCCAGAGCAGAATCTTCTTATTGTTAAGGGTTCTTTCGCTGGATGCAAAGGTTCAACTGTTTTAATTGAGAAATAATGGAAGTTAGCGTATTAGATATCAAAGGTCAGGAGACCGGCCGCAAGGTAGCTCTTAATGATGCAGTCTTCGGCATTGAGCCTAACGATCACGTTCTCTATCTTGACGTAAAGCAGTATCTCGCTAACCAGCGTCAGGGTACAGCTAAGTCTAAGGAGAGAAGCGAGATGAGCGGTTCTACTCGTAAGCTTGGTCGTCAGAAGGGCGGCGGCGGTGCTCGCCGTGGTGATATTAACTCACCTGTACTCGTAGGTGGTGCTCGCGTTTTTGGTCCTAAACCACGTGATTACCGCTTCAAGCTCAACAAAAAAGTAAAGATTCTTGCTCGTAAGTCTGCTCTGTCTTATAAGGCACAGGAAAGCGCAATTGTAATGTTGGAAGACTTTACATTTGAGGCTCCAAAGACTAAAGAATTCTTAAGTATTATTAAGAATCTTAAAATTGAGGGCAAAAAAGTGCTCTTTGTTTTGCCAGAATCAAATAAAAACGTATATTTGTCTGCTCGTAACTTGCAGCGTGCTGAAGTTATCCTCGCATCAAACGTCAATTCGTATAAAGTTTTGAATGCTGATGTTGTAGTGATTACAGAAAAGTCGCTCGAGACTATCGACCAAATCTTAACAAAGTAAAAAGGAGATATTAGAATATGGCATTTATTATCAAACCATTGGTTACTGAGAAGATGACCAAGATTACAGACAAGCAGCCTAACCGCTATGGCTTCGTTGTTCGTCCTGAGGCTAATAAGCTCGAGATTAAGAAGGAAGTTGAGAGTCTGTATAATGTTACAGTAGTTGACGTGAACACTATTCGTTACGCTGGCAAGCGCTCTGCCCGTTATACAAAGGCAGGTCTTGTTAAGGGTCAGAAGAATGCGTTCAAGAAGGCAATCGTTACTCTTAAGGAGGGCGATACAATTGATTTTTACAGCAATATTTAAAATAAAAAATGGCAGTACGTAAATTAAAACCGGTTACTCCGGGTCAAAGACACAAAGTTATTGGCACGTTCGAGGATATTACTGCATCCGTGCCAGAGAAGTCTCTCGTTTACGGTAAACGTTCTACCGGCGGTCGAAACAACACCGGTAAGATGACCGTTCGCTACATTGGCGGTGGTCACAAGCAGAAGTATCGTTTAATCGACTTCAAACGTGAGAAAGATGGTGTTCCAGCAGTTGTTAAGACAATCGAGTACGATCCAAACCGTTCGGCTCGTATCGCATTGCTTTACTACGCTGATGGTGAAAAACGTTACATTATTGCTCCTAACGGACTTGAGGTAGGCGCTACTTTGATGTCAGGTGCAGAAGCTGCTCCTGAGATCGGTAACTGTCTTCCTTTGGCAAACATCCCTGTAGGTACAGTGATCCACAACATCGAGTTGCGTCCTGGTCAGGGTGCTTTGTTGGTTCGTTCGGCTGGTAATTTTGCTCAGTTGACTTCTCGTGAGGGCAGTTATTGTGTAATTAAGCTCCCTTCTGGTGAAACACGCCAGATTTTGAGTGCTTGTAAAGCTACAGTTGGTAGTGTTGGTAACTCTGACCACGCTCTTGAACAGTCTGGTAAGGCTGGACGTTCTCGCTGGTTGGGTCGTCGTCCACACAACCGTGGTGTTGTTATGAACCCTGTTGATCACCCAATGGGTGGTGGTGAAGGTCGCCAGAGTGGTGGTCACCCACGTTCACGTAAGGGCTTGTACGCTAAGGGTCTTAAGACTCGCGCACCTAAGAAGCTTTCTAACAAGTATATTATCGAAAGAGCTAACAAAAAATAAAGAGTAAATTATGAGTCGTTCACTTAAAAAAGGTCCATACATCAACGTTTCTCTCGAGAAGAAGATTCTCGCTATGAACGAGAGTGGCAAGAAGAATGTTGTTAAGACATGGGCTAGAGCTTCAATGATATCTCCTGATTTCGTAGGACATACTGTTGCAGTTCATAACGGTAACAAATTTATCCCTGTTTATGTTACAGAGAATATGGTTGGCCACAAGCTTGGAGAGTTTGCTCCAACACGTCGCTTTGGCGGTCACTCTGGTAACAGAAAGTAAGCTAAGGGTTAAACCATTTAAAATTTAAGTAAATAATGGGAGCAAGAAAACATATTGCGGCTGAGAAATTGAAAGAAGCCCGTAAAAACTTGTACTTCGCAAAGTTGGTAGGCGTTCCTTCTTCTCCACGTAAGATGCGCTATGTAGTAGACATGATTCGTGGTATGGAGGTTAACCGTGCACTCGGAGTACTTCGCTTCTCTAAGAAGCAGGCATCAGCTGATGTAGAGAAATTACTTCGTTCAGCTATCGCTAACTGGGAAGCTAAGAATAATCGCAAGGCTGAAGACGGTGAGCTTTATATCAGTAAGGTCTTCGTTGACGAAGGCGTTACAATGAAACGTATGAGACCTGCACCACAGGGTCGTGGTTATAGAATTCGTAAGCGTTCTAACCATGTAACTCTTTTTGTTGATGCAAAAACTAATGACGAAAAATAATTAAGTAGAATGGGACAGAAAGTTAATCCGATTAGTAACCGACTTGGTGTTATCCGTGGTTGGGATTCAAATTGGTTCGGTGGTAAGAACTTCGGTGATAACCTCGTTGAGGATCAGAAAATCCGTAAGTATCTTAACGAGCGTCTTGCTAAAGCAAGCATTTCTCGTATTATTATCGAACGTACATTGAAACTTGTTACCATTACTATTTGTACAGCCCGTCCAGGTATTGTCATTGGTAAAGGTGGTCAGGATGTAGATAAGTTGAAGGAAGAGTTGAAGAAACTTTATAAGAAAGATATTCAGATCAACATCTTCGAGGTTAAAAAGCCTGAACTTGATGCTACTATCGTTGGTAAGAATATTGCGACTCAGATTGAGCACATGATTGCTTATCGTCGCGCTATCAAGATGGCAGTTGCTAACACCATGCGTGCTGGCGCTGAGGGTATCAAGGTACAGATTACAGGTCGTCTGAATGGTGCTGAAATGGCACGTAAAGAAATGTACAAAGAGGGTCGTACTCCTCTTCATACATTCCGCGCAGACATCGACTACTGCCAGTGCGAGGCACTTACAAAGGTAGGTTTGCTTGGTATTAAGGTTTGGATTTGCCGTGGTGAGGTTTATGGTAAGGCTGATCTTACTCCAAACTTCTCACAGGACAATAAGAGCAACAACCGTGGTAACGGTCGCTCTAACAACCGTGGTGGTAATCGTAAAAGAAACAATAACCGTTAAATTTTAGAAAGCTATCATGTTACAGCCAAAAAGAGTTAAATATAGAAGACCTCAAGATGGTCGTGGCAACAAAGGCAACGCTCACAGAGGTACACAATTGGCTTTCGGTTCTTTTGGTATCAAAACTCTTGAATCAAAGTGGATCGATAGTCGTCAGATTGAGGCAGCTCGTGTAGCATTGAACCGCTATATGAACCGTCAAGGTCAGGTCTGGATTAGAATTTTCCCTGATAAGCCAATCACTCGCAAGCCTGCTGATGTCCGTATGGGTAAAGGTAAGGGTGATCCAGCAGGATGGGTTGCACCTGTTACACCAGGTAGAATTCTCTTCGAAGTTGAAGGAGTTAGTTTCGATATTGCAAAAGAAGGTCTTCGCCTTTGCGCTCAGAAACTTCCTGTTAAGACTAAGTTTATTGTTAGACGTGATTACGATAAAAACGCTTAATTATGAAGATTGCAGAAATTAAAAATATCGAGACCAAAGAATTGGTTGAGAAGTTGGAGGCAGCTGTTGATGCTTTGAACAAGAAGAAGATCAATCATAATGTAACTCCACTTGAGAATCCATCAGAGATTAAGGTTGCTCGTCGTGATATTGCACGCATGAAAACTGAACTTCGTCAGAGAGAACTTAACAAATAATAATGGTCCAGATGGAAACAAGAAATTTAAGAAAAGTAAGACAGGGTGTTGTTATTAGCAACAAGATGGATAAAACCATTGTTATTGCAGCTAAGTTCAAGGAGATGCACCCTATTTATGGTAAATTTGTCCAGAAGACAAAGAAGTACCATGCACATGACGAGAATAATGAGGCTAACGTAGGTGATACTGTTATGATCATGGAGACTCGTCCTCTGTCTAAGACAAAGAGATGGAGATTAGTACAAATTGTTGAAAAAGCTAAGTAATTATGATACAGACTGAATCAAGACTTACAGTATGTGATAACAGCGGTGCTCGTGAGGCTCTTTGCATTCGAGTTCTCGGTGGTACAGGCCGTCGTTACGCTAGCGTTGGTGACGTTATTGTTGTTGCAGTCAAGAACGTTATCCCATCAAGTGATTTGAAGAAGGGTGCAGTATCAAAGGCTTTGATTGTTCGCACAAAGAAGGAAATTCGTCGTGCAGATGGTTCTTACATCCGTTTCGATGACAACGCTTGTGTATTGCTTAACAATGCAGGTGAGCTTCGTGGTAGCCGTATCTTCGGTCCTGTTGCTCGTGAGCTTCGTGCAGTAAATATGAAAGTCGTTTCTTTGGCACCTGAGGTTCTTTAATATTTAAAAAGTAAGAAGTAATGAGTAAGTTACATATTAAGAAAGACGATACCGTTATCGTTATTGCCGGTGCAGATAAGGGCAAGACTGGTAAGGTGCTTAAGGTCCTCGTTGAGGAGAACCGTGCTATCGTAGAAGGTGTGCACATGGTTTCTAAGAGCACTAAGCCATCTGCTAAGAATCCTCAGGGAGGTATTGTTAAGCAGGAGGCTCCTATTCATATCTCAAATTTGAGTTTGATTGATCCTAAGAGTGGCAAGGCTACTCGTGTTGCTATCAAGCATGAGGGTAAAAACGTTGTTCGCATCGCTAAAAAGTCAGGGGAGGAAATCAAGTAATGGATACAGCACAGTTAAAGAAAGTATATAAGGAGACAATCGCTCCTGCTCTTCAGAAGCAGTTCAACTACTCTTCAGCTATGGAGATTCCAGTATTGAAGAAGATTGTCATCAATCAGGGTCTTGGTGATGCTACTCAGGACAAGAAAATTGTTGATGTAGCAATCAATGAGATTACTGCTATCACCGGTCAGAAGGCTGTTGCTACATATTCTAAAAAGGATATTGCAAACTTCAAGCTTCGTAAGAAGATGCCTATCGGTGTTATGGTAACATTGCGTCGTGAGCGTATGTACGAGTTCTTGGAGAAGCTCGTTCGTGTTTCTCTTCCTCGTATTCGCGACTTCAAGGGTATTGAGAGCAAGTTTGATGGTCGTGGTAACTATACATTAGGTATCACAGAGCAGATTATCTTCCCTGAGATTAATATCGATGAGATCGATCGTATTCAGGGTATGAATATTACCTTCGTAACAACAGCTAAGACTGATGAAGAAGGTTTTGCTCTTTTGAAGGCTTTTGGTCTTCCATTCAAGAACGCAAATAAAGATTAAGAGATATGGCAAAAGAATCAATGAAAGCTCGCGAGGTTAAGCGTGCAAAGCTTGTAGCTCGTTACGCTGAAAAGCGCGAAGCACTGAAAAAGATTATTGCAACTTCTAATGATCCAGCCGAAGCATACGAGGCAGCTCGTAAGCTTCAGGCTATCCCTAAGAATGCAAACCCAATCCGTCTTCACAATCGTTGCAAGATTACTGGTCGTCCAAAGGGTTATATCCGTCAGTTCGGTATTTCTCGTATCCAGTTCCGTGAGATGGCTTCTGCTGGTTTGATTCCAGGTGTAAAGAAGGCTAGCTGGTAATCCTTTCAAAGGTAAGAATATTTTTTTATTTAATATTGTTGGGGTAGTCCCGATTAATTAAACATTTATATTTTATGACAGATCCAATAGCAGATTATCTGACAAGACTCAGAAATGCAATCATGGCTCATCACCGTGTTGTAGAAGTTCCTGCGTCTAACTTGAAGAAAGAGATCACTAAGATCCTCTTCGAGAAAGGTTACATCCTCAATTACAAGTTTGTAGAGGATGGTCCTCAGGGCTCAATTAAGGTTGCCTTGAAGTACAACCCAACTACAAAGCAAAACGCTATCAAGTGTTTGAAGCGCGTGTCAACTCCAGGTTTGCGTAAGTATACCGGTTACAAGGACATGCCAAGAGTTATTAACGGATTAGGTATTGCAATCTTATCTACATCCAAAGGTGTAATGACAGACAAAGAAGCTTCTGATCTTAAGATCGGTGGCGAGGTTCTTTGCTATATTTATTAATTGGAGGCTTTTATATGTCTAGAATAGGAAAATTGCCAATTAGTATCCCTGCAGGTGTTACTGTAAATTATGATGAGGCTTCTCATGTTTGTACAGTAAAGGGCCCTAAGGGTGAACTTTCTCAGTGGATTGATCCATCTATCAAGTTTAATAATGCAGATGGTCATATTAGCTTTGAAATCGATGAAAATAGTCCTGTAAATATTAAGCAGAAGCAGGCTTTCCACGGTTTGTATCGCTCTCTCGTTAACAACATGGTTGTTGGTGTAAGCGCTGGTTATACAAAGGTTTTGGAATTGGTAGGTGTTGGTTATCGTGTTTCTAACCAGGGTAATATCATTGAGTTTGCTTTGGGTTACACTCACCCTATTTTCATCCAGTTGCCTAAGGAGATTAAGGTTGAGACTAAGTCTGAAAGAAACCAGAACCCAATCTTGACATTGGAGTCTTGCGACAAGCAGTTGTTGGGACTCGTTTGTGCAAAAATTCGTTCTTTCCGCAAGCCTGAGCCTTATAAAGGTAAGGGTATTCTCTTTAAGGGTGAAGTTATTCGCAGAAAGTCTGGTAAGAGTGCTTCAGCTAAGTAATTTTAATTATTTACGATTATGACAACAAAGAAAGTAGAAAGACGAATTAAGATAAAGTTCCGCATTCGTAAGAGTGTGAACGGTACAGCTGAGCGTCCACGTCTTAGTGTATTCCGCTCTAACAAGCAGATTTACGCTCAGGTTATTAACGATTTGACAGGCACTACACTTGCATCAGCTTCTTCACTCGGTTTGGAGAAGATGCCTAAGCAGGAGCAGGCAACTAAGGTTGGCGAGCTCATTGCTGAGAAGGCTAAGGCTGCTGGCGTTGAGGCAGTAGTTTTCGACCGTAATGGTTACCTTTACCATGGTCGTGTAAAGCAGTTGGCTGAAGGTGCTCGTAATGGTGGTCTTAAATTTTAAACGATTATGGCAATGGATAAAGTAAAAGTAAATAACGAAGAAGTACTTAAGGATCGCTTGGTTGCTATCAACCGTGTAACTAAGGTTACAAAGGGTGGTCGTACTTTCACATTCGCTGCTATCGTCGTTGTAGGTGACGGTAATGGCGTAATCGGCTACGGCCTTGGTAAGGCAGGTGAGGTTACTGCTGCTATCGCAAAGGGTACTGAAGCTGCTAAGAAGAACTTGGTAAAGGTTCCTGTACTCAAGGGTACTGTTCCTCATGAGGTTGAAACTTCATTTGGTGGTGCTAAGGTTCTTATTAAGCCAGCTGCAGCCGGTACTGGTTTGAAGGCCGGTGGTGCTATGCGTGCAGTACTTGAGAGCGTAGGTATCAAGGATGTCATCGCTAAGTCTAAGGGTTCTTCAAATGCCCATAACCTTGTGAAGGCTACTATCGCAGCTCTTGCAGAGATGCGTGATGCTTATACTGTAGCAGGTGAGCGTGGTATCAGTATGGATAAAGTATTTAACGGTTAATTAGGAAAAATCGAATATGGCAACAATTAAAATCAAGCAGATTAAGAGTAAAATCGGTGCTCCAGTAGATCAGAAGCGTACTCTCGCTTGTCTTGGTCTCCACAAGATTTCTCAGGTTGTTGAGGTAGAGGATACTCCTAGCAACCGTGGTATGATCCGTAAGGTTCATCACCTCGTAAGTGTAGTTGATTAATTAATCTTTTTAAATTAGGAACGATTATGAAATTAAATAATTTGAAACCTGCTGCAGGTTCTACCCATTCACGTCGTCGTATTGGTCGTGGTCCAGGTTCTGGTCTCGGTGGTACTTCTACACGTGGTCATAAGGGTGCCAAGGCTCGTTCTGGTTATAAGAGAAAGATTGGTTTCGAAGGTGGTCAGATGCCATTGCAGCGTCGTGTTCCAAAGGCTGGTTTTAAGAATATCAACCATAAGGAGTACTTCGCAGTAAACCTTTCAACTCTTCAGGCTCTTGCTGAAGCAAAGAACCTTACTAAAATCGGTATTGAGGAACTTAAGGCTGCTGGCCTCACAAACGGCAAGGAGCTTGTAAAGGTTCTCGGTAACGGTGAACTTAAAGCAAAATTGGAAGTTGAAGCTAATGCTTTCTCAAAGACTGCCGAAGAAGCAATCAAGGCAGTAGGTGGTAACGCAACTATAATCTAAGTAAATGAAAAAGTTTATTGAGACACTAAAGAACTGTTGGAAGATAGAGGATCTCCGTCAGAGACTCCTCATTACTCTTCTGTTTACGGCTATTTACCGTTTTGGCTCGTTTGTGGTACTTCCAGGTATCAATCCGGGCATGTTGGAAAAACTTCAGTCGCAGACCTCTGGCGGTCTTATGTCGCTATTGGACATGTTCTCTGGTGGTGCATTTTCCAATGCATCTATCTTTGCACTCGGAATTATGCCTTATATCTCAGCTTCAATCGTTATGCAGCTTCTTGCTGTTGCTGTACCTTATTTCCAGAAGATGCAGCGCGAGGGCGAGAGCGGCCGCAAAAAAATACAATGGTATACTAGAGTCCTGACTGTGGCCATTTTGGTCTTTCAGGCTCCTAGTTACCTTTTGAATTTGAAAATGCAGGCTGCTAATGCTCTAGCCACAGGTATTAGTTGGACGGTATTCATGATACCGGCAACAATTATCTTGGCTGCAGGAAGTATGTTTATCCTTTGGTTAGGTGAGCGTATCACTGACAAGGGAGTAGGTAATGGTATCTCTCTTATTATTATGATTGGTATTATCGCCCGTTTGCCACAGGCTTTCGTTCAAGAGGTAACTTCTCGTTTGCAGGCAATTTCTGGTGGTGGTCTTATCATGTTCATTGTTGAGATTCTTATCCTTTATGCTGTAGTTTGTGCATCAATTCTTTTGGTGCAAGGTACACGTAAGATCCCTGTTCAGTATGCTAAACGCTTGGTTGGAAATAAGCAATATGGTGGTGCACGTCAGTACATCCCTTTGAAGCTTTTTGCAGCTAACGTAATGCCTATCATCTTTGCACAGGCTTTAATGTTTATTCCATTGGCAATAGTTCGCTATCAGTCTGAAAATGCTAGTAGTGTTGTTCAGCAGTTGATGGATAATCGTAGCTTGCTATATAATGTTGTTTATGTAATCTTGGTTATTGCATTTACTTATTTCTATACAGCTATTACATTGAATCCTACTCAGATGGCTGAGGATATGAAACGTAACAATGGTTTCATTCCTGGCGTAAAACCAGGAAAGGATACAGCTGAGTACATTGATACCGTAATGTCTCGTATTACTTTACCAGGTTCGTTATTTATTGCGTTTATTGCAATCATGCCTGCATTAGCAGGACTTCTCGATGTACAGCAAGCTTTCTCTCAATTCTTTGGAGGTACATCTCTATTGATTTTGGTTGGTGTTGTCATTGACACATTACAACAAATCGAGAGTCATTTGCTTATGCGCCACTATGATGGTCTTTTGAATTCAGGCCATACGCGTCAGGGTGGTGTTGCTGCATATTAATCTTTTTCTTTTGAAATGAGAAATTTCTGAAGACAGAAGATGAAATTATTCAGTGTGCAGTTTTACTTCATCTTCAAGTAAAGCTGACTTGAATTTACTATATTATGTGAGACGACTCTCCATTTGGATAGGTAATTCCTCATCCACTTGGAGAGCCTTTTCCCGCTAATATGTCATCTAATTATGATTTTTATCTGATAGTGATGGCACAAAGTTGCTCGAAAAGATAAAGCACAATTTTATCTTCATTCGTAGAAGTTTAACATTAAGAAGGACAAATATTTATATTATGGCAAAACAAGCCGCTATTGAGCAAGATGGAACAATTGTAGAAGCATTGTCAAATGCGATGTTCCGAGTAGAATTAGAGAATGGAGTTGACATCACAGCACATATCTCTGGGAGTAGGAGAGTGCGTTACATCAAGAGTTTACC
>JAJXBQ010000209.1:0-5725 GCA_021640525.1 Segatella copri
GTAATATGTATTACTTTTTCCTACAAATGCAAGAACTTTTGTCAATAAAAATAAAAGCAGCCATCAATAACGATGGCTGCTTTCATCTATTGTTATGCAAGCTACACTTGCGTTCTGTTTCGGTATTCAGTAGGTACGATACCCGTTTCTTTCTTGAATACCTTCGAGAAATACTTAGGGTCGGTGAAACCTACTGCGAAGGCGATGCTGCTCAGTGTATCGTCTGTCTTGCGTAACATCTCGCATGCCTTCTTGATACGTATATGGCGAACGAAGTCTACCGGCGTCATTCCGGTCGTTGCTTTCACCTTATTATATAGTACGCTTCGGCTCATACCGATTTCGTTCGAGATATCATCTATCTTGAGTTCCGGGTTGCCTGCATTTTCAACAATATACCTGAAGGCACGCATCATGGTTCTGTCCTGCATCTGTGCCGCCATAAATGCCAGCTCGCTGTTTGGGTCAACCGCTTCGTTTTCGGCATTTGTTTCTTCCTGGTTAAGAGCAGGCTGAGGAACAACTGTAGGCAGTATTCGCAAGGCTGCTATGGCATCTTTATCGCCAGCTTCCTTCAGTTTTCTGATGATATCCACCTGAATGTTGCGGCGCTGGGTGAGGATAGCCTCTATTCGGCCGAGCAGATAAGGGGTAGAGAATGGCTTGGTGATATAGGCATCAACACCTTCATCAAAGCCTCGCTGCTGATCTTCTACGCTTGCCTTGGCTGAGAGAATCATCACAGGGATGTTGTTGAGGGTGGTATCCTGCTTGATCTCGTGAATCATCGACAAACCATCCATCACAGGCATGGTAACGTCCGTGAGGATAAAGTCTGGTATCTCCTTGCGGGCCATCACCAAACCTGCCTTTCCATTCTCTGAGAGCAGCACGTTATAGGTAGGCGAGAGAATACTGTAGAGGAACTTGCGCAGGTCGGCATTGTCTTCAACTACCAGTACCGTCTGGTCTTTTTGTTCCGCTTCTTCCTGTGCAGTTTCCTGTTCCTTGCCCATTTCTTCCAGGCGTTCAGCCTCTGCATCCTTTTCTTCTTTCTGTTTGTTGTTTTCTTCCAGATAGTCAGATGCATTGTGGTCGTCAATCTGGCCATTCGCTTTTTCTCTTTCTGCCAGGTCGTAATCTTCCTCGGTCAGACCGCTGTTCGTATGGAAGTTTGCATTGCTGCCATATCTCTGAACCTTGTCCAGCATTACCAGCATCTCGTTGGCATTGTCTACTACCATTCTCAGCAGTTCCTTGCCCTTTCGGGTGATACCCGGTTCGGTATCCAAAACGGTTTTTACCGGGGCTCCGATGAGCGTTAGTGGGGTTCTCAGACGGTTGGCAGCATCGTTATAGAACTCGTTCTTCAGCACGCTCATCTCGTGGGTTACGTTCTCGCGCTGGCGCTGGTTGTAGGTATAGAAGATAGCGCCTACGATACCGAAGAGCAGAAGCAGCATCAGAAATTTGCCCCAGATGCTTTCCCAGAAGGTAGGGCGCACTTCGATAGGCAGTTCTGCCACATACTTGCTCCATACACCGTGAGAGTTGGTGGCTCTCACCTTGAGTACGTAATCGCCATGACTGATACGGTTAAAGCCGATGCTATTGCTGCTTCCGTTTGATATCCACACGCCTGGAGCTGTATAACCATCTATGCGATAGAGGTATTTGGTCTGATACTTGCGCTGATAGTCGAGTGATGCGAAGGTGATGGTCAGATTTCGCTTGTTGGCAGGAATCACCAGCTTATCCTTGTGCAGGATAGGTTCCGACTCTTTCTCTCCGCTATAGTGGAGGGAACAGAAAATCACTTTAGGCTGGTAGTTGCTCTTCTTCAGCGTAGCCGGATTGAAGGTAATCAGTCCCATCGGGGTACCTACCGAGATGTTGTTGCTTGCCGGATCGTGGTAAGGGCGGCTGTTCGAGAACGACATATTGAAGTCGAAATCGTTAGGTCCGAACACGTTGCACTGGCCCGTTTTCGGGTTTACGCAGTCGATACTCGATTCTCTGATTACCCAGATTCTTCCCTGGTTGTCTTCTACCATGCCCTGTACGATGCCTTCGTTAACATCGATGGCATGGAAGTATTTCATCTTCAGGTTGTCTTGCAGGAGCGATTTGTTCACAATCTCTTCCATCACACCGCCCTGTTGCGAGATATACATCTTTCCGCTGGTATGCTCCATGATGTTGTTCACATCGTTTGCTGCCAGACTTGTGGTATCGTTCGGTATGTAGTAGGTCTTGTGATAATTGATTTTCCTTGCGTTTGTAAAGGCATCACTGAAGGTGATGAGACCGTCTGTAGTTCCTACAAGAATGGTTCCCGTAGTAGTGCAGCAGATGCGGCGTATGCGGTCGTAGTTCTGCTTCTCCCAAGGCAGTCCGTTCCGCTTGCTGATAAAGCTGATACTGCCGTCTGCCGCCTCATTAACGAGTGCCAGTCCGCCTCCGTAGGTACCTATCCAGATGCGTCCGGTGCGGTCGGCTACGATGTCGAATACCTTGTCGAATGGCAGCGAGGAAGGATTGTTCGGGTCATAGGCAAAGTGCCTTACCTGCATCTTGTCTATCAGATAAATACCGTTACCGTTGGTTCCAATCCATGCTCTTCCCTTGATATCGAAGTAGATGGAGTAGATGCCCGTTTCGGCGAAGTTTACCTGCTGTGGCACAATCTGTCCGCTTGGCGAAAGGTATCCGATACGCTGGTAGGAGGCGTTGAGTACCTGGATTACTCCATTGTAATAACCAGCCCAGATATGTCCGTCTGGCGATGCATTCACCGAGAACACTTCGTCTTCGCCCACATCCAGCTTGTTGATAATGTAAGGGTGATATTTGAAGACTACCTGTGTCAGGTCGTGAGAGCCTGTCAGCCAGAGGATTCCCTGGTCTGAGAGTACATATTTCGTAATCTTCGGTATGCGGTAGTTGCCCGATGAATTGCTTCTCAGCAGATAAGGCACCAGTTTTCCTGCCTTGCGGTCAAAATAACTGAAGGTTCCTCCTCTTGGCACTACCCAGAGGGTCTTGTTTTCGTCTTGTGTGATGAAATTGCTTTCGCAGGTTGTGCGGTCCATCGGGTCGTCCTGATCGGCAAAGAGCCACTGCTTCTGTCCGGTCTTCGGGTTGATGAGGGTTACTCCCATACCGTCTGTAAATGCCCATACCATACCGAAATCATCGGTATAAATCTTCTTTACCTCTGCCAGAGGCTGACTCGGGCTCTGTACGTTGATGATATCAAACTTGAAGGTGCGCGGGTTGTAGATGATAACACCCAGATTGGTTGCCAGCAGGAGTTGGTAACCTGTATTTTTCAGTTGGTTGATACGGGTTACGCCTTCTGGCATTGGTATCATGGTGAGTCGGTTCTGCAGGTCATATTTTGCCAGTTTACCGTCTTCAGTTGCCAGAAACTCATCTTCTCCCACCCCTCTGAACCATTTGAAAGGCAGTTTGCTTGGAATTTTCGAATGATATATGTATGCGCCTTTGTCGGTAAGCACCCATTCTCTTCCGTGTATATCTCGATGGATGTACCATACATTTCCGCTTCTGAGTCCCTTTTCTCCTACTTTGATGAGTTCTATGTTCCGCTCATCAAAGGTTTTTCCTTTTGATCGGATGATATATTTTCCATCTTCTGAAGTAAACCATGTAGCTCCGTTTTTCAATGGGTATACCTGGCTCACGCGCAGGTCGATGTTGAACAGTTCGTTGAATTTCTGTCCAACAGCAAAGAACCGGCAGAAGTGGGTATCGTATACGTAGAGCTGGTTGTCGTATGTGATACACCACACGTTGTTGTTATAGGATGGTTCTATTTTCAGTATACGGTTGGTTGACAGAACGTCAATATCATCAGGGTTATCTCTGAATGTATGGAAGCTGTAGCCGTCATAGAACGACAGTCCGTTCCATGTACTGAACCACATGAGGTTGTCTTTACCTTGTTTCAGGTCTGAGATGGTATTGGCAGCGAGTCCGTCTGTGATAGAGAATTTTCTCACATCGCAGTAGGGTACAGCTGCTGTCATGATGGTAGAGAGCAGTCCTAATAGGGTGATATATAATTTTCTTTTCATCATTTTTTATTCGTATACGTTTATTAATCGCAACAAAGGTAGTGAAAATTATTGAGAATACGTATTTATCAGGTGTATTTTTTTATGTTTTTGCATTAAAATATTCCACTTTTCATGTTATAGGGGTAATATTTGGTTGATTTGCTGTATGTTATGCCTAACAAAAAACTCCCCCGATAAATGAATATCGGAGGAGCAGTAGGGATATGTTGTTTTGAATTTGATTACTTCTGAATCATCTTCTTTCCGTTCTTGATGACTACACCCTTGTAAGCCTTGGTTACCTTCTGGCCTGCGAGGTTGTAAACAGGAGCGTTCTTTGCAGCTTCGTCTGTTGTTATGTTAGTGATGCCGGTAGTTGTGCCATTCTGAGAGATGAGAATGTTGTTTGCATCAAGCTCATAAGTATCGTTATACTTCTTAAGCTTACCATATACAACAACTACGTCACCAACCTTAATGTCATCTACAGAAGTGAATTTCTTACCCTCGAAAGAAAGACCACCGTAAACCTGCAATTCATTTCCTGTCTTACCATCGTCAGAAATGTAGTAAGAAAGGCTGCCGTATGTAGGATTTATTTTTTCACTAGCTTGAGATACAATACCCTTAACATATACACTTTCGCTCAGACCTTCGCCTGCATCAATCAGTTCCTTAGCCTTAGCAATGGTATAAGCGGTTTCGGCTGTGTTTGTGATGTCTACGATTTGAGGAGCATCGCCTACCTTATAATATGCAATCTTAGAAACCTGAATCAAACCATTACTTGTTCCAGCCTGGCAGTCAAAGACAAACTTATAGTAATTATTTGCTGCAGAATTGGTTGGCTTGAAGATCAAGTCTCCATCTTCAATCTTGGCAGAGATTTCTTCAGTTACATTCTTGCAATCTGCATCAGTTGCTACCTGCAACTTGATAGAATTGATCTTATCTTTGGTCATCCTGTCGATAGTCAGGACTATATTGCTGATAGGCTGATCAATAGCAGGTGAAGTGATGGAAGCTACAGATGCGACTTTATTTCTTCCGCATTTGATGTATTTCCAATTCTTATCCCACTTATTTGTGTTGAAATTCTCAATAGTCCAAACATCTTCTCCGATTGTTGCCTTCCATGTTTTGGTATAAGCACTGATTGCCTTACCTTCAGTACCTTCATCAGGGAAAGTCAATACTTTGTAAGGAGTTGTTCCTGCAAACGTAACGCTAGCTACGAACGCCAGAACCAATGATAATGAATAGCGTAAAAATTTGTTCATAACTTAATAATTTTAAAGGTTTAACGTATAATTAATAAACTGTTGAAACTCATTTTGTGAGCGCATTCTTAGAATTTGCTTTGTGCTAAAAGCATGTTCTTTGAATAATTACTTATTTATGATGCAAAGATACGAAAATTATCGATACGATGTGTTAAGAAGGTGTTAAATCTTTGATACATAGAAAGAAATATCATCAAAACCGAAAGAAACACCATCAAAAAAGGCGGTTGTTTTTGAAAGAATAGGGATTTCCCCCTCAGTTTGTATCCTTTTCCCCTTTGATGCAGACGAAAAATCCACTACCTTTGCATCGAGTTCAAGAAAGAATGCTGTTCTTCGAGAACTCAAAAGTATAGAAGA
>JAJXBQ010000210.1:0-5655 GCA_021640525.1 Segatella copri
GTACCTTTGCAAACGAAACAGAGGTATTCCACAAGGGATATTTCGGGCGAAGTGTTCTTGACTTTATTTTTCCGTGGTTTTGTCCCGTTTTTGTCCCTCGCTGATTTTGTATCACGAGACAAGAACTTGCAAGTGGTTGATTTACAGCGATTAAAGCCGTATCTTGAAGAATTGGTAACGGCAACCACCAGAACGGCCCTTGTGAGCCTGTGAAGGTGGCATCGGTCAGGAACTCGTTGGTCTGGAATATCACATCGTCAATCTCCTCTTCGAGGATGTTGATGCCGAAATCGCTGAGTATGTTGTCTGCCATCAGTGCCTGGTTCTATTGTTGATAATCTCTTTGATAAACTCTATGCCTTTCGGTGTCCATGACAGATAGAAGTGGTAGAAGCAGCGCATCCTGCCTGTGACATATACCGCAATGCCCTTGTCCTGAAGGTCTTCACGCAGTTTCCACATTCCATATTCCTTGGTGATGATGCCTTCCTCTTTGAGGGTCTTCACAATCTTGCCGTAGTAACTTCCGACATATTTGTGAAGCTTTGACATTGAAACTACCTCTAAATCAGATGGCATATAATGCTCATCAACGATGGGTGTCCTGCCGATAACGCTGATTCGCTTCGGCATCCTTGACATCTCCAACTGCCACTTGCCGTTTTTCCTCTTGGCGGCATAGAGACGTAACTGTATTTTTGATATTGATTCCATAGCTATTTCTTTATTTTATGTTCTTTCGATAACAGGAATGACTCCCACGCTCTTCAGTTTCTCATAGAGGAAGCGGCGACCTTTCTGTGTCCATTTGGTGTTCATGCGCACATCCTCCGTACCGTCCTTGTGTTTAATGAGGTAGGTCTCGCTGGTCACATAACCGCAGTCCTTGTAGTCGGCATACAGAATCCACTGCTTGCCACGCTGATACTGGATGTTCATCTCCTTCAGACGTCGGTTGAAGCGGATGGACGACTCGCCATAGTCCTGTGCTATCTGTGTGACCAGGACACTGCTCTTCGTGGCAAGGATGATGTCAAGGTAACTCACCTTGTCCTTCATCTCCGTCACCTCCTGTTGCAGGTCATCCACCTTGGATCCCAACTCAACGATGCGTGTCCTTTGGTGTTCACACTCCTGTTCGACAAGCAGACGCTTTTGTCGTTCTTCCTTCAGATTGACTGCTAACCGTATCAGGAAGTCTGGCTCTGCCAATGCCTTCTCGATGGTCTGCTGTGTCATATAGGCACCATGCTTGCGGATAGAGGGGAGCACCTCCGATGTCACCCACTTGCGGAAACGTTTGGCTTCGGGTTTGCGACTGTCAAGGATGACATCATACAGTCCGTCTTCATTGATAAAGTTTGTAACCTGTTCTCTTCCAAGACTATCCGAGATGGGGTACTTTGAAAGTACATCATCCGAAAGTCGTTGTACCAACTTGCTGGTTTTTAGTCCAAGAACTCTTGCCACATCAGCCAAACAGAACAAGGGTTGCTCTGGTGTTCCTGTGGTTCGGACTGCTCCAAATTCCTCGTTGTTGAAAATCTGAATATCGTTCATATCTCTATGCTGTTTTGTGATTATTTCTTCTCTTCCCTTATTTCTATCTGTTCACACTTTCTTCACCCTCACCGCTGTTGGCATCATCGCCGTCAGTGCCTGTCGAGCTCCTCACGCCCTTCATGTTTTCCTGCCAACGGCTCTTGGCATCGCTGATGATGCTGCCTTTATGTACTACACGGTCGTTGGTGGCTGCCAAGAGGGCGGTAGTCTGGCTTTGGGTGTTGAGCTGCACAAGGTATTTCAGTAGTGTCTCGTTCTGTGTCGTCAGGTCGGCATAGATGCTAAGATACTGCCGCTTTCTCTGTGCATTGGGCATATAGGCATCCTTGGTGGCTTTCACGGCACACTGGTACATATTGTACAGTTCCTCCCACCGACGCTTGTCGTTGATGGTGCCTCCTGTAGGGATGATATGGTCTATGTTCGCCTTCATCTTGTCCAACTGACCGTTGATCTTGCTGCTTTCGGCAAGCCAGGCGAGGTCTATCTGTCGGTCGGCTACGTTCAAGGCTTCCACCTCAGCACGCTTGGTGAGGGCAGAGTCTATCTTCTCCGCATCATCTACTTGGTTGTAGAGGTTGATGCCGGCAAGAGTGCGGAAACCTAACTTGTTCTTCTCTGCCGCTGTCTTCTTATAGTTGTTATGTAACAGCCAATAATAGAACTCAGGGGTGAGAGAACCGCCACCTGTCTCCATCACCGTTATCTGGTTCTGCTTGGAGGAGTCGTGGTTGTAGGTCACGCTCTGGGCTGTGGCTTTGATGGTGGTTGCTACCGCCATGATGAGTATCATTGTCTTCTTCATGTCCGTTCTTCTTTTGTTTACAATCCGTCAATAGTCAAGTTTTCCTGCCACTTTCCATCGGCTGAAGGCATCTTCCAGTATCTCTTCCTTCGTCCTCGTCCGATACACCTTCTCCTTCCAATAGCCCATGCGCAGCTGCACATACCGCCATGTCTGGAAGTAGGCTTGGTTCAGATGTTTTTCTATCAGGTCCAACGAATTGTTGATATTGTCCAACACCATCAGCAGGTCGGAAGTTGAACAGGCTGCCGCTCCTGTGGCATACAACACGAGGTCGTTGACGCTATGGTAGAGTTGGCTTCCTTCGTTGTATATGTTGTCGATGGCTTTCTTGTTGATGCTGATGAGCATCGTGTCAGCCAGTTCGATGTGTTTCCGCTTGATGACCTTATCATTGAAGTCCTCCAACAGGTTCTTGTAGTCACTGATGCGGTCGCTCACCGTCTGGTAGGTGCTCTTCACGTTCAGCACCGTGCGCAACGACTGGTACATCACATCGATGATGTCGAAGGCCCGGGTGTATTTGTCCAAATCCACATTCAGTTCCTTGTATTTGCCCACCTCTTCACTGCTGTATTCATGCAGCAGTTGATTGCTGTACTCCAAAGTGCTGCGTGCCAGCAAGAGGCTGCGCTGCTTCTTGTGGTCGTTGATGTATGCTTCCACCGATACCGCATCGAATCCCCATTGCGCCAAGGCTGTATTGGGGAAGAGGGTAATCAGCAGGAGAGCTATGATGATGGTATGTCTCATTCTCCGTTCCTCCCTCAGTTTTCGTTCTCGTTATCTTCACCATTCCCTCTGTTAGGGTCTGCATTCTCTCTCCATCGCTCGTAGCACTCTTCAATGAGTGTCCTTCTGCGACCTTGGTCTGCGTCGATTGAAGGAAGAATGTCCTTCAGCACGTCAATGATGCTGCGCTTGTAGTGCATCATTTTTTCTAATGATACCAAGTCGGCGTAAATCTTGGTGATACGGCTATCTACTTCACGGGCTATCTCCAGACGGTCGCTCGACCAGAGCAGGTGTATTACATCGTCATTGTCGGCGGTCTGGGTTGCCTCGCTCTTGGCATATTCTGTGGTGATGCTGCACGACGGGAACTCCTGGGCTATCTCCGAGATACGGCTGTTCACCTGCCTCGTCTTCTCCTCGTCAGAGGCATTCGGGTCAAGGGTCAGCACATCCACCACCTGTGTGTCGGTGTATTCCGAGGTCAGCTCCCACGATATTTGCAGTATCGCACGGTGTATCTTGATGCCAAGGAAGTACTTGGGCTTCCTTGCAATGGACAGTGTCGCCTTGAAGGTGATAATGCCGTTGATGTTGGGCATGGTGGCAGTTCGGACGTAGGTGTAGCCGTTCCACGAACCGGCACGTTGCCACGTGAGATTGTAGGCTGACTTCACATCCTGCATGATGGCAGGGATGCGGTAGTAGTCATCGGTGGAGGTGGCATTGTCGTTAGCCGCCTCGCTCTTGGCATTCTGTATGTCTGCCAACTGCTGCTGCCATGTCGCCAATTCCTTCTTCAGGTTGTCTATCTTCGTCTTGTTGACATTATGTTGCTGCCGCAAGGCAGGGGCTTCCTCCACAGAGGCATTGGCTATCTGCGTGAGCAGGTTCCTGTTCTCTGTCTCCAACTGGCTTATCTGCGCCTCCAACAGGGCTATCTTGCTATTCGCCTCACGTTCCTTCTCGTCCAGTTCCGATAGGTCGAGATTATTTTCTGATACGCTTGTCCTCATGGCGCATTCCTTGCTGTGGGCATTGAGCGAACCGCCGCACTCACGGCACTTGTACTGCGTGCTGCCCTGTCCGAGGGTGACACCGTCCGAACAGGTGACGCTGATGGTCACGCTCTCCACGCCCTTCAGTTTGGCGGCATCGGTGGCTTGATAGTAACGGCGTGCGTCACTGCCGATGTAATAGACATAGCCCTCCTCGTTGTCGTTATACTCCGAGAGACGTGCCTGCAACTGACGCTTGAAGGTATTCAAGTCCATGCTGTAGGAGTCGAAGACATCCTCATACACCTCTTCCACGTTGTTCCAGCTCTTGGTAACGTGTATCTCGTAGGCGTAGGCCTTCTTGGTCTGCTTGCCGCCACGGCTGATGATGTACGACGACATCCAATAGTTCATCGTATAGGTGAAGCCGTCGCTCTGGGCGTTGAGCTGCTGCACACGGCTGCGGCTCCATCCGGCATGGTTCTCCGAGTTGGCCAGTATCTGCTCTCGCTGCGTGCTGTTAGGGTAGAAGTTGGGGTCGGAGGTGTTGATACGATACCAATGGTCACCGTTCAGAATACTGTTGTCATCGGTCGGCGGATAGTAGTCACAGAGGCTTACGCTGCCTTGGTCTCGTCGGGCAATGTACCAACGCTGTGTATAGTAGTTGCCCTGCGTCTCGCTCAGATAGTCTGTCATCCACGAGGTGATGTTGTAGTTGGAGAGGTCGAAGAGGGCTGCCACGTTGTCCTCGCCACCCACCAGACTAAGGAGTGTGCTGCCGATGCCGTTCTCTGCCTGTTCATAGAGGTCATGGTAGTTGTCATAGATGTCGATGATTTTACTCACCTTGCCATTGAAAAGGTCGTTGAAGGCACTCTGCTGCAAGAGTGCGCCTGATGCCCCGTTGATACCTGCCGTCGCCAACGATGCTCCCATATTGTAAAGCGTCTCGATGTCGGCGGTGAGGTTCTCCACGGTGAAGTTGCCGGGCACACTGGCGATGTCATCCAACAGCTGCTGCCAATCTACATTGCCTATCTCCGAGAGTTTGAGGATGGCGGCTATCTCTTGGTTGATTTCCAAGAACTGAATGTCGGCAAAGGTCAAGCTACTGTTGGTCACGACACTCTCAAACTGCATACACAGCGACTTTGTGTCGGCGCATATCTTCATCAGGTAACTGCCCCAGTAGAGGGCGGTCTGCGGACTTTTCAGCATCATTCCTGCCACCGTCCATATCTTGGGCATAATCTTGTTCGCCACCATATTGTGGATGCGGCGGTAATAGTAGTTCTCCGTGCTACTGCTCCAAATGCCGAGGTCGGTGAATGCCTTGCGCTCCAAGAACTTGGCAGCGAAGATGCCGGCAGTGGCAACCTCTGCGGCATTGTAGTGCTTCAAGATTTCGCCCACCTGCTCGTTATAATAGCTCTCTGCCATAGCTCCAGCACCGAATGCGGCAGCCATGGCGGCAACGATCTGCTTGTCGTAGTTCACGCTGTAATACTGCGCATGAACCCTTCCCACGACAAGTGTAAGACACATATATATTAT
>JAJXBQ010000211.1:0-3353 GCA_021640525.1 Segatella copri
ATTAAGAAACAAGATATATGACTGACATATTAAAACATTTGGATTTGAACTCTGCAGACGGAACGCAACTCAATCTTGATGCGCTCTATCAGATAGCACCTTCGGCATTTACCGAAGTACGTGATGACAAGACTGGTGAAATCTCCCGAAAGGTAAACTTCGAGGTGCTTCGCCGGTTGCTTGGCGACCATGTCACAGACGGCGATGGCGAGATGTATCAGTTTACATGGGTAGGTAAGAATGCCGCTCGTGCGGAGGCTGCCAAACCAACCGATAAGACATTACGCCCGGTGGTGGAAGATTCCGTGGATTGGGACAATACGAAGAATATCTATATCGAAGGTGATAACCTGGAAGTGCTCAAACTCTTGCAACGCTCATATGTGGGTAAGGTGAAGATGATTTATATTGACCCACCCTATAATACTGGCAATGACTTTGTGTATCACGACGACTTTGCTCTCACTGCTGCTGAAGAGGATTTCAAAGCCGGCAATGTGGACGAGTTGGGCTATCGCTTCAGGAAGAATACCGATACGAATGGTAAGTTTCATTCGGATTGGTGTAGTATGATTTATAGTCGTCTGCTGGTGGCTCGTTCTCTGCTCACGGAGGATGGAGTTATCTTTATTTCGATAGGTGATGATGAGAATGCAAATCTCATCAAAATATGTGATGAAGTCTTTGGCGAGCATAATTTCATTGCTGATATTTGCCATAAGCATAGAGCCTCTGTTTCTAATGATAGAATAATATCTGAGAATCACAATCACATTGCGTTTTATGCCAAAGAAATAAATGAGGTGTTTGCTCAACAAAAGAATATAGGAGAAGACCCTGTATTAGACGGATTTGATCGAGAAGACGATAAGGGAAAATATAAATTGGCACCTGTAGATGGTCCTGGTGGAGCAAAGAAAGGTAATCCTTTTTACGAATTTATGGGCGTTGAAGGATATTGGAGATATTCAAAAGAGACCATGCAGAAACTGTATGATAATGGACTGCTTATTGTCACAGAGAACAATCTCCAGAAGAAGTATTACGAAGATCAGGCTCGACAATCAAGAAAAAAAGTTACGACTTGGTGGGATACAGATTTCTTAACTTCTTCCGCAACTTCATATCTTCAGAAATTAATGGGCTGCAAAGCATTCGACAATCCCAAAAGTATAAATCTCTTGATAAGGATGCTCAAGATGATGACTCATTTTGATAAAGATGCACTTATCCTCGATTTCTTCTCAGGCTCTGCCACCACTGCTCATGCTGTAATGCAACTCAACGCCGAAGACGGAGGTAACAGAAGATATATCTGCGTTCAGCTTCCCGAAGAAACGCCAGAAGATAGCGAAGCACGTAAGGCAGGCTACGCCACTATCCCTGAGATAGCCAAAGAACGCATCCGTCGTTCCGGTGCAAAAATAAAAGCAGATTCCCCGCTTACTACCCAAAACCTCGACACCGGTTTCCGTGTCTACCGCCTTGACGAAAGCAACTACGAGAAAGTATCACTTTCACCCAAGGAATACAAGCAAGACCAGCTTGACCTCTTTGCCTATAATATCAAGCGCGATCGTACTGACCTCGACCTACTCTATGGTTCGATGTTGGCATGGGGTGTTCGCTTGGACTTGCCCTTGCAGGCAGAAACCATGGACGGTTGTACCATCTACACTGTCAACGAAGGCGATCTTGTGGCTTGCTTCTCCGAGGGCATTACCGATAAGGTAGTAACTGCGATGGCCGACAAGAGTCCCTTGCGTGTACTTTTCCGTGATGCCTGCTTCAAGGAAGATGCTCAGAAAATCAATATTTATGAGCAGTTCAAGCAATTCTTGGATTGGTCGGATAATGATGCGTTTAATAATATCAGAGTAATTTGACGTGTCCATGGAAGAGAACAACAAAATACCAATCTATACAGACAATGACGGTCTGACAAAGATAGATGTGAAACTTGAGGAAGATACTTTATGGCTTACTCAAGCGCAGATGTGCGAGTTGTATCAGACGAGTAAATCGAATGTAAGTGAGCATATTAAGCACATTTTCGAAGAAGGCGAACTACAAGAGGACTCAGTTGTTCGGAAATTCCGAACAACTGCCACAGATGGTAAGTCATACATGACAACCTTCTATAATCTTGACATGATTATCGCTTTACTTGATTTCGCAGAACGCCAAGCCGAGAAAGAGCAACCCATGACCATGAACGATTGGGCAAACTATCTGGATCGCATACTCACCTCAACTGGAGAACAACTCCTACTGGATGGAGGCCTAGTATCCCATCAAGAAGCGATGGAACATGCCACTACTGAGTATCGTAAATATAAACAACGCACACTCAGCGATGTGGAGCAAGACTATTTGAACGCTATCAAGGCGATTAGTGACAAAAGTAAGAAAGGAGGCAAAAAGTGAAAATAAGATATAAACATCAACGCTTTCAAGCGGAAGCCGCCAAATGCGTGAGCGATGTGTTTCAGGGGCAACCCAAACACGATGGCAGCCGCACCTTCTTGAACAAGTTTGGTGCGCTCAACTTCGACGGTTTCGGCAATCTTCCCCTTGTACTTGACAATGAAAGTATTTGCGAGAATGTGCGTGGCATACAGATGGCAGAAGGATTGAATCCCGTGGAGCATCTGGAGGGAGACGGACGTACCTTTACCATCGAGATGGAAACAGGTACGGGTAAGACCTATACCTACATCAAGACCATGTATGAGCTGAACGCCCGCTATGGCTGGTCGAAATTTGTGATTGTAGTGCCTAGTATTGCCATCCGCGAAGGCGTGTTCAAGAGTTTTGAGAGTATGGCAGAGCACTTTGCTGGAGAATATGGTAAGCGTATGCAATACTTCATCTACAACTCGAAGCAGCTCGCTAAGATTGATGCCTTTGCTTCGGATAACGGCATTCATGCAATGATTATCAATACGCAGGCTTTCAATGCTTCGCTTAACGAGGATAAAAACAAGGAAGGTCGCGCAGGTGATTCCGCAGCCCGTATCATCTTCTCACGCCGTGATGAGTTCGGTTCGCGAAAGCCTATTGACATCTTGGCAAAAACGAATCCCATCCTAATTATTGACGAGCCGCAAAGCGTGTTGGGAACGGATAAAAGTAATGCTACACGAAAAGGTATCAAACTGTTTAACCCGCTCTTTACCTTACTTTATAGTGCCACGCACCGTGAAATATTCAACCAAGTATATCGCCTCGATGCCATCGACGCTTACAACAAGAAGCTGGTGAAGAAAATAGAGGTACGCAGTGTGCATCAAGTGGGTTCTACAGCTACCAATAGCTATGTCTATCTGGATGAGATCGTCATTAGCAAAGGC
>JAJXBQ010000211.1:3363-5653 GCA_021640525.1 Segatella copri
GCAATCCACAAGCTCGATTGGGCTTCGATGTCAAGACTGCCAATGGCACACGCCAGACCATTCGTTTGGTCGGCGAAGGATTCGATCTCAAAGAGCAAAGTGGCGGTTTGCAGGAGTATGCCAATAACTTTAAAGTGGAATGTATAGACGGATTGACCAATACCGTGCATTTCCTCAACGGACTGACGCTTCATCCCGGTGAGGTGGTGGGCAGCGTGAATGAGGATATTCTCCGTCGCCACCAGATACGTGAAACCATCAAGACTCATTTGGAACGTGAACGCCAACTTTTTGCTCGCGGCATTAAGGTGCTTTCGCTCTTCTTTATCGATCATGTGGATAGTTACCGCATCTACGGTAAGGACACGGCAGAGAAGGGCAAATTTGCACGGATGTTTGAAGAGGAATACCAACGTGCCTTGCAAGAGCTTATGTCTACCTTTAAGGATACCGCCTACACTCGCTTCCTTTCCAATCCGAAGAATGCGCCCGAAAACATTCACGATGGTTACTTCTCTATCGATAAAAAAGGGAAGAACGTGGAATCGAAGAATAAGGAAGGCGAAAACGAAGAACGTGGTTTCGACCTTATCATGAAGGATAAGGAGCGCTTACTTAGCCAAAGTTGCCCCATTCGCTTCATCTTCTCTCACTCGGCCTTGAAGGAAGGTTGGGACAATCCTAATGTGTTCCAGATTTGTACGTTGAAAGACACCTCCAACGAAATCAAGAAACGTCAGGAGGTGGGTCGTGGTATGCGCCTATGCGTCAACGATAAGGGCGAACGTCAAGATGCCGACGTATTGGGTGACCATGTGTTCGACACCAATATCCTGACCGTTATTGCCAGCGAGAGCTATGACGACTTTGCCAAGAAGCTGCAAACCGATATGGCAGAAGCCTGTGCCAGCCGTCCGGTAGTGGTGACAGCCACACTGTTTGCCGACCAACTGGCACAGACACAAGATGGACACAGCATAAAGATTACGACCGAACAAGCCGTGGAAATCCACGAAGAACTGATAGTCCAAGGTTACATCAAGAAAGGCAAGCTCACGCAAAAGTACTTTGACGAAAAGAAAGCCGGTTCACTCCAGTTTGGTGGGGTGGAAAATCTACATTCGTTTATCATCAAACAGTTGGATAAAGTGTTCAATCCCGATGCCTTCAAACCAGCCAATGGACGTAATAAAACGGAGGCTCACTTAGTTAAAGACAACTTCAACAAAAAAGAGTGGCAAGAGTTGTGGCGGCGCATCAATACACGTACCTACTATAACGTGAGTTTTGAAACGCCAAAACTCATCAAGAGTGCCATTGATGCACTCGACAAGCACCTGAATGTGACAGAAATCCGTATTGTAGTGGAGAGTGGCGGCATGGAAAGCATCCGTGACCGCGAAGAATTGGAAGCCGGAGCAGCCATGAGTGCCGCTACAGTGAAAACCATTCGGGTAACGGAAGTTATTGGAGCAGAAGTAACTTACGACTTGGTAGGTGAACTCGTGCAATCCACCGGTCTAACTCGCCGCACCATTGTAGAAATGCTGAAAGGCGTTAATCATGCGACTTTCCATCAGTTCAAGCTGAATCCAGAAGAGTTCATCATCAAAGCCGGTCGCATCATCAACGATTGTAAGGCTATCTCGCTCATCCAACACATTCAGTATGAGAAATGTGCTGGAACTTTTGGTACTGGCATCTTTGAGGAAGCTACGCTGCGTGGTACACTTGGCAAGAATGCTATCGAAAGTACCAAGTCGCTTTACGATCTTGTAGTGGTAGATAGTGAAGGTATCGAAAAGAGTTTTGCCGAGTCGCTGGAAGCTGAGGATGATGTGGTGGTATATAGCAAACTGCCCGGTGGATTCTACATCAACACCCCGATGGGCAAATATAATCCCGACTGGGCTGTAGCTTTTCGAGAAGATTCCGTGAAGCACGTCTATTTCGTGGCAGAAACCAAAGGCAACGACATCGAAGTATCACAACTTCGCCGTGCCGAGGATGCCAAGATAGAGTGCGCCCGTCGCCATTTTGCAGCTATCAGCACTGGCGATGTGGCGTATAGTGTGGTGAAAACCTACCAGGATTTGTATAATGCAGTAACAAAGTAAAATCAGCCAAACACGTAGAGAGGCACATTCTCTCTATGTGTGCATTCTTTCTTTTCACTGGCATAAACTCTAAATGATGTCATATTGCAAAGAATAGCTTATAGTAACTATCTTGTAGAGACCGGAAGATATAGGTGCCTTCATTATCAGAAGTTTGCGTGTATAGCTTGTAG
>JAJXBQ010000212.1:0-5607 GCA_021640525.1 Segatella copri
TGGGCTATCCACTCAACAATATGGAGATAACAGGCAAAGCACGAGAACTGCAGAGGAAGAGGAATGCCCCTCTATCAATTCAGTTGGGTGGTGTTGAAATCATCAAAAAAAAGATAAAGCGCACTTCCTCCTCTTTCTCCAGTTCCGCCTTCATGGCTTCGAAGGCGTAGATGGTGAGAGAGGAGGCGATAACATTTAACATTAAGAATTATTTCACCCATTCCATCAAGTCGTCGTAGTTGGTTACCTTATGATAGTAGATGCCCGAACCGGAGAGTTGCTCGAAGAGCCTGTCGGCACAGGCTATCTTGCCATCTTCTATGCCTCGCAAGTCGAGGGTTGACATGCTGCCCTTGGTTTCGGCTACGAAATAGACATGCTTCACGGCACCATCCTTGAATGCTATCGCCCAGTCGGGAGAATAATTGCCCACAGGGGTAGGAATGTGGAAGCCTTTTGGCAACTTGGCATATACGGCAACGTCGGTACTCGTATCGAGGTCTTCCACGAACTTGCGCTCCACACTCTGCTTTGCCGTTCCATCGGTAAACACATAATCCACGATGCTCTTCCTGCCTTGGTAAGCCTTGTCGAGCGAGGTATGTTTCTCTTCCGTAAAGATGGCGGAATCGTAGCTCCCCTCTATCTCGTTGTAGCTGATGTGATCTACGATGATGGTGGCTTTCTGCTCCAGTATCAGACGACTTACCCTGCGGATAAACTCTTCTGGATTCATCTTGTACATATCAAACTTTTCTGGCTTAATCTGACTCAGAATCCCGGCGATGGTCTTGCGGGTCAATCGGGTATTGGTGGCTATCTTGCCTAGCAGGTCGTACTTTACGGTGCTTACGACATCCGTTCTCAGGTCATCATGCTGCATTTCTTCCTGCACCATCATGCTGCCCGCCTTCATGTCGTCATGCTTCAGTTCCGTCTTCTGCACTCCTCGGGTTACCACGTAGCTCAGTCTCGAAACTACCAGTTCCTTGTTTATGGCGGCAATGGCTTTCTCTATCAGTTCCTTGCTTTCGAAGTTCACCGTATAGGCATATTTGTGGTTGATGCGATTCCAGAGTTCCTGGAACTCCTTCTTCGTGAAGTTCTCATTCAGTCTGTTCTCCGGAGTCTGTGGCGTACTTCCGTTTTCTATCATACCGTCAAGGGCAGAAGGATTCCATACGCCTTCTATCAGTTTGTGAATCCATTTGCCGTATGGCTTTACTTCATCTGGCAATGTTGCGAGTGTTCCCGATGTAGCGGCAGAGCGGTAAGCATCGGTTACATGACTTTCGTCATCCACATAACCGTTCTTTACCAGATAGAAATATATCTTCTTGGCTTCTGACGTCGTGATACTATGCTTGCTGCCATCCTCAATCGTGAAGGTTTTTCCATCGAAGTAATCGATGTCGGCAACCTTCGGACGGTCGTAGAGATCTTCCGAAATATTCTTCTGCAGGTCGTTTACGAAATCAGCATAGCCCTCAGAGGCAATCACGGTAAGACGGTTAATCTGTTGCACCTGTCCCTGCAGGGTATCGGCATCCTGACGCACTCCCTTGTTGTCAACGCAGAGTCGCAGACCTCGTCCCACTTCTTGACGCTTCTGCGAGATGCTGTTTGCTTGTCTGAGCGAACAGATCTGAAAGATGTTCGGATTGTCCCAACCTTCTCGCAAGGCTGAGTGAGAGAAGATGAAGCGAACTGGCGAGTAAGTTGGGTCGAGACTCAGTAGTCGTTCTTTATCTTTCATAATCAGGTCGTAAGCCGATACGTCGTCGCTTCCTGCTCCCTTCTTCTCATCGCTGTCCTTGATGCGCTTGGTCTTGGGGTCGATGGAGAAATAACCCTCATGGGTCTTGTTGACAGGGATGCAGCTGAGATACTGCATATACTCCGGGTCGTACATATTCTGATTCTCCAGTAGTTCTGCCCGGTATTCCTGTTCGAAAATCTCTCCATAGCGTCCCAGCAGCGCATTGCCGTCTTCATCATACTGGCGATACTTGGCAACCTCGTCGATGAAGAAAAGCGAGAGGCACTTGATGCCACGATGGAAGAGCGCACTCTCTTTGCGGAAGTGCGCCTTGATGGTTTCCCTTATCTGGATGCGAGCCTTGTGGCCGGCAGTTACGTTGCCGATTACTTCCTTCAGCATCAGACTTTCGCCGTTGCTGAACTTCACCTGGCTGCGGCTTGGCTGACGGGCATCCACCACGATATCGGTAATCATGAATCCCTTGTATTGCAGCATATTTCCTGATGCACTATAGAGGTCGTCGCCTTCACCCAATTTCTTGTAGATTCGCTTGATGGCTCCCGTAGTGCTCTGCTGTTCTATCTCCAACCTTACCTGTGGTGCCTTGTCTTTCGAGAGCAGCAGCTCTGCAAAATAGATATAGCTGTCGGTACCTTTCAGGTTCTTCAGTTCAAAGCCTACTACCTCTATTTTCTTCACCAGCTTGTGGTTGTAGGCATCGAGTGCATCGAGTACATACACCGTGTTGTGGTGTTCCTTGTGGGTAGCTGAGTAGTTCAGGGTGAAGAGCGGATTGAAGGCTTTGAGTGCCGTCTGTGTAGCGGCACCTCCCATCTTCTGTGGTTCATCCAGGATGATGATAGGGTTGTTGGCAGCAAGAACGGCGATAGGCTTTCGGGAACCGAACTCATCTCGTTCGGAGTTGATGATGCGTGCCGCCTTGTTCTTGGCTCCTTCCTTCATGGTGTTGAAGGCTTGGGTATTTATGATCATCACGCTGATGTCGTTGCTCTGCGAGAATGTGTCGATATCGTTGAGGCTGCTACTGTCGTAGATGAAGTAGCGAGCCTTCTTGCCGTATTGCTCCATGAAGTGATCTACCGTGATGTCGAAGCTCTTCTTCACTCCCTCTCGGATAGCGATGCTTGGAACCACCACGATAAACTTGGTCCAGCCATACTGCTTGTTCAGTTCGAACATGGTCTTGATATAGACGTAAGTCTTTCCCGTACCGGTTTCCATCTCCACATCGAGCTGGCAGGCTCCGAGTTTCTGACAGAGTTCTTCATCCTGATGGATATTGTTCTCGGTCTGAATCTGTCGGATGTTGTCAAAGAGAGCCACCTTATCCATGGCAAGGCGGTTGTTTTTGTAACCCAGACTATTGCCGATATCATCGCTATCGGCAAAGACATCTGGATGTTCTATTTTGATATCAAACTTCTTGCTATCAACCACATACAGTTTTCCCTTATCCATCCTGTATTCCAGGTTGGCTTGGTTGGGCTGCCCCTTGAAGACGTTGATGACGCTCTCCACGGCATCGGTCTGATATTGTTGTATCTTAAACTTCAGTTTCATAATCGTAATCAGTAAAGCTCTTTTTACTTTTGCAAGTTTCAAGTAAACACAGCAAAAATGCTCTTTTTACTTTTTTACCTTTTTACTTTTTTACCTTTCAAAATCCTTTAAAGGATTTTGGTGACCGTGTCAGGAGAATATGTTTTAAAGATTTGCTCGAAGTTGGTAGCGGTGGAATCGTCCTTCATGCTGGTGTCACGGAGCACGGCATAGGCTGGCTGCATCTGAGCGATGGCCTTCACCACATCGTCGGTTACATCCGGGTCGAAGCAAGCCACAAGGTATCCTTCGGCAACGTTATAGATGGTCTTGCCAGCTACCGTTGTCGTTTCTATCTTCGAATCCAGGGTTGCACCGAGTTCGAGCATCACCTGGAAGAGCAGGTCTTCCCCCGTTCTATCCGGCTTTACATTATCCACCTGCGAGAAGAGGTCGGCTTGCGAAATATCCTTTGGAGAATAGTAAATGTCCTGCATGTTGGTGGAATCGAGTTTCAGCACACGGAAGCCAGTATCGAGGTCTTGGGTGGTTAAAGGAGATTCCTCCTTGATTTTCTTGCCGGCACGACGGATTCTTTCCTTACCGATTTCACAGATGTTCTTATAGCCAGCCTTGAAAGCTTCGCTCTTCTCTTCGGTCTTTTCTGGGAGCTGCACCATGATGAACTTGCGGTTGCCGCCATCTTCGGAGTTGAGCTGCATGACGGCATGGGCTGTGGTGGCGGAGCCGCTGAAGAAGTCGAGGATGAGAGAATCTTTATCAAATTTGGTTATCATTTTTAAACAACGCAGCAACAAATTGACATTTTTGGGATTATCAAATGTTTTGGTTCCCATTAAATCAATTAATTGCTTAGTTGCTGAAGAAGTTAAAAAATTATCATCCCACCATGTTGTTACAGTTCTTCTAGAGAGTTTGGCTTGCTCTAAATAATATTTTTGTTGTAAACCATTAGTTGTTCTAACAATTAAACCTTGGTCATATTTTGCTTGCATAGTTTCTTTTGAGTAACGCCAATATCCTGTAACTCCTAAAAACTCATAATGCGGGTTTCCCTTTTTTGCTCCTCCAGGTCCATCAACTGGTGTTAGTTTATATTTTCCTCTTTCATCTTCTAAATTAAACCCTTCTAATACTGGGTCTTCTCCTATCAGTTTATGCTTTGAGAAAAGAGTTGCAACTTTTTTACAGTAAAATAATAAGTGGTTATGATTTTCAGATATAATTCTATCATTTGAAACAGATGCTCTATGTTTATGACAAATATCTGCGATGAAGTTTTTTTCTCCAAAAATCTCATCACAGACTTTTTGTAAATTATCTCCCTCATCGTCACCAATAGATATAAAAATAGCACCATCATCGGTCAGCAAGTCTCTAGCAACCTTTAATCTCGGATAAATCATGTTGAGCCAATCGGTATGGAATCTACCATTGCTTTCGGCATTGGTAAACATACGGTTGCCCTGCTCGTCAAACTGTCCTGAGTTGGCGAGGTATTCTTCTGAAGACTGAGCGAAATCATCTTCATACACAAAATCGTTTCCGGTGTTGTAAGGTGGGTCGATATAGATCATTTTCACCTTATGGAGGTAAGTCTCCTTCAGACATTTAAGAACTTCGAGGTTGTCACCCTCGATATAAAGGTTCTGTGTGTTATCGAAATCAACGCTGTCTTCACGGCAAGGGCGAAGTGTGGCATTGATAGGAGAGTTGGCAAGGAGAATCGCCTTGCTCTTGTCGGGCCAGGTAAACTGGTAGCGTTCTGCTCTTTCTGACATTACACTATCAGAAAGATTCTGCTTGAGTTTCTCGAAATCTATGAGGTGCTTTGGCTGACCGCTTCTTTCGTCCATGGTCTCCGTAACGCAGTCGGGAAACAGCTGCGCAATTTTCGTAATGTTGTCCTCGACACCATTACTACTCTGCATTCTTAATTTGTCCATTCGTAGCTCTTTTCATTGTTAGTCACTATATATAATAAGGTATAGCAACAAACATTGAAGCAAACTCCAACGTCTTTTGCTATAGCTGATGGGTGCGTTTGGAACTAAATCATTATCGGAGTAAAACGGGCAGCGGACAGAAGGATTAGCAGGAAAGCCATCCAAGGAAAGCCTTGATGAAGTGAAGACAAAGAAGAAGCGTGAGCTTCCCTTATCAACACTTAGGCTTTTGCCGGGCCCGCATAAACGATAAGTTCCGCCCACGCTATAGCGCAGGCGTTTACAGAACTTATTCATTCGTTTATGCTATACTTATAT
>JAJXBQ010000213.1:0-5576 GCA_021640525.1 Segatella copri
GAGCAGTCCCCCTCTCACCCCCGTTCCAAGCGATTCCATCGCTTGTCCCTCATCGCTTGTCCTTCATCGCCAATCTTCACCATTCATCCCTGCCTTCTCCCTTCACAATCTCCTTCACCCGTTCCTCTATTTTCCTCCAAGGTTGCCCCAGGTTTATCGTCCTCACAAAGATGCGATGCCCCGTCTCCTTATACCTATAAGAAAAGTCGAAATCCTCATCCACGGTAGGGTAGACCAAAGCTCCGCAAGCATTCATAGTATGCGGCTTGCTCCGGTCTTCCTGGTTCATCACGTAAGAAAGAATCTGCGAGAGATGGTCCCTGCGAACCTTCTCCCTGCCGCCAAACTTCGAAACCAGCGCCTCGCGGTAAAACTTGGCATCAAGAATAAGCTTCTCCTGCGTATTCGGATTGAAAAGCGTCACGTCGGTTTCCATCATCGGTAGAGCCTCGCCAGCCTCCTTAAACATCATCCCGAAAGGTGAAAGCTGGAAATCAATATATTCCCGATGCACCTCAGGATACTCATCCCGGCAATTCTGCTTGCAGAAATTCATGAGGAATCGCTCAAAGATGCAGTTCATCCGGAAATCATCCTCCGTGAAATCCAAAAACTCCAGTCTGCCATCCTTATCCTTGCAGGGAAGGGTAGAGTCCCAAATCAACCGGCAGATATTAAGAACCAGCTTATAAAACCCGCTAAGCCTATGCTGAAGAAGCCGCCCCAGTAAACCTTCTGTAACCCGAATCTCCTCAATATGAGGAAATTTTGCCAAAGTCTTTCGCAACCTGGCTCTGATATTCTCATCAATTCCCTCTATCCTCATCAGTCTCTTCAAGGTAGAAAAGATAACCCGGTTGATGACTACATCCTGCGTAAGCTCATCTATCTGGCAGATGGTTTTGCCTTTTAGCTGCTTACCGCTTTTCAAAGTCTCAGCAAGATTCAGCTTGCCGCGAACGCCCTCCACTTCCTGCTCCTCAAACCGATACGCTCTCAAAAGTCCTTGGCGCAAAAGCCTATCGCAGGCGTTGAGCAAAACCATGGACAATAGGTTCTCCAGCGAATGGGATTTTGAGCCTTATACCGCAAGTCAAGTGGTTAAATGGTACGGGGAAGGCAAATGGAAGATTGAGCAATAATTTGATAGTGGGGGTGAACGGATAGTTCATCCCCTTGTTCGTATTGCTAAAGAGAACTGTATCCAGATTATATGTTCTTTCTATTTTTGCCATAATCGAAACCTGCTTTTTGTTTTATGCCGCAAAGTTAAGATTATTATTTGGAATAAGCAAAGTTTTCGGGGCTTTTTCTTGGTGTTTTATCAGAAAATGAGTAGTTTTGCGGACGTGAATCAAATAGATAACGAATACGATAATGGATAAGACAACGACTCAAATTACGATGCTGGGTACGGGAAATGCTACGGTTTCCCAGATTTATAATACCTGTTTTGTGCTCCAAACTCCCAGCACCCTGATGCTGGTGGATGCGGGCGGAGGAAACGGAATACTGGCGCAGCTGAAGAAGGTGAATGTTCAGATTTCTGATATTCATCACCTCTTCGTTACCCATGCCCATACCGACCATGTGTTGGGTGTGATCAGGGTAATCCGAATGGTGGCACAATGTAAGGGTTACGAGGGATTGCTGCATGTGTATGGAAACGATAAGGTGATGAAGGTGATCAAGACCATCATCGACATGATTCTTGCCAAGAAGCAACTGGCTAAGGTGGCTGAAAGGGTGGTGTTCCATCAGCTGGAAGATGGTGATTGTTTCGAAGTGGGGGATATGAAGCTGGAATGCTTTGATATTCAGTCTACTAAGGAAAAACAGTTCGGATTCCGGGCTGAGTTGCCTTCTTCTGATGAATCGGATAAGCCTTTGGTCTTGGCGTGCCTGGGCGATGAGCCTTATAACGAGCTGAACCGACGCTACATAGTGGGGGCTGACTGGATGATGTGCGAGGCGTTCTGTCTCTATGCCGACCGCGATACGTTCAAGCCTTATGAGAAGTGCCACAGTACGGCGCTTGATGCCGGAAAACTGGCGGAGGAACTGGGCGTGAAGAATCTTATCCTGTATCATACGGAGGAGAAAACGCTCGCAAATCGTAAAGAAAATTACACCCGTGAAGCTGCCGAGAACTTCAAGGGTAGAATCTTCGTTCCGGATGATTTGGAGGTGATAGAGCTGTAGGATTTTCTTTGTCCCACAGATTTCTTTGTCCCACAGATTTCACAGATTTACACAGATTCTTGACCTGTTCGGTCTTTGGATAAAAAGGCACGCAGATTTCGTAGATTTTTTTGTTTGAATATTTGGGGAATTATCCTCCCGATTATGGCAAGAATGAATCTGTGTAAATCTGTAGTATCTGTGGGACTTTTGAAGTGGCTCACTTTTTCTGTCTTTTTTAATACGCTTCTCCCTGCTCTATCTCTTCCTGCGTAATGCGCTTGCGGTCGATGGCGCGCCAGGCAAAGACGATGTAGGCGAGCACGAACGGGATGAGGAGGGAGACTATCGCCATGGTGCGGAGCGTGAACTCGCTGCTACAGCTGTTGGCGAGGGTGAGCGAACTCTGAAGGTCGATGTTCGACGGATAGTAGGCGGTATTGTTCCAGCCGGCTATCAGCAGCAGAACCAGCACGGTAAGCACGGTTCCGATGCCCGTAAACCAGATTCCCTTTCTATACTGCACGCTCCTCGATGACTTGAAAATGCCGAAAAGAACGAGCACTATTCCTATTAATAATATTACAATCAAGATTGGCATCTCCAGAAGATTGTGAAGATACTTCATGCTCTCAATCGTAATGCCGGAAGAAGTGCTGAATCCATCTTTTATCATCAATCTGATGAGGAATGGCAGGAAGAACAATAGGAAGAGGAGGGCATTCCATGGCAACTGGCGGGTGCAACGCTCCTGAATCTGCTGGTGCTCGATGTTGTTCTTGATGTAGAGCATGCCCAGAATGCGGGCTAGCATCAGTACGGCAAGTCCCAGCACCACGTTCCATGGGTCGAGCAGGGCATCAAGACCATGACTGGTGTTTGCCCAGCGGCTGATGACGGGTTGCAGACTGTTGGTAATATTGCCCTTGTCTATCAGAAAATTGCTGCCGTTGAAGAAGGTGGCTACGGCTCCGCCAAGAAGCAGCGGACCCACGATGCCGTTGATGATGAGGCAGATCTGAAAGGTCTTCGGTCCAAGAAAATTACCTATCTTGTTCTGGAATTCATAGCTCACGGCTTGAATCACAAACGAGAACAGGATGATCATCCACAGCCAGTAGGCTCCGCCGAAACTGGTGCTGTAGAACAATGGGAACGAGGCGAAGAAGGCTCCGCCGAAGGTGACGAGCGTGGTGAAGGTGAACTCCCATTTTCGTCCCGTAGAGTTGATGATGAGGCGACGCTCTTCTTCCGTTTTTCCCAAACAGAATATCAAGGTGTTGGCTCCCTGTACAAACATGAGAAACACCAGCAGGGCTCCTAATAATGATACGAGGAACCACCAGTATGATTGCAAAAATTCGTATGTCATAATGCTAATGTCATAAAGTTAATTCATAATCTTAAGTTTATCATCTTAAGTTTTTATTCATATTCCGGTCCTTTCTTAATCTGCTTCACCAGGATGCTGATTTCTACGGCAAGCATGGTGGTAAAGAGTGCCAGGAAGATGAAGAAGGTGGTGGCCACGCTGCCTGCCTCGATGTCGGAGATGGCGGCACTTACTGGCAGCAGGTCTTGGATGGTCCAAGGCTGGCGACCGATTTCTGCTACTATCCAGCCCGATTCTGAGGCGATGTAAGCCAGCGGAATCATGATGATGGCGGAAATGAGGAACCATCGGTATTGGGCGATTTCCTTCTTATAGACCAGGAATAGGCTGAGGGCGAAGAAGAGGATGAGCAGGCAGCCTACTCCCACCATCAGGCGGAAGGCGTAGAAGCAGATCGGGATGCTCGGCACCAGTTCCTTGGCATCCTTGATGTAACCATATCCGAAGTATTTCATGTTCTCCCTGAGGATAGGAAGCTGGTCTTTCGCCTTCGTTTCGCGATAGGTTTTCAGGGCAACAATCGCCTTCTTGCCCCGGGCTATCTTTTCCTGCACGGATGGTTCCCGGGTGCCATCCTCGTGGGTGTAACCCTTGAGGATATCGTTCACGCCAGGCACGTAGCCATCGGCTGTGCGGGTGGCTAAGAACGAGAGCATGTTGGGGATGGCGATGCGCATGGCTGGCTCCTGCTCGTTTTCGTAATCGGGCTGCTGGAAGGGGTGAACGGCTGCTATCGCCGTGAGGCTTTCGCCGTTTCCACCATTATATAATGCTTCCATCGCAGCCAGTTTCATCGGCTGCACCTGTGCCACCTGGTAGGCAGAGCTGTCGCCGGTCATCGCAGCCAGCAGGGTGGCGATGAGTCCTACTCCGGCACCCATCTTGATGCTCGCCTTGGCAAGTTGGGTTTCTCTCTTCTTCAGGAGATACCAGCAACTTACGGCTACTACGAAGGTGGCGCCGATGATCCAGGAGGAAGTAACGGTATGGGTGAACTTGTTGATGGCGAATGGCGAGAGTGCCACATCCATAAACGAAGTCATCTCGAAGCGCATGGTGTCGGGATTAAATTCCTGCCCTACAGGATATTGCATCCAGGCGTTGGCTACGAGAATCCACCAGGCTGAAATGGTGGCGCCAAGTCCCGTGAGCCAGGTAGAGGCAAGGTGGAAGCCCCGGCTCACCTTATCCCAGCCGAAGAACATTACGGCTACGAAGGTGCTCTCCATGAAGAATGCCAGGATGCCTTCGATGGCTAGGGGAGCGCCGAATACGTCGCCCACGAACCAGGAGTAATTGCTCCAGTTGGTGCCGAATTCAAACTCCAGGATGATGCCTGTGGCAACGCCCATGGCGAAGTTGACGCCAAAGAGTTTTTGCCAGAAACGGGTTACGTGCTTCCAGAACGGCTTGTTGGTGCGGTAGTAGCATGTTTCGGCGATGCCCATGATTACTGCCAGTCCCAGGGTGAGCGGCACGAACAGCCAATGGTAGATGGCCGTGAGTGCGAATTGCGCCCTCGACCAATCGATGGTGGCTGATGTAATGTCTAACAATAGATTTGTCATCATAGTTGAATGGTTTTAAAATTGTTATTATATAATGTTTTTGTATTTCTTTCGATGTGAAGGTTGCGGGGATTCTGAGTCTTATCTGCTCAGAATTTCCTTGGAAACGAAGTCTGCCTTGTCTCCATTCTTGGCATTCGTATTGATAAAATCTGGGAAGAAAAAGAGCTTGAGCACCAGGAAGATGATGGCAAGCTTGATGAGGATGACAGCCCACAACGTCTTGCCCAGGGTCATCGTCCTGAAACCATCGTAATAGAGATGGAAAATCCGGGACAGCAGTCCTTGTTTCATCGGTTTTACATCCGTTTTCATCAGGTTTTTATCCTTTTTCTTCTGCATAAGCACTCCTTCTTAAAAAAATCTGCTGCAAATCTACAATTGCTGCCCCTCAAAAAGTAGACACAGAAAGGTGGAAAACTGATGGAAAATGA
>JAJXBQ010000014.1:0-11985 GCA_021640525.1 Segatella copri
TTTATATAAAATCAAATTTTAGAGAGAAAATGAAAAAGTTAGTATTAATGTTTGCTGCTGCCGTAATGGCAGTATCTGCATCTGCTCAGACTACACAGGAGAGCAAGTTCTTTGACAATTGGTATCTTGGTGTAAACGTTGGAGCTGCTACAAAGACTACTCACAATGCATGGTTCAAGAACGTAAATCCTTCAGTAGGTGTACGTCTCGGAAAGTGGTTTACTCCAGTTTGGGGTGCTGCTGTAGAGGCTGACCTCTATGCTCGTAACCGCAACCTGCCTTTTACACATAAGACTTTGGTTCGTGGTGCAAGCGGTAAGTTCATCGGTACTATCAATGCAACAAACCTCTTCTTGGGTTACAAGGGTGAGCCACGTAAATTCGAAATCATCCCATTGGCAGGCATTGGTGGTTACCACTCTTTCAACCTTCATAATGGCAACCTCAATGCCCTCACAGCTAACGCAGGTGTTGACTTCGCATTCAACCTTGGCGCAAACAAGGCTTGGCAGGTATATGTAGAGCCATCTATGAATTGGTTCCTTCACGACAACAAGAGTGCTTGCAATGGTTGCCAGTTTGATGTTAACAAGTCTGCTTTCCAGGTTAAGGTGGGTGTTAACTACAAGTTCAAGGGTTCTAACAACTCTCACAACTTCACTATCGTAACTCCACGCGACCAGAACGAGATTGATGGTTTGAATGGTCAGATCAACAACCTCCGCAACGACTTGAATAGCAAGGATTCTGAACTCGCAGCTAAGGACAAGCAGATCAAGGATCTCCAGAATGCGCTCAATGAGTGCCAGAAGGCTCCTAAGTATGTAAAGCCAGCTACTGCTACCAATTTGCAGCCAACAGTATTGTTTACTGTAGGTAAGTCAAAAGTAGAGCGTAGCCAGATGCCAAACATCGAGATGATTGCTCAGTATATGAAGAATCATCCAAATGCTAAGGTTGAAATTAAGGGTTATGCATCTCCAGAGGGTTCTAAGGAACTTAACCAGAAACTTTCTGAGGCTCGTGCCAATGCTGTAAAGAACATTCTCGTTAAGACTTACAAGATTAGCGCAAATCGTCTTCAGGCTAAGGGTATGGGTGCTACTGACAAGCTCTTCAAGCAGGTTGAGTTCAACCGTGTTGCTACATTCAATGATAACAATGCAGCTGAATAAAGAAATAAGTAGTTTCAGATATTTGGTCTTGTGACCAGGTCCTCCTAAACTTCGGTTTAGGAGGATTTTTTTTCTTCTTATCTTTCTTACATGTCTGGCCGCCTCGCTTTATACTTTTTCGTCAGGTAATCTTAATAAGATAAGAGTTCAGTGTGGTTAATAAGCTCTTTCTTGTTTTTTTGCACAAAATCAGCAGAAATGAGTATCTATCGTGATAAATTGTAAGCATTTTATTTGTTTTTCTAACAAAAAAACGAAGTTTTCTGAAATTTTATACGAAATTAGTTGGCTATTACATAAATTCTCTGTATCTTTGCAGGCAAATTATAACAAATGGGCTCGAAAGAGCCCTTTTAAGCAAGGAAATAAAAGAAAAAAAGATATGAAACATCCATTAAGAAGTAGCGTCTGCACTGAAGGCAGAAGAATGGCAGGTGCCCGAGCACTCTGGGTAGCTGCAGGTATGAAACACGAGCAGTTTGGTAAACCAATCATTGCTATCGTGAACAGCTTTACTCAGTTTGTGCCAGGTCATACCCATCTTCATGAAATCGGTCAGATCGTCAAGAAGGAAATCGAAGCTATGGGGTGCTACGCAGCCGAATTCAATACCATCGCCGTTGACGACGGTATCGCAATGGGACACGACGGAATGCTCTATTCCCTCCCAAGCCGTGACATCATTGCCGACTCTGTAGAATACATGGTCAATGCTCACAAAGCCGACGCCATGATTTGCATCTCAAACTGCGACAAGGTAACCCCAGGTATGCTCATGGCATCTATGCGACTGAACATTCCTACCGTGTTCTGCTCAGGTGGACCTATGGAAGCCGGACGCTGGAAGGGTGAGAACGCCGACTTGATTACAGCTATGATTAAGGGTGCTGATACAAGCGTTTCTGACGAGGAGATGACGCAGATTGAGCAGTGCGCCTGCCCAGGTTGCGGTAGCTGTTCAGGTATGTTTACCGCCAACTCAATGAACTCACTCACCGAGGCCATCGGTCTGAGTTTGCCAGGCAACGGAACCATTCTTGCTACCCACAAGAACCGCATCCAGCTCTTCAAAGATGCTGCACGCCAGATAGTTAAGAACGCTTACGCATATTATGAGGACGGCGACGAGAGCGTATTGCCACGCAATATAGCTACCCGCGACGCATTCCTCAACGCCATGACCCTGGACATCGCCATGGGCGGAAGCACCAACACCGTGCTCCACTTGCTGGCAGTAGCTCAGGAAGCTGGCGCAGACTTCAAGATGGAAGACATCGACCAGTTGAGCCGCAAGGTGCCTTGCCTCTGCAAGTTGAGCCCTAACACCCAGAAATACAGTGTACAGGAGTGCAACCGCGCAGGTGGTATCCTCGGTATCCTGAACGAGCTGAACAAGGGCGGTCTGATCAACGGCGCCGTAAAGCGTGTTGACGGCAAAACACTCGATGAGCAGATGAAGAAATACGACATTACCGGCAAAGAGATTGATGCCGAGGCTGACAGAATCTACCATTCAGCACCGGGCAGAAAGTTCTCTACCCAGATGGGTAGCCAGGATGCTCAGTGGGAGAGTCTCGACACCGACCGCGCCGAGGGTTGTATCCGCGACCTCGAGCATGCCTACACCAAGGATGGCGGACTGGCAGTGCTCTTCGGCAACATCGCCCAGAACGGTTGCGTAGTAAAGACAGCCGGCGTAGACCCAGTGCTCTGGCATTTTGAGGGTCCAGCCGTATGCTTTGATTCTCAGGAAGATGCATGCGAAGGCATCCTCGGCGGAAAGGTTAACTCAGGCGACTGCGTAGTCATCACCCACGAGGGTCCGAAGGGTGGCCCTGGCATGCAGGAGATGCTCTACCCAACCTCTTACATCAAGAGCCGTCACCTGGGCAAGGAATGTGCCCTCATCACCGACGGCCGCTTCTCAGGCGGTACATCAGGCTTGAGCATCGGTCACATCAGTCCTGAGGCTGCAGCAGGTGGTAACATCGGCAAGATTAAGGATGGCGACATCATCGTCATTGATATCCCTAGCCGCTCCATCAATGTGAAGCTCTCTGACGAGGAACTCGCAGCACGCCCACAGCAGCCGCTGAAGCGCAACCGCGTGGTTAGCAAGGCACTGCGCGCTTATGCCCAGAGCGTAAGTTCGGCAGATAAGGGCGGTGTGAGAATCATCGACTAGTCTTCGAGAGTCTTTGAAAAGACAGTTTTTAGAGTCTTTGAGAAAAGAAAAGTTTTTGAATTATTCAGAATAATAACATATAAATGGCAAAAGAAGTAATAACAGGAGCCGAAGCACTGATGCGCTCCCTGAAAAACGAGGATGTTAAAACCATCTTCGGATATCCGGGCGGCAGCATCATGCCAGTGTTTGATGCACTGTACGGTTACACGAGAGGTGAAAAGAAGATGTTTGACCACATCTTGGTACGTCACGAGCAGGCTGCTGCTCACGCTGCACAGGGTTATGCCCGAGTCAGCGGCGAAGTGGGCGTCGCTCTTGTCACTAGTGGTCCTGGAGCTACTAATACATTGACCGGCATCGCTGATGCCATGATGGATTCTACACCAATCGTAGTCATCGCCGGACAGGTAGGCGTAGGTGCCCTGGGTACCGATGCTTTCCAGGAGGTAGACCTCGTGGGTGTTACCCAGCCAATCTCCAAGTGGTCTTACCAGATACGCCGTGCCGAGGATGTGGCATGGGCTGTGAGCCGTGCTTTCTACATCGCCCGCAGCGGACGCCCGGGACCTGTGGTGCTCGACTTTACAAAGAATGCGCAGGTGGCTACATGCGAGTGGGAACCAGTGAAATGTGAGAAGGTTACATCTTACAACCCTTATCCTACGATAGATGAAAAGGCGGTGGCTGAAGCTGCCGAACTCATCAACAATGCCAAGAAACCATTCGCCCTCGTGGGTCATGGAGTAGAGCTTGGCGGTGCACATAATGAACTCATCGAATTCCTCGAGAAGGCAGATATCCCTGCCGGCAGAACCCTGCTCGGCCTTTCTGCCCTGCCTAGCAACCACCCGCTCAACATGGGTATGCTCGGCATGCACGGTTCTTATGCTACCAACATGAAGACCCAGGAGTGTGATGTGCTCATCGCCATCGGTATGCGTTTCAGCGACCGTATCACAGGCGTGCCTTCTAAGTATGCTCCCCAGGCCAAGATTATTCACCTGGACATTGACAAGGCTGAGATTGATAAGGTTATCAAGACCGATGTGGCTGTTGTGGGCGACTGCAAACAGAGTCTGCCAGCCATTACCCGTCTGCTGAACAAGAATGTTCACCGCGAGTGGAGAGATTCCTTCGAGGAATACCGCCAGCAGGAACAGGAAAAGGTAATAGAGAAGGATATCCACCCTACAGAGGGACCGCTGCTTATGGGCGAGGTGACCAACGTGGTAACGGAAGCTACTCATAATGAGGCTGTTCTCGTAAACGACGTAGGCCAGAACCAGATGATCAGTAGCCGCTACTTCAAGTTTACCAAGAAGCTGAGCATCGTAACCAGTGGTGGTTTCGGAACCATGGGCTTTGGTCTTCCGGCAGCCATCGGTGCCACCTTCGGAGCTCCCGACCGCACCATCTGCTGTTTCTTCGGCGACGGCGGTTTCCAGATGAACATCCAGGAACTGGGCACCATCATGGAGCAACAGGCACCGGTAAAGATGATTCTGCTGAACAACAACTATCTGGGCAACGTGCGCCAGTGGCAAGACCTGATGTTCGGCGGCCGTCACTCCTTCACCCACATGATGAATCCTCATTATGCAGAGATTGCCAAGGCCTACGGCATACCATACGATGTGGTAATAGACCGCAAGGACCTTCAGGCTAAGGTGGAGAAGATGATCAGCACCAAGGGTCCTTACCTGTTGGAGTGCGCCATCAAGGAGAATGAAGACATCGTTCCGATGACGCTGCCGGGCAAGAGTGTAGATGAGATGCAACTCGAGTTGAATTATTAAAAGCTTTCGGCTATATATAATAAGGTGTAAATTCCTTCATGAGGAAGCATCCTCCGAAAAGGAAAAACTCCGAAAAGTAACCGATTATTTTAAAATTTGGAAAAATGGAGAATAACAACGAAAAGAAATTATATACATTGCTTGTTTACTCAGAAAACATTGCCGGTATCCTGAATCAGATTACTGCCGTGTTTACTCGCAGACAGGTAAATATCGAGAGCTTGAATGTTTCGGCCAGCAGTATCAAGAATATACACAAGTATACCATCACGGTTTGGAGTGATGAAGAGCAGATTGAGAAAATCAACAAGGCAATAGAGAAGAAGATTGACGTGGTGAAGAGCGATTACTACTCCGACGACCAGATCTTCATCCATGAAGTGGCTCTCTTCAAGATTTCCACTCCGGTATTGCTCGAAAATCCAGAGGTTTCGCGCACCATCCGCAAGCATGATGCCCGCATGATGGAGGTGAATCCTACCTACAGCACCGTGCTTCTGGCAGGACTTACCGAAGACATCGCCGACCTCTTCCAGCAGCTCAACAGCTACAACTGCCTCCTTCAGTATACCCGAAGCGGCAGAATCGCTGTTACGAGAAGTTTTGACGAACCCATCTCTGATTATCTCAAGCAGAATTCAGAAGATTAGATTTCTTTCATATTTTGATGCCCTTTGTTCCCCTGGCTTCAAACTAGAGGAGCAGGGGGCTTTTCGGTTTAAAACAACAGGACAAACAACAAATTAAAAGGACGAGACAGATATTATGGAACAGAAAATATTAGATAAGGTAGGGCGTTACGAATTCCTATCTGAGCCTTTCCACTGCGATTTCAGCAGCCACCTCTTTATGGGGCATCTCGGAAATCATCTGCTCAATGCTGCCGATTTTCACAGCAACGACCGCGGGTTCGGCATGAACTACCTCATGCCCCGACACAAGACATGGGTTCTCAGCCGACTGGCCATTGAGATGACAGAGATGCCTAAGTCTTACGACCGCTTTGTGGTAGAAACCTGGTGCGAGAGTGCCATGAAATATTTCACATCCCGAGATTTCAAAATTTGCGGCAAGACATCATCATCAGAAGAAGCCAAGGTTTACGGTTACGGCAAGAGCGTGTGGGCAATGATTGATACGGAGACCCGACAGCCTGTTGATCTTTTTGAAATTCACGACGGGCTCATCAAAGAATATATTGATTCAGAAAAACCTTGTCCTATCCAGGCAAGTTCGAGAGTGAAAATGGGCAAGAATGCCAAGCTGGTGAGAACCATTGATACCTATTATCATGATGTAGATGTTAACGGGCACATCAACTCGGTAAAATACATCGAACATATCCTCGACCTCTTTGATCTGGATTATTACAAAAATCACTTTTTGCAAAGATTTGAGATAGCTTACGTAGCAGAAAGTCACCAGGGAGACCAACTTCATTTCTATTTGGAAGAAACAAGTGAGGCAGAAAAAATGCAAGAATACTGCATAAAGATAACAAAAAACGGCAAAAATGACGCAAATGAGGTGGAAGTTGTAAGAAGTAAGGCTAAATTTATTAAAAATTGAAAGAAAAATTTGGTAGTTTCATTTTATTTGCTTACCTTTGCACTCAGAAAATATAAATAAACCCAGAGCCGCCTTCTTGGATAGGGGGTGGACGGATCAAACAGGCTCTCTTTGGATAAGAATACAGCTCGCATCCGTATGGACAAGTATAACCCGCGGCTCCACAAACGGCAAGCCGCACAAAAAAATAAAAATTATGGCAGAAATGAATTTCGGTGGCGTAATGGAAACTGTTGTCACCAGTCATGAATTTTCATTGGAGAAAGCACGTGAAGTATTGAAGAACGAAACAATCGCAGTTATCGGTTATGGTATCCAGGGTCCTGGTCAGGCTTGTAACCTTCGCGATAATGGTTTCAACGTCATCGTCGGACAGCGTCAGGGTAAGACCTACGAGAAGTGTCTGAAGGATGGTTGGGTTCCTGGTAAGACATTGTTCTCTATCGAGGAAGCTGCTGAAAAGGGTACTATCATCTGTATGTTGCTTTCTGATGCCGGTCAGATTGCATGCTGGCCAAAGATAAAGCCACACCTCACAGCAGGTAAGACTTTGTATTATTCACATGGTTTCGCTATCAACTGGAGCGACCGCACAGGCGTTGTTCCACCAAAGGATATTGATGTAATCATGGTTGCTCCTAAGGGTTCTGGTACTTCTCTCCGCACTATGTTCTGCGAGGGTCGTGGTTTGAACTGCTCTTACGCTGTATACCAGGATGCATCTGGCAAGGCAGAGGAGAAGACTATTGCCTTCGGTATCGGTATCGGTGCCGGTTATTTGTTCAAGACAACATTCCAGCGTGAGGCTACTTCTGACCTCACAGGTGAGCGTGGCTCATTGATGGGTGCAATTGAGGGATTGTTGGAGGCACAGTATGACGTGCTCCGCGAGAATGGTCACTCACCATCTGAGGCTTTCAACGAGACTGTTGAGGAGCTCACACAGAGCCTTGGCCCTCTCTTCGGTGCTAAGGGTATGGATTGGATGTATGCTAACTGTTCAACAACAGCTCAGCGTGGTGCTCTTGACTGGGCTCCTCGTTTCCGTGAGGCTATCAAGCCTGTAATGGAGTGGTTGTATTACTCTGTAAAGACAGGTAACGAGGCTCAGATTTCTATCGACAAGAACTCTCAGGCTGATTACCGCGAGAAGTTGAACGCTGAACTCGAGGCTATGCGCAACAAGGAAATGTGGCAGGCTGGTGTTACAGTTCGTAAACTTCGCCCTGAGAATAACTAATTTTTTTCTCGTACATAATGTTGAAAAGGGAATGGCCCGAGAGGTGTCGTTCCCTTTTTTCTGTTTATATGGGGGTATAAGTTGCTGGCATATACAAATCTCGCTGCTGGCGTATGCGAAATCCCAATGCTGGCATATACAAAAAGCCCTGAAAAGGCAAAAGCATCTCTCTTCTGAAAAGCTTTTACTTCTTCAGGACTTATAAGATATTAGGACTTCATTTCCGGTTTCGGTTCAAGCCGGATTTTATCTTCCTCAACATTCATCATATTCTCCACAACCATTTCTTCAAGAACTGCAGCCATATCTTCTGAATCATATTTCAGTTGGTTTAATTCTGTAATGTCATGTGGCTTTCCGTCTTTCAGCAAGTCTAGAATTTCTGATATAATAGTTTGCTTCTGGGGTATTTTGTGGTCTATGCAGACATCACATATCCCGCAGTCGTCCTTCATTTTCGTTTTTTCGCCAAAATAACTCAGAAGCTGGCGCGAACGGCAGATGCTGTCGTTCTTTGCATAACTGATAATGCTCTTGATGTGGGCAGTAAACTGTTTCTTGCGTACTTCCCATACCTCCTCAGGGATGATAACTCTGAAACCATCTTCCCTAGGACGCGTGTAGCTGATATAAGGTGTCTTGCGGCGGGGAATGAAGTCGATGATGTGGCGGGCACTCAGATTTTTCAGAATCATGTATACCTGCTGACGGTTTAGTTCGCTTACACGCTCTATCAGCGACTCATCAATGTAAACATAGTCGGTAAACAGACCGCCGTAATTACGCAGAAGCCCCGTAATAACAGACTCTTCCTTCTCCGAAACATTCTCTAGCAGATAGAGATCATTTCGGCTGATGTTAAATCTGATTCTTGCTTTTCTGTCAGGATTGTCCTCGTAGTGGATATAGCCTGAGCGCTCCAGAATGCGCAGAGCCGAGTCTACGCGAGTAGGGAAGTACTTGTAGGTGAAGCAGAACTTCTCTATCTCGAACATGAAAGTCTGTCCCATTCCGCTTCCAACTGCCACCTGGAAAAAGTAAGCAAGATGCTCGTAAACGTCTTTGATGAATTCTTTGTCTGGGAAGGTTTCGTCTATGCGTTTCATGAGTTTGTTTTCATCGCTCTGGTTGTAGAGCAGCACAGCATAAGCTTTTTCGCCGTCTCTTCCGCCTCGTCCCGCCTCTTGAAAATAGGCTTCCAGTGAGTCTGGACAATCTATATGAATTACCATTCTCACATCTGACTTGTCTATTCCCATGCCGAAAGCATTGGTTGCTACCATTACCCTTATCTCGTCATTTTGCCAGTTTTTCTGTCGGATATCCTTCACGTCGGAATCCAGTCCGGCATGGTAAAATGTAGCAGAAATACCTTGTTTGTTCAGAAGTTCTGCCATCTCCTTGGTTCGTTTTCGGCTTCTCGCGTAAATGATTGCTGAGCCTTGGGTACACTGCAGGATATGAACCATTTCGGTCAACTTGTCGTTGGTGGTGCGCACCACATAGGCAAGATTCTTGCGGGCAAAACTCATTTTAAATACGTTTTGCTTCTTGAAGTGAAGCTGGTTCTGGATATCTTCTACTACATCGGGAGTGGCCGTAGCCGTAAGAGCAAGGACTGGTACACCGGGCTTCATATCTCTTATTTTTGCAATTTCGAGATAAGACGGGCGAAAATCGTAACCCCACTGGCTGATGCAGTGAGCTTCATCTACCGTGATGAAACTCACCGGAATGTGGCGCAGTTTAGTTTGGAACAATTCTGAAGAAAGACGTTCTGGTGAAACATACAGAAACTTGATTTCACCGAAAATACAATTTTCCAATATTCGGAGAATCTCTTGGCGCGACAATCCTGTGTAGATGGCTTCAGCCAGGATGTTGCGGGTCTTGAGATGCTGTACCTGATCCTTCATCAGTGCAATGAGTGGAGTTACCACAATGCAGACGCCCTTTTGGGCAAGGGCTGGAACCTGGAAGGTGATGGATTTACCGCCACCTGTAGGCATAAGACCGAGGGTATCCTCACCTCGGGCTATACTCTCGATGATGTCTCGTTGTATGCCGCGAAAGTCAGGATACCCCCAATATGTACGTAGTATTTCTTGATATTTATCTGCCATTTTTTGAAACTTTTGCCCTTGCAGATTTCGATGCTTTTGCGTCCTGACGGATTTGCTCTACAAATCCGTGTAATCCGAGTAATCAGTGCCTAATCCATGCATAGGGCTAAGTACCTCATCCTTCGTTTGGACGGATGTCTTCTATCTGAAGTTGAACTTGGTTTTTCTTAAAAATATTCTCTTCTATGGTGAAGGCTATGTCGAAACTTCGCTTACTCTTGATGTAGCGGGCAGCTGCACTCTGACCGAAAGCGATGCCGTTTAAGACCGTGCTCGATTTTGAGTCTACCAGTTCCAACTTGATGTGTTCCTGTTCTCTGCCCACCACCTTGCTGGTACCATAATCATATACCCGGTTGGTGCAGAAAATAGGTTTCTGGTTACATGGACCGAAAGGAGAGAAGCGCTTCAAGTCGGCCTGCAGATGCTTGGTAATGTCTTTAAAGTCTATTTCAGCATCTATGTTGAGCATCGGTTCTGTCTGTTGAGGCGAAATATGCTCTTCTACATAATGCTGGAACCTGTCTCTGAACTCTCTAACCTTATCCCACTTCAAGGTAAGTCCGGCAGCATAGGTATGACCACCGAAATTGAGCAGGAGGTCGCGGCAACTCTTGATGGCTGAGTAGATGTCAAATCCCGTTACGCTACGTGCTGAACCTGTAGCCATATCACCATCCCGGGTCAGAACAATGGTAGGGCGGAAGTAGATTTCGGTGAGTCGGGAAGCAACAATGCCAATGACTCCCTTTTTCCAGCCTTCATCATAGAGCACGATGCTGGAATTGTGTTTCATGCTTTCCAGACGCGATACGATGCCGTTGGCTTCTTCTGTCATCTGCTTGTCTATGTCTTTGCGCTGCTCATTGTATTCATTGATGTGTCTGGCCATGCGCAGGGCTGAGGAATAGTCTCTTTCTACCAGCAGATCTACGCTCAGCTTGCCGTTCTCCATTCTGCCTGAAGCATTGATGCGGGGACCAATCTTGAACACAATATCGCTCATAGAGAGCTCGCGTCCGTTCAGTCCGCAGATGTCGATGATGGATTTCAGACCGATACTTGGGTTGGTATTCAGCAACTTAAGACCATGGAAGGCGAGTATTCTGTTCTCATCTACCACCGGCACAATGTCGGCAGCAATACTTACGGCGCAGAAGTCGAGCAGAGGAATGAGCCTGGAGAACGGAATGTTGTTGTTCTTGGCAAAAGCCTGCATAAACTTGAATCCTACACCGCATCCGCAGAGATGCTTGAATGGGAATGGATCGTCAGGACGCTTCGGATTGAGTATGGCCACAGCAGGTGGCATCACATCGTCAGGAACGTGATGGTCGCAGATGATGAAGTCTATTCCCAGACTCTTGGCATATTCTATCTCCTGAATAGCCTTGATTCCGCAGTCTAGAATAATAATCAGTTTTACACCAGTCTGATGAGCAAAATCTATTCCTTTCTTACTCACTCCGTAACCTTCGTCGTAGCGGTCGGGAATGTAGTAGTCGATGTTTGAATAGAATTGCTGCAAGAATTTGTACACCAGGGCAACGGCGGTGCATCCGTCTACGTCATAGTCTCCGTAAACAAGGATACGTTCCTTTCTACCCATAGCATCGTTCAGGCGGTCTACGGCAATATCCATGTCTTTCATCAGGAATGGATTGATGAGATCTGAGAGTTGTGGACGGAAGAACCGTTTGGCTGCAGACTCTGTCGTAATCTCGCGCTTGATGAGCAAATGGGCAAGAACTGGGCTCATATTTAGCTTGGCGCCTAATTCTTCAGCTGCTTTTTGCTGTTCAGGTGTTGGTGATTCGTAATTCCATTTAAAATGCATTTTAATTATTTTTTATTTCTGCCCCCAAAGTTACGAAAATAAAATGACAAAAGGAAA
>JAJXBQ010000014.1:11995-24950 GCA_021640525.1 Segatella copri
TACCTAGAAATAAGTAAAAATAAGACTTGTTGGCAACCCAAAATAAGTAAATAAGAGATTTTCTTGGCAACAAAAAAGGCAGCAAACTCATCGGTTTGCTGCCCCTTGAATATTTTTGTTTAGGAGAATGTCCATAGAAAACCTATAGACTATAAACTTTTAACTATTAAAACTCTCCTAGATTCCGAGCTTCTTGCGGATGTCCTTAGGAAGGGCGTTCTTGTTAACCATGAAGTCCATAGTCTTGTAAGCTACGAAAGCCTTGGTCATGTACCAGGTTCCCTTGTAGTCACCATACTCGCCCCAAGAGTTCTTAACCATGTAGTACTCCTTGCCGTTCTGATCCTTAGCGATACCGTAGATGTGCATACCGTGGTCATCAGTTGTCTCCCAATTGTCGAATGCTTCCTGACGCATAGCCTGTGTAGGAACAATCTCAGGAGCATTTACGCCGAGAGAATCAAACTTCTCCTTCTTCTCGTCCTTAGAGAGCTTGAACCAATGGTCAGCATCTGTACCGGCCATAGAGCGAACCTTCTTTACGTCGTAAGCGATACCGAGACCCTTGCGAGTGAAACCATCTTCTGTTACGTCACCGCCCCAAGCTACTGTGTAACCGTTGTTTACAGCGTTGTCGATGATCTTGCAGATGTCTTCCATAGGAACGTTGTAACTCAAAGGCCAGCGCCAGTTATCCTGTACCTCAACAGCAAACTTGCTCCACATTGGGTGGTGGGTGTAGCTGGTAATGGTTACATAATCATCAAGATTCAAACCGAGGCTCTGGCAGAAACTCTGTGGAGTATACTGCTTGCCCTCGTATGTAAACTTCTCAGGAGCCTTACCGATGTAAGAGTCGATGATGCCCTGAAGACCGCTCTTCCAGGCTGGAGAAAGCTTCTTAGCTGTGCTCTTTGCTACTGCCTCTACGTATGGAGTCATTACATTGAAGAACTCACCGAAGTTAGCCAATGAGTCACCTGTCAATGAACCTGGTGCAGGCATGGCAGACTCAGGTACAATACCATAGTGCTGCAAAGCATAGAGTACATCGTAGGCGCTACCACCCTCTGAGAAGCTCACGTCGCCGTGCATTCTTACAGCCACTGTGGCGCGGTCCATATAAGTCTTGTTGGCTACGAACATTTCGCTGAGGTCGTATGTCTTGCCTGTCTTCTTCAAGATTTCGCTCTCGAAGTAGCTGAGGGTAGAGTAAGCCCAGCACGTACCACTGCGGTTCTGGTCCTTGATGCTAGTGATAGGATTCTGCTTTACTACAGTAAATACAGGTTTGTTCTTTGCTACTTCTGCAGAGTCTGCAGCTTTCTTCGCATTTGCTCCTGTGGCTACCAAAGCCATCAAGGCTGCAACAATCATAGTTTTCTTCATGAATTCTTTTCTCTTTATATTAATGTTCTTGTTATATCTTCTCTCTGATTCCTTTTTCTGAAATGATTTCTCTTTCAGGAATTTTATTCCTTGTTGGCTGCCATGAACTCCTCAACATCTTTTGGATGATAAGGTATGCGGTCTTTGCCCAGGAATCTGCAACTATCTTTGGTGATGAGTACATCGTCCTCAATTCGGATACCACCGAAATCTTTATAGGTCTCAATCTTGTCGAAGTTGAGGAATTCTGCACAGTGACCGGATGCCTTCCAGTCGTCGATGAGGGCAGGGATGAAGTAAACTCCCGGCTCGTCGGTTACCACGAAACCTTCCTGCAGACGGCGACCCATACGCAGGCAGTTGGTACCGAATTGCTCCAGATTAGGGCGTACCTCTTCGTCGAAACCAACGTTAATCTGGTCGAGGTTCTCCATGTCGTGAACATCCATTCCCATCATGTGACCCAAACCATGAGGCAGGAACATGGCGTGTGCTCCAGCCTTTACAGCCTCTTCTGTATCACCCTTTGCAAGTCCGAGTTCCTTCATGCGGTCGAAGAGCAGGCGGCAAACAGAGAAGTGTACGTCAGCCCATTTTACGCCTGGCTTGGCTACATCCAGTGCATGGTCGTGGCATTCTTCTACAATAGAGTAGATTTCCAACTGGCGCTGGCTGAACTTTCCGCTCACCGGCATGGTGCGGGTGTTGTCTGAACAGTAGTTGTTCATAGTTTCTGCACCTGCATCACAGAGTGCCAGTCTGCCTTCTTCCAGTACATTCATAGATGGATAACCATGCTGAATTTCACCGTGCTGACTGAAGATGGTTGGGAAACTGACCATGGCTCCGTAAGAGTGGGCAATGCCGCTTACCTGACCTGCAACATATTTTTCTGTCACACCCGGACGTACGAGCTTCATCGCTGTGGTATGCATCTTGTATCCGATGACAGCAGCACGCTCCAATTCCTCGATTTCTTCCTGGGTCTTAGTTGAACGCATCTTCACAACAGCCTTGATGAGGTCCATGCTGGCCTCTTCTTTCTGCTGGTTAGGATGGATGCCCAGAAGGTCGAATACCTGCAGCTTGATGTCGTAGCGGTAAGGTGGCAGGAAATGAATCTTGCGCTTCTTCGACATGGCGTCGTTGCAGATAGTCTTGAGCGTTTTCATAGGTGCTGAGTTGTGAACGCCTACCTGCGCTGCAAGATCGTGAACACTGTCAACGCTTCCGTACCATACGATGTCTACGAGGTCGATGTCGTCGCCAATCAGGGTTTCAATATCGTTGTCTATATCTATCACACCTACCAGACCGTCGCGCTGCAATCCGAAATAATAGAGGAATGTCGAGTCCTGACGGAAAGGGTAATATCCGTTATTAGGGAAATTACATGGTGAATTGTTGTTTCCGAAAAGTATAATTACGCCGCTTTTCACAAGCTTCTTCAACTCCTGTCTGCGGCTGATGTAAGTCTCTTTGCTGAACATATTTTTAGTATTTTACATTATTTTGCTTGCAAAGTTAGCAATTATTTCCCAAAAAATACGTATCTTTGCAAGCAAAATTGAATAAAACGCGTAAATTTATAAATAATTAATATAAAAACGGCTTTTTGCTAGACAAAATGTAAGAAAATTGTCTATGCTGCGAGCAAAATATAATTATTTTCAGAATTTTAAAAGCAGAGAGTGTGTTATGAAATTGAATTTGAAAACAACAGGTTTGGTTCTTGAGGGAGGAGGCATGCGAGGGGTCTTCACTAGTGGGGTACTGGATGCCTTCATGAAGCATGATGTTCATTTCCCTTATACGGTGGCTGTATCGGCTGGGGCATGTAATGGCATGTCGTATATGAGCCGCCAACCTCGGCGTGCCCGTATCTCTAACATCGATTATCTGGCCCGATACCAGTATATCGGTATTCGCCATCTGGTGACTCAGGGGTGTATCTTCGACCGCAAATTGCTCTACGATAAGTTTCCGAACCAGCTCTTGCCTTTCGATTTTGATACCTATTTTAAGTATGCCGATGGTTTCGAGATGGTTACTACCAATTGTCTTACGGGCAAGGCTATGTATCTTTCCGAGAATCATGACAGGCAGCGTGCACTGGATGTTGTGCGTGCTTCCAGCAGTTTGCCATATGTGAGCAAGATTGTGGAAGTGGATGGCATTCCGATGTTGGATGGTGGTATTGCGGACAGTATTCCGGTACAGCACGCCATTGACATGGGGTGGCAACACAATGTGGTTGTCCTGACTCGCAACAAAGGATGGCGTGATATGGGCAAAGACCATAAGATACCTTATTTATATAAGAACTATCCTCGCCTGCGTGTGGCTCTGAGTCACCGTCATCGGGCTTATAACGAACAGATCCAGCTTGTAGATGATCTGGAGGCTGCGGGTAAGATTACCTGTATCCGTCCAATCCGTCCGTTGGAAGTTGGCAGAATAGAGAAGGATACCGATAAACTGGAACGCCTCTACGAAGAAGGTTTCATGCTGGGTGAGGCTTTCTGCGAAAAATGCGTAGAAAAAGAATAATATTAATAAGGTGTAGTTGATAAATAAGGTGTAGAGTTTTAGTATATGGCTTGAGAATGAGTAGAACGGTGATTTTTAGGAACGGATTACACCGTGCCTAAAAATCACCGTTCTGGGTATGATAGTAATCAGCAATGATTTCTTCTTATTTCAGCAGGTCAGGGCGCAGGCGCTTGGTTCTTTCCATGGCCTGGTCGAATTCCCACTGGCGAATCTTGGCTTCGTTGCCACTGAGCAGAATCTCCGGAACCTTCCATCCCTTGTAGTCGGCAGGACGGGTGTAGATAGGGGCAGCAAGAATGTCGTCCTGGAAACAGTCGGAAAGTGCGCTCTGTTCGTCGCTGATAACACCCGGAACCAGTCGGATGACGGCATCTGAGATGATGGCTGCAGCAAGTTCGCCACCCGTCAGCACATAATCACCTACACTGATTTCGCGGGTAATGAGATGGTCGCGCACACGCTGGTCAATACCCTTGTAGTGACCGCAGAGGATAATGAGGTTACCCTGCATCGACATTTCGTTGGCTATCTTCTGGTTGAAAGTTTCACCATCTGGCGAAACATAAATCACGTCATCATACTCGCGCTCTGCCTTCAGTGCAGCAATGCAGCGGTCTATTGGTTCACATTGCATCACCATGCCGGCACTTCCGCCGTATGGATAGTCGTCCACACGCTTCCATTTATCTAATGTGTAGTCACGCAGGTTGTGCAGATGAATCTCCGCTAGACCCTTCTTCTGCGCACGTGCTAGAATGGACTCATTGAAGAATCCCTCCAGCATCTCTGGTAATACTGTAATAATGTCTATTCTCATAACATCTGCAAAAATAATAAATAATGCGGAGAGTACCAAAAATTTTTGCTTTTTCTTTCATTTTAACTCCTCTTTTCTTCACTTTCCTTTCTTTTTTCTCTGTTTTCCTGCCTTTCCGTAGCCATTCTTGTCTTTTCATATCATAATCCTGTTTTTCCGGAGAAAGAGAGTGATTAACGTATAAATATACAACAAAATTATCAAAAAACAGAAAAATCATATCAAAATGATAAATTTTCGATAAAACATGCTACTATTTGTAGAAAAAGTTGTATTTTTGCAAACAGAATTGCTCGAAAGAGTGTATAATTAATTAAAATTGTGAACAAGATGATATTGGACATTGAAATGCTGAGAAGCTTTTACGCTTCGTATTCGGAAAGTGTAGCCCAGGCTAAGGCTACGGTGAAACGACCTCTTACTTATGCCGAGAAGGTGCTCTTTGCACATCTTTTCGACCCAACACAGTTGCGACCATATAAAAGAGGTGTGGAATATGTTGACTTCCGTCCTAATCGCGTGGCGATGCAGGATGCGACTGCGCAAATGGCACTCTTGCAGTTCATGAATGCGGGTAAGAACAAGGTGGCCGTACCTGCTTCCGTACATTGTGATCACTTGATTCGTGCCGATGTGGGCGCAACACAAGATCTTCCTGAGGCTTGCAAGACCAATAAGGAGGTTTACGACTTCCTGAAGTCTGTTTCTCAGAAATACCATATCGGTTTCTGGGGACCAGGTGCCGGAATCATCCATCAGGTAGTGCTCGAAAACTATGCATTCCCTGGAGGTATGATGGTGGGTACCGATTCTCATACTCCTAATGCCGGCGGTCTCGGCATGGTGGCAGTAGGTGTAGGTGGTGCTGATGCCGTAGATGTGTTGACCGGTCAGCCTTGGGAACTCAAGATGCCACGTCTCATTGGTGTGAATCTCACAGGTAAACTCTCAGGCTGGGCCACTCCTAAGGATGTGATTCTCGAAATCCTCGGCATCCTTACCGTAAAGGGCGGAACCAATGCCATCCTCGAATACTTCGGCGAGGGATTGGACAGCATCTCTACCACCGGCAAGGCTACCATCTGTAACATGGGAGCCGAATTGGGTGCCACATGCTCTATCTTCCCATTCGACCAGAATGCCAGCGAGTATCTCCGCAAGACAGGCCGTGAAGAAATTGCATCTCTCGCACAGATGAATGCAGCCGAACTCCGTGCTGATGATGAGGTGTTGGCAGATCCGTCTGCTTTCTACGACCAGATTGTTGAAATCGACCTTTCTAAGGTTGAACCTCATCTTAACGGTCCGTTCACTCCAGATGCAGCCACACCAATCTCTCACATGAAGGCAAAAGGTCCTGCCAACGATTATCCGATGGTAGTAGAAGTAGGATTGGTAGGTAGCTGTACCAACTCTTCTTATCAGGACTTGGCCCGTGCTGCCAGCATTGCCCGTCAGGCTTATGAGAAAGGTATTGAGGTGAAGGGACAGCTTATCATCAACCCGGGTTCAGAGCAGATTCGCTATACAGCCGAGCGTGATGGCATCCTTGATGATTTCAAGAAGATTGGAGCCCTCATCATGACCAATGCCTGCGGTCCTTGCATCGGACAGTGGAAGCGTCATACCGATGATAATTCGCGCAAGAATGCCATCGTCACTTCTTTCAACCGAAACTTCCGCCGCCGTGCTGATGGTAACCCTAATACGTTTGCCTTCATCGGCAGTCCAGAGCTCACCGTGGCTCTCACCATTGCGGGCCGTCTCGACTTCAATCCGGCTACAGATACCTTGCTGGATAAGGATGGCAACAGCGTGATGCTCGATGCGCCTACAGGTTTCACCTTCCCACCTAAGGGTTTTGCCGTAGAGGATAAGGGATTCATTGCCCCAAGCGAAGAAAATGCCAATGTAGAGGTAGTCATTGCGCCTGACAGCAACCGACTCCAGAAACTTGCTCCGTTTGCTCCATGGGATGGAAAAGACCTGACAGATATGCCGCTTCTTATCAAAACCGAGGGAAAATGTACCACCGACCACATATCTATGGCGGGTCCTTGGCTGAAGTTCCGTGGACATTTGCAGAACATATCCGACAACCTTTTAATGGGTGCCGTTAATGCCTTTAACGGTGAGAGCAATAAGGTGAAGAACCTGTTGGATGGTGCTTATGTCGAGGTTTCTACCGCTGCCAAGGCTTACAAGGCAAAAGGCATCAGCAGCATCGTGGTGGCAGAGGATAACTATGGTGAAGGTTCTTCCCGTGAGCATGCAGCTATGGAGCCTCGTTTCCTCAACGTGAAGGTGATTCTCGCCAAGAGTTTCGCCCGCATCCACGAAACCAACCTGAAGAAGCAGGGTATGCTTGCCCTCACATTCTGCAACAAGGATGATTATAATAAGGTGCAGGAGGACGACCGCATCTCTTTGACAGGTTTGAAGGAGTTTGCTCCAGGTTCTAAACTCACCGTCACCCTGAAGCACAAGGATGGTTCTGAGGATAGTTTCGAGGTTGAGCATACTTATAATGATACACAGATTGCATGGTTTAAGGCTGGTTCTGCATTGAACTTTGCTGCAAAAAAATAATAGTTGTAGCCATACAGCTAAAAAAGTAACAGTTATGAATAAAGAATATTTAATATATAAATTAAGCGATGAGGTAAAAAACTCATGCAAGATTGATAAGGATGCATTCAAGAAGTTCAATGTGAAGCGTGGACTTCGTAATGAGGATGGCTCTGGTGTGTTGGTCGGACTGACCAATATCGGTAATGTAGTGGGTTATGAGCGCGATGCAGAAGGTAAGTTGACCCCTACAGAGGGTAAACTTTATTATCGTGGTTATGAACTTGATGACCTGGTAACTCCTCTCTTGAAGGAGAAGCGTTTCGGATTCGAGGAAGTAGCCTTCCTGCTGCTCTCGGGCCAGTTGCCTGATAAGGAGGAATTGGATGCTTTCAGAGAACTCCTGAACGATAATATGCCGCTTGATCATCGTACGATTACCCATATCATCGAGCTGGAAGGCAGTAACATCATGAACATCCTGGCCCGTTGTGTGCTCGAAATGTACACCTTCGATCCAAATCCTGATGACATCAGCCGTGACAATCTGATGCGCCAGAGCATAGAGTTGATAGCCAAGTTCCCAACCATTATCGCTTATGCATACAACATCTACCGTCACTCTGTTCAGGGTAGAAGTCTCCATATTCGTCATCCTCGTGAGAATCTCTCTATTGCTGAGAACTTTCTTTATATGATGAAGCATGAGAACTATTCCGAATTGGATGCCCGTATGCTCGACCTTCTCCTGATTATCCAGGCTGAACATGGTGGTGGTAACAACTCAACCTTTACTGTACGTGTTACATCTTCCACCCGTACAGATACTTATAGTTCTATTGCTGCAGGTATCGGCAGTTTGAAGGGTCCTTTGCATGGTGGTGCCAATATCAAGGTTATCAATATGTTCCACCATCTGAAAGAAGCTATCAAGGATTGGGGTAATGTAACCGAACTTGATACTTATCTCAAGCGTATGCTCAACAAGGAGGCGTACGACAAGACAGGTCTCATCTATGGTATCGGTCATGCGGTCTATACATTGAGCGACCCACGTGCCGTAGAATTGAAGCGTCTGGCAGGTGAACTTGCCAAGGAAAAGGGGAGAGAAGACGAGTATAATTTCCTGAAGCTGATAGAGCAGGAAGGTATCAAATGTCTGCAGGAACACCGTGGAGGCAGCAAGCCAGCGTGTGCAAATCTTGATTTCTACAGTGGCTTTATCTATGAAATGATTGGTTTGCCACAGGAAATCTATACACCTATTTTCGCCATGGCACGTATCGTGGGTTGGACAGCCCATCGTATTGAAGAACTCAATTTCGAAGGCCGTCGTATTATCCGTCCTGCATATAAGAATATTCTTGGCGAACTGGAGTATAAGCCACTTAATGAGAGATAAAATTCCTCTATGTTATTATACAAGAAAGGCAATGCCCGTCGTTGGGTGTTGCCTTTTCCTGTCTATATACAAGCAGGCTGTTGTCAAGTGATGCAGTGAAGTTTTTGTTTTGACCATTAGAACTAATATACGTTAAATATTCAAAGTAGTATGTTGTAATTTTGGAGAAATGAATAATTATTCTTATCTTTGTAGCCGAAAAGTATAAAGAAAAGTATAAGTATTGAAGTTTTAACCGTCTAGTTTTAAGACAAAACAGTAAATGGATTGCATGGAAAAAGAATTTGAAGATTACTGGAATAAGCACCAGAAAAGATTAATCTTGAATGCTCCAAAAGCATTACGCGATGAATATATCGAATCAACCAAGCTTGACAGCCCGATAGATTGGGTCTGTTTTATCCTGCCTGTGGCTTTGGGTATTGGCCTCCAGCCAATTTTGGATATTCAGAGTGAGATTCTCTCTTGGGCAGTAGTATTGCTTATTGTGGTAGTTTGTTTTGCTGTGATGCAGCTGGTCAAGCCTATGTTGCAGAAAAAGAAATCTACCATACAAGTGGTCAAGAGCATTAAAGCTTTTTATTATGAAGTATACAAGAAAAATGGTTTAAAGAAATTAGAGCCTTGGAATTAGATTCCAAGGCTTTTTTGTTTATTGAAACCATTATATAATCATGAAATCACTCATCACATCATCCGATATGTAAAGACCTTCCCGAGTGAGGGAGAGCCTGCCGTTCTTTATTTTCATCAGCCCCCGGCTGATATGCGACTGGGCTTCCTGGAGCAGTCTGTCTGCCAGTTCTTTTCCGAATTCCTGTTCCATCTTCATGAGGCTTATTCCGTCGCTTGTTCGCAAGGCGGTTGTTATCAGATCGTTGTATCGGGTGGAAATATCTAGCTGTTCACTCTCAGAAGGCAGAATGCCATCGCCGATGCTTCGAATATAAGTCTGGATATTTTCGATATTCCAGCTGCGCTGCTTCCTATTGTAGGAGTGGGCGGCTGCTCCTATTCCGATATATGGTACCTCGTGCCAGTAACTGCTGTTGTGGCGTGATCGGAAGCCCGGACGGGCAAAATTGCTGATTTCATAATGTTCGTAGCCTGCTCTAGTAAGCTGGTCTATCAGGGTTTCATACATCTTGCGACTGGTTTCTTCATCTATTTCGCTAATCTTTCCCTGTTTCAGCATATGGTAGAGGGGAGTTCCCTCTTCGTACATCAGACTGTAGGCAGATATGTGTTCCACATCCAGCTGTATGGCGTGCCTGATATCGCTCATCCATTGGGAAAGAGATTCTTCGGGGAATCCGAACATCAGGTCGATACTGATATTGCGGATGCCGATGTTGCGGAGCCGGTCGACGGCTTCTTCTACCTCTCTGGCGTTATGACGGCGATGCAGAAAGTGTAAGCGCTCATTGCTGAAGGTCTGCGCTCCCATGCTGATTCTGTTGACGGGGAGTTGCTTCAGCGTCTCACAGAAATCACCGGTTACATCGTCCGGATTGCATTCCATCGTGATCTCCATATTCTCTGCTAGCGTATAGTTTTTTCTGATAGCAGAGAAAATCTGGTTGAGTTGGGAGCCGTTGAGCTGACTCGGGGTTCCACCGCCCAGATAGATGGTTTCGATAGTTTCATTGCTTCCGAGAGCGGCTTTTGCCGGGCGCATCTGCATCTCCCGGCAGAGAGCATCAGTGTAATCATCCCTTAACTTGAGGGAGGTGGTACTGTAAAAACCGCAGTAGATGCACCGGCTTTCACAAAAGGGGATATGTATGTATAGTCCTGCCATATTTCTGAACTTCTTTTTCTATATATAATAAGGTGTAAAGACAAAAACATGTCTAAACAAAGTGCAAAAGTACTAATATGTTTTAAAAAACAGAAGTTTTTTGCCCAAAACTTTTGGCAATGTGCGATTTTTTTTGTACTTTAGTAGCATGAAACAGAAAAACCGGTGGTTTGACTGTGGATTGCAACTAGCAAATTTAAGTATAACCCTTAAAAATCTATAAGCGTCATGAGAGTTTATCAGACAAATGAGATTAAAAACATTGCGCTGTTGGGCAGTGCGGGTAGCGGCAAGACTACACTTGCCGAGAGTATGTTATTTGAAGCAGGCGTTATCAAGCGTAAAGGCTCTGTAGAAGCGAAAAATACGGTGAGCGACTACTTCCCAGTTGAGTTGGAATACGGCTACTCTGTGTTCCCTACAGTTTTTCATGTAGAGTGGAACAACAAGAAGCTTAACATTATAGATTGCCCAGGTAGCGATGATTTCGTGGGAGGTGCCATTACATCTCTCAATGTTACCGATCAGGCAGTTATCCTTATTAATGGTCAGTATGGTCCAGAAGTAGGTACACAGAACAACTTCCGTTATACAGAGAAGTTGGGCAAACCTGTCATCTTCCTGGTAAACCAGCTCGACTCAGACAAGTGCGACTTTGATAATATCATAGCCACCATGAAGGACATTTACGGTTCTAAGTGTGTGCAGATACAATATCCTATCGAGACCGGTTCAGGCTTCAATGCTCTCATTGACGTCTTATTGATGAAAAAATATTCCTGGAAGCCTGAGGGCGGTGCTCCTATTATTGAAGATATTCCAGAAGAAGAAATGGAGAAAGCCATGGAACTTCATACGGCTCTTGTTGAGGCTGCAGCCGAGAACGATGAGGGACTGATGGAGAAGTTCTTCGAGAGCGAGAGTCTGACAGAAGATGAACTTCGCGAGGGCATCCGCAAGGGATTGGTTAGCCGTAGCATCTTCCCTGTGTTCTGCGTTTGTGCAGGTAAGTCGATGGGCGTTCACCGCCTGATGGAGTTCCTGGGCAATGTGGTTCCTTTCGTAAGCGAGATGCCGAAACTGCATAATACACGTGGTGAGGAAATTACGCCAGACAGCAATGGTCCTGAGAGTGTTTACTTCTTCAAGACTGGTATGGAACCTCATATCGGTGAGGTAAGCTACTTCAAGGTGATGAGCGGCTCTATCAAGAATGGTGACGACCTGACTAATGCAGATCGTGGCTCCAAGGAACGTATCGGACAGATTTATGCCTGTGCGGGTGCCAACCGTGTGCCTGTAGAGCAGTTGAATGCCGGTGATATTGGCTGTACCGTGAAGATGAAGGACGTGAAGACGGGCAATACCCTTAATGGTAAGGGGGCTGAGTGGCGTTTCGACTTCATTAAATATCCTAACCCTAAGTATTCACGTGCTATCAAGGCTGCCAATGTTCAGGATACAGAGAAACTGATGGCTGCACTCCTGAAGATGCGCCAGGAAGACCCTACTTGGATTGTTGATCAGAGCAAGGAATTGCGCCAGGTAATCGTAAGAGGACAGGGTGAGTTCCATCTCCGCACGCTGAAGTGGCGTCTGGAAAACAACGAAAAACTCAATGTAACTTTCGAAGAGCCACGTATTCCTTATCGTGAGACTATTACCAAGAAGGCTCGTGCTGACTACCGCCATAAGAAACAGAGTGGTGGCTCTGGTCAGTTTGGTGAGGTGCATCTCATTGTTGAACCATACGCAGAAGGTATGCCTGATCCTACGTCATTTACCTTCAACGGTCAGGAGTTCAAGATGAATATCAAGAGCCGTGAAGAGGTTAGTTTGCCATGGGGTGGTAAGCTGGTATTCCTCAACTCTGTGGTTGGTGGTGCCATTGATGCCCGCTTCATGCCAGCTATTCTGAAGGGTGTTATGGACTGTATGGAACATGGTCCGTTGACGGGCAGTTATGCACGTGATGTACGTGTCATCGTTTATGATGGTAAGATGCACCCAGTAGATAGTAATGAACTTTCGTTCATGCTTGCTGCCCGCCATGCGTTCAGCGATGCCTTCAAACAGGCTGGTCCGAAGATTCTGGAGCCTATCTATGATCTTGAGGTTTATGTGCCTGCTGATTTCATGGGTGATGTGATGAGTGATCTCCAGGGACGTCGTGCTCTCATTATGGGTATGGACAGCGAGGCCGGTTACCAGAAGTTGAGTGCCAAGATTCCTTTGAAGGAACTTGCCAGCTATTCCATCTCTCTGAGTTCATTGACAGGTGGACGTGCTTCATTCACTACCAAGTTTGCCAGCTACGAGTTGGTTCCTTCCGACATTCAGAGTAAGCTGATTGCGGATCATGAGGCAGAATTGGAGAAGGATGCTGAATAGCAATTGTTAGGTTAGAGAAAAATCTCTCTTATAT
>JAJXBQ010000214.1:0-5563 GCA_021640525.1 Segatella copri
AAAGACTATTGTCTTAACTCCTCAGCGACCGTAGGGAGCGATAACTTCTTTAACTTCTTTAACTCCTGAACTTGAATAAATAACATAATAAATATAAAAAAAGAGGCGAATAGGACGATTTCTCGATTTTTTTGTCTAATTTTGCACCTTGGAATTTAATTCATACATCGAATAAAAAAGAAAAAACAAGAATAATGAAGAAGAAAATTCAGTTCAGTCTCGTTTATCGAGACATGTGGCAGAGCTCTGGTAAGTTCCAGCCACGCAAGGATCAGTTGGCTAAAATTGCCCCAGTTATCATCGAAATGGGATGCTTTAGCCGTGTAGAGACTAACGGCGGTGCCTTCGAACAGGTTAACCTCCTGGCAGGTGAAAACCCTAACGATGCCGTACGCGCATTCTGCAAACCTTTCAACGAGGTGGGTATCAAGACTCACATGCTCGACCGCGGATTGAACGCTCTTCGTATGTATCCTGTGCCTGACGACGTGCGCGCCCTTATGTATAAGGTAAAGGCTAAGCAGGGTACCAACATCACACGTATCTTCGACGGACTGAACGATGTGCGCAACATCATTCCTTCTATCAAATGGGCTAAGGAGGGTGGCATGACTCCACAGTGTGCGCTCTGTATCACCAACTCTCCTGTTCATACTCTCGAATATTATATGAACATCGCCGACCAGCTCATCGCTGCCGGTGCAGAGGAAATCTGTTTGAAGGATATGGCAGGTATCGGTCAGCCAGCATTCCTCGGCAAACTCACCAAGATGATTAAGGACAAGTATCCTGAGATCATCATCCAGTATCACGGCCACTCAGGTCCTGGTCTCTCTATGGCTTCTATCCTCGAGGTCTGCAACAATGGTGCCGACATCATCGATACAGCCATCGAGCCATTGTCATGGGGTAAGGTTCACCCAGACGTAATCTCAGTTATCAGCATGCTGAAGAACGAGGGCTTCGAGGTGCCTGAAATCAACATGAGCGCTTATATGAAGGCTCGTGCTATGACTCAGGAGTTCATCGACGAGTGGCTCGGTTACTTCATCAACCCAGGTAACAAGATCATGTCTTCATTGTTGCTCGGTTGCGGTCTCCCTGGCGGTATGATGGGAAGTATGATGGCAGACCTCGGCGGTATGCGTCAGACCATCAACAACATCCGCAAGAAGAAGGGTGAGGAAGAGTTGTCTATGGACGACCTGCTCATCAAGCTCTTCGACGAGGTTGAGTATGTATGGCCACGCGTAGGTTATCCTCCATTGGTAACCCCATTCAGCCAGTATGTAAAGAACATCTCACTGATGAACCTCCTCACCATGGAGCAGGGCAAGGGCCGCTTCGTAATGATGGACGACTCTATGTGGGGTATGATTCTCGGTAAGAGCGGTAAGATTCCTGGAACTATCGACCCAGAACTCGTAGAGCTCGCCAAGAAGCAGGGCCGCGAGTTTACTGATGTTGATGCACACACATTGCTCACCAACGCCCTCGACGACTTCAAGAAGGAGATGGACGAGAACGGTTGGGATTACGGTCAGGACGACGAGGAACTCTTCGAGCTCGCTATGCACCCAGAGCAGTATCGCAACTACAAGAGCGGACAGGCAAAGAAGAACTTCCTGGCCGACCTTCAGAAGGCAAAGGATGCCAAGCTCGGTACAACCCTTACTCCTGCACAGCTTGCAGAGTTCAAGCATGCCAAGGCAGATGCCATCGTGGCACCAGTAGCCGGCCAGCTCTTCTGGGAATTCCAGGGCGAGGGCGAGTGCCAGCCAGCTGTAGAGCCATACATCGGCAAGGAATATAAAGAAGGTGATGCCTTCTGCTATATCCAGGCTCCTTGGGGCGAGTTTGAAACCATCCCAGCTGCATTGGGCGGCAAGCTCGTAGAAATCAATGCCAAGCAGGGCAGCAAGGTGCGCAAGGGCGATGTTATTGCTTACATCGAGCGAGAGGCAGAGTAATAATGTGATAATGTTAAATGTTAAGTGTTAAATGTTAAGTTGTCTCTTGCTGCAAAAACAAGGACACTTACGGCGCAAGCCCCATAATTTAACATTTAACATTTAACACTTAACATTCAAATAAATGGATTATCAAGCAATTATTGATAAGTATTATCCTGAGGATAATGAGCTTCGGCATATCCTCATCACACATAGCCAATCTGTAGCGCGAAAAGCGCTACAGATTGTTTCGTATCATCCCGAATTGCAACTCGATGCCCAGTTTATCGAAGAAGCAGCTATGCTCCACGACCTCGGCATCTTCATGACCGATGCCCCAGGCATACAGTGTTTCGGCTCGCAGCCCTACATCTGCCATGGACGACTGGGAGCAGAAATCCTGCGCAAGGAAGGATATGAACGACACGCCCGCGTATGTGAGCGCCATACCGGTGCAGGCATCACAGAGGCACAGATCATAGCACAGAACCTGCCCCTGCCACATCAGGATTTCCTGCCGGAAACCATGGAGGAGAAGGTGATTTGCTACGCTGATAAATTCTTCAGCAAAACTCACCTCGACCGGGAAAAAACAATTGAGAAAGCAGAAAAAAGTCTCATGAAGTTCGGAGAGGAAGGAGTAAAACGCTTCCAGCAATGGGAACGCATGTTTGAATAGAATTCTAATTTATTGAATGAGAAAACAATCGACGATAGCTATGCTGCTGCTCGCTGCCATCTCGTGTATGATGGTGGCTAATCCGGGTATGCCCGATTCGAAAAAGAAAAAGAAGAAAACGGAGAAGACGGAAACCGTGGACAGCGTGGGTGACAGTGTGTTCGTAGACTCGCTGGGCAACGAAATAAAGCCCAAACTGAAACAGGCTGACGACACCACGCAGATGGACTCGCTGCAGAAAGCTATATGGAAACATAATAAAGTGGTGGATGACAGTATCCGCCTCGACAGTATCGCCAGAAAGAAACAGGGTGGAGTAGATGCACCGGTTAACTATCAGGCGGACGACTCTCTCGTATACGATGCCAAGAACAAGGTGGCATATCTCTACGGAAACTCCAACGTGAAGTATACCAACATGGACCTCAGTTCCGACCGCATCTCCATGGATATGGACAAGAGCAACGTGAAGGCGATGGGTACACCCGACAGTACGGCGGAGGGAGGCATCAAGGGCAAACCTGTCTTCAAGATGGGTAGCGATACCTATGATACCGACACCATCAAATTCAACTTCAAGAGCAAGAAGGCCCTTATTAATAATGTATATACAGAACAGCAAGACGGATTCCTGACCGGTATGAAGTCGAAACGCGACTCATCGGGAGTCATCTATCTGCAGCACGGAAGGTATACCACCTGCGATGATCCGCATCCCGACTTCTACATCTCGCTCTCCCGAGCCAAGGTAAGACCGGGCAAGGATGTGGTATTCGGACCAGCCTATCTCGTGGTGTGCGATGTGCCTATGCCGCTTGCCATCCCTTACGGCTTCTTCCCGTTCACCAAGAGCTACAGCAGCGGTTTCATCATGCCAACCTACGGCGATGAAACGGCACGAGGATTCTATCTCAGAGATGGCGGATATTATTTCGCCATGAACGATAAGTGGGACCTGAAGCTGCTGGGCGAGATTTATACCAAGGGATCGTGGGGACTCTCGGCAGCCAGCAACTACCGAAAGAGATACAAATACTCGGGTTCCTTCTTCTTCAGTTACCAGGATACGAAGAACGGCGACAAGGGAATGCCAGACTTTACCGAGCAGGAGAGCTTCAAACTGCAATGGAGCCACCGCCAGGACAGCAAGGCAAACCCATACAGTTCGCTTTCGGCAAGTGTGAACTTCGCCACATCGAGCTACGAACGCAACAACCTCAATTCGCTCTACAATCCGCAGACGATGACGCAGAGTACGCGAACCTCATCTGTTAACTGGAGCACCTCGTTCTCAAGCATCGGTATGACGCTCAGTTCCACCGCCAACCTCTCGCAGAACATGCGCGATTCATCCATCGCCATGACGCTGCCCGACCTCAACATCAGCATCTCCCGCTTCTATCCGTTCAGAAGAAAGAAGATGGTGGGCGATGAGAAATGGTACGAGAAGATAGCCATGAGCTATACGGGACACATCTCTAACAGCATCAATACCAAAGAGGATAAGCTGATGCACAGTTCACTCATCAAGGACTGGCGCAACGGGTGGCAGCATCAGATACCGGTGAGCGCTACATTTACGCTCTTCAAATATCTCAACGTGAACCCATCGTTCAATTTCACCGACCGTATGTATACCAACAAGGTGGAGAGATCATGGGATGAAGCCAGCCAAACGGAGAAATGTGATACCATCTACGGTTTCAACAACGTGTATAACTGGAACATGAGCGTAGGTCTTTCTACCAAACTCTATGGTTTCTACATACCAAACCGCAAGCTCTTCGGAGATAAGATACAGGCTGTGCGCCACGTGTTTACGCCTACGGTGAGCTTCAGTTATGCCCCAGACTTCGGAGCTTCACGCTACGGCTACTGGGACACCTACCAGAAGACCGATGCCGACGGAAACGTATCGCTGGTGAGCTACTCGAAGTATGCCAATGCCCTCTACGGTGCGCCGGGCAAGGGTAAGAGCGGTAATATCTCGTTTACCCTGGGCAACAACATCGAGATGAAGGTGAAGAGCGATAAGGACTCTACCGGATACAAGAAACTCAGTATCATCGATGCGTTCGACATCAACATGAGTTACAATACCGCAGCCAAGGTTCGCCCTTGGAGCGATATGAACATCAACCTCAGACTGAAGTGGTGGAAGAACTATACCTTCAACATGAACGCCGTGTTTGCCACCTATGCCTACGAGCTGGACGACCAGAACAATGTTTATGTAGGTACCCATACGGAGTGGGGCAAGGGCAGGTTCGGACGATTCCAGGGTATGTCGCAGAACTTCTCGTTCACACTGAACCCGGAGAAGCTGAAGAAACTCTTTGGCGGGGGCGATGATGAGGACGACAAGAACAGCAAGCGCAATGATGATGACGATGAAGGTCTGGATACCGACATCGAGAGCAACGTAGACGACAGCATGGAGAAGGGTAAGACGGCAGCCAAGAAGGGCGGCAAGGCTGAAACGGATTCAGATGGTTATATGGCGTTTAAGATGCCATGGTCGCTGACCTTCGGTTATGGTGTAACGATGCGCGAGGATACGCGAAGAGAGAAGTTCAATGAGAAGACGATGCGCTATGCATACAAGTTTACCCAGACTCTGAACATGAGTGGTAACGTAAGAATCAGTGATGGCTGGAACATCAGTTTCTCATCCGGTTATGATTTTGACAACCACAAGATCAGTATGACCACCGCCAGTCTGGCTCGTGATCTTCACTGTTTTAACATGAGTTGTTCAGTGGTTCTCGCTCCATATACGAGCTACAACTTCACCTTCCGTTGTAACGCAGCCACCCTGACAGATGCGCTGAAATACGACAAGCGCAGCGGTTATTCGAACGCTGTACAATGGTACTAGATGATAGTTTATAGTTGAAAGTTTATAGTTAATAGAGTGTTTCAGCTTATAGAT
>JAJXBQ010000215.1:0-5548 GCA_021640525.1 Segatella copri
CTTATTCTCTTTTTGATGTTGTTGCATCGGCTACTTTCATTTTCTATAGAATATATCGGGTAGGCTTACATATAACATAAAAGGAACAGGCATACGGGCATCGCTGCCGATATGATAGTTCCTTTTATTCCGTTTTATTCAAATGAAATCTTGTCGATGCGAAGATTGATGGTGCCGCGAGGAATCTTGATTTCTGCAATCTCACCTACCTTCTTGTTGAGCAATCCCTGTGCGATAGGAGTCTTGATGGAAATCTTGCCTTCCTTCAAGTTTGCCTCGCTCTCGCTCACGATGGTATAAGTCATCTTTGCCTTGTTAGCCATGTTGGTCATCTCTACCTTCGACATAATCTGCACGCTGTCGGTGCTGAGCTGCTTGGTATCGATAATCTTGGCCTCGGCAATGGTGAGCTTCAGGCGATTGATCTTATCTTCCAGATGAGCCTGTGCCTCTTTAGCGGCATCATACTCAGAATTCTCACTTAAATCACCCTTGTCGCGGGCTTCAGCAATTGCGGCTGATGCCTTAGGGCGCTCTACAGATACGAGCTGTTTCAGCTCAGCTACGAGTTTGTCGTAGCCTTCTTGTGACATGTAAGCCATAATTTTCTTGTTGTTTTAATGTTATTAATAATCGGTTGGCAAGTAGCATAAAAAATAAAGAATTCCAGTGCCAGTGAAGCACCGGAATCCTATATCTGTATTTATGTCTCTTGTTTATCCTTTTGTGTATAATCCGAATGCAAAGATAGGACTTTATTTCCGTATCACCAAATTTTTTGGGGGAAATTTTAAAAATATCCTCCTTTTTCCTTCACATAGTTCATTAATTCGCTAAAAATCTGATTATTGCGCAATATCTCCGGGTTGCCTGTCATAATCATCTGCTTTCGGGCACGGGTGATGGCTACGTTCAGCTTGCGGTCGATGATGGCGCCGTCTTCTACGAAACTGTTGCCGGCAAGGAAGTCGAGCTGCCAGATATTCTGGATGGTGAAACTGTAGATGATGACATCTCGCTGGCTGCCCTGGTACCGTTCTACGGTATCGATACTGATTTTCTCCAGTTCCGGAATACCGAGCTTTTCGATGCCTTTGCGCACCATGGCTATCTGGTTGCGGTAAGGAACAATGACGCCTACCGTCTTCTTGGCATCGAAACGCTCTCCATAGAAGCGGTGGATGCGGCGAAGCAGGTCTACCACGATTGCTGCCTCGTTGGCATTGATCTTATCAGATACATTCGGTTCCTTGCAGAATTTGGATGGGAGGAATATCATGCGGTGCTCCTTCAGCAGGTCGTCGAGCGCATCTTCTGATGGGAGAGTATATGACAGCTCCGTCTCCAACTGGTGTGGACATGGCACGGGTTCCAGTTTCTCCCGACGGTAGAACATCCGGTTAGGAAACTCTGCAATCTCGGGATGCATTCTTCCCTGGCGGCGCAGAATGCCGATGAATTCGCTGCGCTCTTCGTGATCTTCCCAATGAATCAGACGTTCGAAGAGGGAGTTGCGGCAGTTGGTAAGACAGATGTCCTGCAGGATGCTCATGTCGATGACGCCACCTTTCTGACTGTCGTTGATGGTAGGAATGCCTGAATCCTGCTCGCTCTGCTGCACCACGGCTGGCAACTGCTTGTAGTCGCCGATGAGGATGAACTTATCCACGGCAGACAGGAGACCGATGAGATTAGGCTCCAGTATCTGGCTCGACTCGTCGATGATGGCAAGCTTGAAGTGCTTCAGCGAGAAGATGAACGGCTTGGAGGTCATCATCGAAGTGGTGCCCACGATTACACGCGTTCCTATTATATATTGTTTGATGGCTTCGAGCTTCGGACAGTCGCTGATGGCTTTCTCTATCAGATAAGGGCGGAACCGCTCATCGCAGGAGTACTCGCTGCCGAGGCGAAGGAATGGGATGCCGGAATCTACCAGCATCTCGCAGATTTCATCTACGGCTCGGTTGGTATAGCTCATCAGGAGGATGGAGGATGCAGGCTGCTGAGCCGTCTTGCCTCCCGAGGCGATGCTTTCTGCTGTCGGCATTCCCGTTCCATCGTTTAATGCTTCTTCTACCATGAACTTCAGGGCACGGCTGGTCTTTCCTGTTCCCGGAGGTCCCACGAGCAGGAAGTAATCCTGTGCCTGCTTGGCACGGAGAATGATGTCGTCCAGTACATCATCGTAATGTCTGGTTAATGTAAGCGAGGTATCTCTTTGCGGAGCACGCTGACCTAACAGCAGGTCGCGCTTCTCCTTGGGTGCACAGATAAACTGGTGCAGGTTGCGGATGCTTCCGCCTGTTGATGCATCGCTCGTTCCATGTTCTATGGCGTAAGGCAGATTCATCTCGAAGATGTCGGCATTCTGCTGTCCGTCGGTGAGATGCACCACAATCTCATCGCTGTGAATCTCCTGCAGTACACCTTTATATAATATAGCCTTTCTTACATCGGGTTCTTCCTTCAGCTTGTAGGTATAGAGATATACCATGTCGCCGATGCGGAAGTTGGGCAGGAAGTCTTTTCCCTGGTCGGGCACGCTGAGGGTGATGGTATCATATCCGCTTCCTGCGCAGCTCTGCTCCTTCCGGATGATATGCAGGTCGGTATAGATATTGCCGGCATCTTTCTTTTCGGCGAGTGGCATGGTCCAGAGGTCGGAACAGGATGTGTTCGTTCCTTCCTGTGCGCCCACCTTGCTGATCATCTGTTCCCGCAACACGAAGGTCATCATGCGGCAGAAGTAAGCCTCCTCTAATGGGGTGAGGTTATGGAGCGGACTGGTGATGGCTTCTATCTGTGGCTTCAGATACTTGTTGTAGAAGAAGTCCTGGGTGCCAGCTACGTTCAATACTTCGGGCGTAAATTCATTCAGCGCATGTTCGAAGCCCTCCTTGGCTATCTCGAAGGAGGCAGCAACGAGCTGGTTGCGGTATTCTATGGCTTCCTTGAAGAGCTTCTGATAGTAGGCAACCACCATCAATCCATCTTGCGGCTGATACTTGGAATAGAGCAGACGGATATTCACGCGGTCGTTGCTCAGCTTGAAGTTGTGCTGCAATACGCCATAGTAGAGCAGCAGCTGCACATAGTGGGGCTCCAGCTGATAACTGTGATACCCCGGATCTACCTGATGGGTTTCGATATTCATGTTGCGTCCCGATTTCTGCTCCACCAGCAGTTTGCAGTCGGTGGTCATCAGGTCCACACGTCCCTGTATGCCGAGTGCTTCGCAGACGAACGAAGGTTCGAGGATGGCTTTCTTCCTGTCATAAAGACTTTCGCCACGGAAGGCTGACATCTGTGCCTGCGATGCGGTGCGGGGAAAGAGAATATCCACTACCTGCTGCAGATTGAATGCCTGCAGGTTGGCATCGGTATAGAATTTCTTGGCATCAAACCAGGGACAGGTGCAGAACTCCAGTGCTTTCTCCCTGAAATTCGTCTTTATGGTTTCGTTCATCTGGTATTTGCCGTTTGTATTGATGATGTCATCCAGCGCAGCACCGGCAAAGTTACCGAGCAGGGTAGCCTGGGTGTTGGCACGGGGTTTCATCTGGTTCAGCAGATAGAGCAGGGGATGATGACCGAAAGCCGTAAAGCAGGTGGCGATACTACTGATATCTACCAGATAATCGGGTTCCACCACGATGAGTCGGGGGGTGATGACGGGCTGCTTCACCTGACAGTCGAGCAGGTTGAGCTGCATGCCTTCCTTCAGAATATCCCAGAGGTAGGTATGGTCGATATGGTTCTCTTCATCTTTCAGTTGAACGAGATATTCCTCTTCATCAGCATCCTGGTCAATATCCACGCGGATGAAATCGCTGTCCCAGTTCTTCACGATGCAGCGGATGCGGCGGTTGTTGATTTCCAGTCCTTTCTGATAAGGGCGGTTGGTATGGGGAATGAGCACGTTCAGCTCGTGGGGAACATCCACTCCGAATACGGCAGAGATGAAGATGGCTAGGGCACGTGCATCATATTTCAAATCTTCGCTTGAGAGCGGTTCCTGCGAATTGCTGTGCCGGCGCATGGTCTGGATGGCAATCTTGTCTGCCACTTTGATGCCGTGAGCCTTACAGAGATAATCCACCTGGGAGAAAAGGTTACCGAAAGCCTGTTTGGTATCCTTCACTCCTTCGTGGCAGCAGAGGATGAGCGTATCGTGCATCATCTTGTTGCGTGTCTTCGGCTCCAGTTCGGGGAGTATCAAAAGTTCTCTTACCCTAAGGAAGAGTTCTGCGGCGCTGATATTGTTTTGATTCATGAAATATTGCTTAATCTTAAGAGATGTTTACCTCATCTCTTTCCTCGAAAATGCGATTATTGGTTGTTTTTATTCCCATTATGGTAAAATGTTGTATTCTCTCTTCAGCCAAAGCTCGAAGACAGGATCGACGAATGAGAAATCTTGAAGATGTTTCTCAACGAGATCTTTCTCTACTAATACTTTCTTGTTACGTGTAATGCTCTGTGGCTGCCCCAGGCCATACGTCTCTACGACATCCTTGGCATTGAAGTGCTTTTCGCCAGAAGCGATGGCTTTCAACATGCCGATTTGGGTGGGAGTGAGCTCGTCCATCTCTGTCAAGAACAAGTCTTCGTTGGTGTCCAAAACCAGTTGGAGCTGGTTGTCGAGGAGTTCTTGCGTCACCTCTTTGTCTGTGTGTGACCATAGGAAGAAGCAATATTGCTGTACGTACCAAGAGTTATATTTCACTCTTTCGCATAGACATTCTGCTTGATTCTCAGAGATAGTTTTTCCTGTCTTCTTAAAATTGCTCATGATGTATGGAATCCAATATTCCTTGGCTATTCTCTTTAGGTTCATCAGTTGTCCGAACTTAAAGAAAGGACTGTTCGCCTTGTTGAAAATATCTTTCATCATGTGCATCTTGCTGCCGTAGAGACAGTAGGTGGTATGGTGCTGCAACTGCCATTCAGCCCTCAGCATAGCTTCAAGGTTCTTCCATTTTGGAAGGTTGGCGAGCTGCTGAAACTCATCGATGCAGACGATAATCTTGATGCCTTTAGCCTCGGCTATCCTTTCGGGGAGTTGCAGAATGTTTTCAGGACTTTCCTTTACAGGATTCACCTTTAGGTTGACCTCTACACTATTCATTGGGTCGGAAGCTATCGTGATGCTTGGGGTAAAACGATTGATAAATTTCACCAAGTCAGATAATTTCTGTTCCAATGTGGAAGAAACTCCTTGTATCACGATGGAGGCAAATTTGTTGTAGAATTCTTCCTCCGTATGAATCTTGGAGGCATCCATGAAGCAAACCTTTGTTTTGGATTCTTCCTGCATTAATTCTTCCATAGAGGTTCTGACAAGCGAAGATTTTCCCCATCTTCTTGGAGATACCAAGATGACGTTGATGCCGTGGCGAAGGAAATTCTTCAGTTCCCTTCGGTCTTCTACTCTGTCGATAAAACTCTCTTTCTCAGCGAGTCTTCCATAAATAAAGGGTATATCCATAATCCATTTTTTATAAGTGATGGCGCAAAGTTACAAAAATTATAAATACTCTTATAA
>JAJXBQ010000015.1:0-24920 GCA_021640525.1 Segatella copri
GATTTGTATTATGAAGAAGTTGCCACTTAAACCTACAAGTTCTTTGATGTTTTTTTTGCTAACATATTTGATGCTAGGACTTAGAAATTTAATCTTCTTCGTGAAAACGATGAAGACAGCTATGCCATAAATCAGTATAGGCATGGCGACAAATGTATATACAATGAGTGCAAGATTTCCTTTTGGCATTATTTGCGTATATACATAAATAAATACAAATGAAAGAAAATTTGCAAAGAAGTTTAGAAACTCATTGATGGATGAATATTGTAAGGCATGAAAAATTGCCACAATGAGTTTTAAAACGAAACTAAGTCCTGTTAAAGTTATAACAATGAGCATAATTTCGTTTAATTCAGGTGAGATATTGTGTGAAATGTTAAATATTATGTTCCAATCAATAAGCCCAGAAAGAAAAATGTACAGTGCTACTAGTATAAGCATAGCACAACCTAGAATATAGAATGCTGTGCTTATGTATCCCCTCGCTAAATGCCCTTTTCTTTGAGCTATAGCTTCTGCTAGTTTTGTTCTTAATCCACTTCCAATTCCGATGTCAAAATAATAAATCCATACAAGTATAGAACTTATCGTCATCCAAATTCCATAGTTATATTTGTCTATGTAATGGAGTGTTAAAGGTACTAAAAGTAAGGATATAATTATAGATAACCCCTTGAAAACAATCGAATAAAATACATTTTTCCTGATAGTCTTCTCTCGCGTTATATCTTTGTTTGAGCTGTTGGTTTGGTACATTTTACATTGTTGTTTTAAATGAAGTTTTTATATCCTTTCTGAAAATCCAAATGGTTGTCCCTATAAAACCGAGAACTCCATAGACTATTATTATTAATATTTTTCTTGGAGAATCTGCCTTGTATGGAACTAGACTTGGTTGTAACACAACAAAGTCAGGTGTTCTTTCTTGAACTTTAGCTTGAGCAGCATTTACCCTGTCTGATAATTGGGTATAAGTATTGTATTTCAACTGCATTTGGTTTTCTAAATAATCTCTTTTCTCTTGCAGTGATGGTAAGTTAATATCAAAATTTGAGTCCGAAAATGAAGCATATTCTTTCTGAGCTTTTATGTACTCTTTGTTTGCTTCAGATCGTAATTTAATATAGTAATTTAAATCATTGCGAGCTTTTTTTGTTCTGTAGTCTGTAATGTATTGTTGGAGTAATTTTTGCCCTTTGTCTGCAATAATGGCACAGACATTTGGATCCTGTGCCTTGACAGTCAATGTTATTAGTCCATTTTCTTTATCTATGTCGCAAGAAATTCTATCTTGTATGTTCTCGATAGATTTCCATTCTTCCTTAGATAGATAGTATTTGTTTAAATCAGAAACTATGTGATCTTTATTGATTTCTTTTTTCTTGTCTTTAATCATTTTTAATATGAGTGCCGAAGGATAATTCCACCACGCAGATTTCTCTGTTTTGAGATACTTTTTAAAGGTCATTTCATTCAAAGAATCTTTTGGCTGTACTTTAATTTTCTCTAGTTCCTTGATGAAGGTTGTAGACGAAATGATAGATGGGTAAATCTGTAGATATAGTGCGCCATCTACATCGCCCATTTTATTTAAGTCTATGCCAGCCATGCTTGCCAATGACGATAGCCCACCTCCGACAGTACTATTGTTGCCCATTTCTGGAGCTAGGACAACTTTAGAACTGTAAACTTTTGGAATACTGAAGGCAACAATAATACCTAGTATTCCTGTGGCGAGACAAACTATTGTATATAGTCTTATATATTTGCCCATCTTTTTGATTAAGTCTATCAAATCGATTTGCTTGATTACTTCTTCTTTTTGTTCCATTACTATTATGTTTTCTATTAATGATTTATCTATGCTTCCAACTCTCAACTCCTCTTGTCTTACTAGAGAAGTTGATGCCTAGCTTGACGATTGTTCGCTTATCCAACGCAAAAGGAGCTGCATAGTTTTTGGCTTCTATCTGTTGCAGAGCTTCTTCTGCACTTCCGTCTAATTTGCATTCAATGATGTAAATGTAGTCGGAAGTTTGAATGAGAACGTCCATCCTGCCTTCACTTGTCGGTATTTCTACCTGTGTGTGGAATCCCATAATCTTAAAAATGAGATATAGGGCATTTTGGAAGTAAAGTTCTGCTTCGCCTGCTACCTGATAGTTGTTGTCTGCAAAGAAAGCGGTAAGCCGATTCATAAATTGTTCAACATGTCCTGCTTCCACATCCTTCACAAACTCATCGACCATAAAGGCGGAACGATCACCTGCAGAACAGTATAGCGGTAGGAGGAAGTTAAGGAAACCTTCTTCCACTTCTTTGTTAGGGAAGCCTAGTAGGTATTTCTTAAACCTTTCGTCATAGCCTTTGATAGTGAGATAACCACTTTGGTATATCACAGGTATCGGATTGGTTGACAGCGAATCCACGCTGTTGATTACATCGTCTGATACCCTTTCTTTTGTCATGTCTGGCAAACGATAGTTGTGCATTTTCAGCAAGTCAACCAGAAATGTGGGTGTGCCAGTCTCAAACCAGTAGTCTTTATAGCGAAGTCTTGACAATGTGTTCAGTACGCTGAATGGGTTATAGATGCCTACTGTATTTTCCTCGAAATGATATCCGTCGTATCTTGCCTTCAGTTTTGCTATTGTGGCTTCTTCTTTATCGCCATTGGCTTCGGCTAATTCGTTGATACCTTCCTTGAAATTCGTAAGCAGTTCTTTCTCTGTCATTCCGCAGATGCTAATATAGCGGTGGTCCATCGAGATATCCGTCAGGTTGTTGAGGTCGCTGAACACACTAACCTTGCCAAACTTGGTTACACCGGTGAGGAATGCAAACTTGATATACCGGTCTTGTGTCTTCAATACCGAATAGAATGCTTTCAGCTGTGCACGGTGTTCTGCCTGTAACTCTGGGTCGCGCAGGGTCTGAAGTATAGGCTTGTCGTATTCATCGATAAGAATAACGACACCACATCCTTCTTTCTCTGCTGCTCTTGCTATCACACCCTTGAAACGAAGGGCAAGTGTGGCTTCAGACTCACGAGCTCCATATTTGTCCTCCCATGACGTGAGGTAGTCATTAAGCACTGTATACAGGCTGTCTTTCTCTCGAAAGTTGGCTGTGTTGAGATCGATATGGAAGATGGGATATTTCTTCCATTCTGTCTCCAAGTCATATATGGCTAAGCCCTTGAAGAGTTCTTTCTTACCTTGGAAGTATGCTTCCAAAGTAGACAGAAAGAGGCTCTTTCCGAATCGGCGTGGGCGACTCAGAAAGTAATATTTGCCCTCATCTGCGAGCTTGTATACGAAGTTTGTCTTATCAACGTATGCATAACCATTACGTTGCAAGTCTTCGAAATCTTGTATTCCTATAGGATATTTCATAGAATGACTCCTTTTTATATTTATAGGGTTTGATTATTCTTACTTACTCAAATTAGCAATCGTAGCAATCATGGCGGCGATGCTGCTCATGCTGCTTCCCATACTCATCATTTCAGCGGTACTCATCTTGCGCTTCAGCTTAGTTGGGATGACAATCTCGCTGCCTGGTTGCACTTTGGCACCATGCGAGAGCTTGGCTACCTTACCATTCATATAGATGATGTATGCCTTGCTCTTTAATGCATCTGAGGCAAAACCACCTGCCTGGTCGATGTAGTAGCTTGGCTTCTTGCCCTTTTCGTAGGCTACCGTATTGGCAAGCATTACGGCACCATTGATCTTTACCGTACCATTGTACTGAGGAATGACCAGACGGTCGCCCTCTCGCAGGATGATGTCGGCATCACTGCCTGGATTCGCCAATGCCTCAGGAAGGTCGATACCTACAGGGTATTCGCTAGGTACATTGAACTTCTCAATGTTGGTACGCTCTACATCCTTAGAGGTCTGCGAGATGGCACTGGCATTGTTGCTGCTGGCGGCAAGCTGCAGAAGGTTCTTCTGCATCTCTTCGCGCTGCATCTTCAATACTGCCTCCATGCGTTGCTTCTCTTGCTCGTTGGCTTTGCGGATGATGCGGGCTCCCTTGAGATATGCCTGGTCGGTAGCTCCACCCGCCTTCTTGAAGAGTTCACTCAGGCGGGCGTTGCGATGGTCTAATGTATAGAGACCGGCAAACATCACTTCACCGGTAATTGATACGTTCTGCTGCTCTACATAAGCCGGACTCTGACGAATCATTACTTCATCAAATGGCATCAGCTTGAAGCCAGGAGTGCCGTCGATAACGAAGCCGTCTTTAAGAGATAGGGTGTAGGTCTTGGCGATAACGCTGTCTGGACGTAAAGCCTTGGCATCCATTACTCTACGGCTTACCATTACATTAACGGTTGAAGCCTTGTCGGTTAAGCCGCCTGCCTGAAGAACGAAGTCTTCGAGGGTCTCATTGTCGGCATATTGATAGACGCCTGGATACTGCACTTCGCCACGGATGGTGAGGGTGCGCTCTACAATCTTTTCCTGTCGGGTAGGAATGAAGAGGACATCGTTCTCCTTCAATGGGATATCTGGAGTCTTGCCGTTCATGATGCCGGCGATGTCTACACTTATTACTTCGAGCGAGCGGTCAGACTTCATGCGGTGCATTACGGCACGGTTGGTGAAGGCTTCCTCTGTTAATCCTTCGGCATGCTCTACCAAGGTGCGTACGCTGTTGATCTGCTCGCCAAGATTGTACATGCCCGGACGGAATACAGCTCCTTTCACCTCTACGGTGTTGGCGTAGCGTGGCAGGATGCTGTCTACACTGATTGAGTCGCCGTCATCGATACGGAAACTGGAGAAGTCGAACTCTTCTATATTATATACGGCACGTTCTCTGCCGGTCTTGCGGTTCAGTCTTACTGATTTCTTGTAAGCATCGCCTGTAAAACCGCCGGAATACTTCAGAAGGGAATTGACACTCTCGTTCTTCTTCATTTCGTAAATCATCGGGCGCTTAACCTTTCCGGCGATGGTTACGAGACAATCGTATGGACCTACTACGATGACATCGTTGTCGGCAAGGCGGACATTACCCGTCAGTTTGCCGTTCAGAATATAGTCGTAGATATCAACAACCGTTACCAGTTTGTTGTGTCTGTATACCTTGATGTTTCGCAATGTACCCAGATCGTTGGTTCCGCCAGCCATGTAGAGTGCATGGAATACGGTAGCGAAGGCTGAGAGGGTATAGGTGCCCGGAATCTTAACCTCGCCCATTACGTTTACCATGATGGTCTTGGTCTGTCCTACAGTGAGTTTGATGCGGCTTGAACGGTATCTGCTGCCCACGGTATTGCGCAGGCGGGCATTAGCCTGAGCTACGGTTAAGCCTGAAACGCTGACCGGTCCATAACCCTCGATGGTTACTTCACCATCTGGCGAAACGGTGCTCTCGATGGTTTTCTGAGAGGCGCCATAGATATCTATGATGACGGCATCGCCAGGCCCCAGACGATAGTTCTGTGGGGTAGCGATGTTCATATTTGGCTCGAAACTGAGGTCTTTGTTATTGAAGATGTCACGGCCGAAAACCTTACTGCGCTTCTGGTTGAGCTCAGCCTGCAGCTGTTTTACCATCGTAGCTGTATCGGGTACCAGGGCGTTCATTTCCTTGCTGAAATCATCATAATCTGGGTTGGTTTCATCATAAGATGAGTTGTAGCTGTCGTTCTGCTTGCTCTGGATGCGATAATTGCTATAGGTTGAAGCCTGCTTCTCCTTGTCCTTGTCCTGGTAATCTTCTCTTTGCTTACCATTGTTGGTCCGCATTCTCTTGTTGCCTGCATTTCCTGCAGCGGTTGTGCTGTAGAGCTCGTTCTGCTGCGACATCTTCTGATACTTATTGCGTACACGTCGAATCTGGGAGATGTCTACGCCCTTCTGCATCAGTTTGGTAACAATCTGCGAATTGGCTGTGCCACGCTCATGTTCTTTCACCACAAAGCTCATGACCTGATCATCGGTCATGTGTGAACTCTGTGCGAAAAGTGGTCCTGAAGACAGGACGAGCGCCAGTACAAGTATGATATGTTTCTTCATTATTGTTCTATTATCTTAGTTATATTTATGTAATAACTCGAAAAAAGTGATTTTGTTGCTATAGAAGGCTGAAAAGATGTTAATAAAAACAAGAAACCCAGGGTTCAACCCTGGGTTACTGATGTTCTGAGCGAGATACGGGAGTCGAACCCGCCTCACAGGCTTGGGAAGCCCGTGCACTACCGATGTGCTAATCTCGCGAAGGAAAATACTAACTCCTTTCACAAGAAAGAGCCACGAGCGGGACTCGAACCCGCGACCCACGCATTACGAATGCGTTGCTCTACCAACTGAGCCATCATGGCTTTTTGCCCGAAAGCAGATGCAAAGGTAATGAATATTTTTTGAAATAAGAAATTATTGCCTAAACTTTTCTTGTGGTTAACTCTTATTAACTAAAGTTCGCTGGTTGCTATACTGGGTTCATAATAAAAGAGGGACTATCGCCAGTGGATAGTCCCTCTTCAGATTATAGTTTCTTGAATGTCAATTCTTCTTTTTTCGGATTTTTGCCTACCGAGATGGTGTCGCCTGGCTTCATTGTGCCATCGAGTAACATCTCGCAAACGGAATCTTCGATGTAGGTCTGGATGGCGCGGCGGAGTGGGCGGGCACCAAACTGTACATCGTATCCCTTCTTGGCTACCATCTCCTTTGCCTTTTCGGTAATCTGGAAATGGAATCCCAAGTCTTCTATTCTCTTGACCAGTCCTTCCAGGTCGAGGTCGATGATGCGCTTGATGGCATTAAGATCCAACTGGTCGAAGGTGATGATGTCATCGAGGCGGTTCAGGAACTCTGGAGCAAACTGCTTGCTCAGACTCTTCTGGACGATGCTGCGGGCATACTCCTTGTCTTTCTCATCCATCGCCAATCCGCCTTTTATACCTGCAGAAGTAAAGCCGACGCCTCTGCCGAAATCTTTCAGCTGGCGGGTTCCTGCATTAGAGGTCATGATGATGATGGTGTTGCGGAAGTCGATGAGTCGGCCGTTGCCATCGGTAAGTCTTCCTTCGTCGAGTACCTGTAAGAGCAGGTTGAATACCTTGCTGTTGGCTTTCTCTATTTCGTCGAGCAATACGATGCTGTATGGTTTGCGGCGTACCTTTTCGGTCAGCTGTCCACCTTCGTTATAGCCTACGTATCCTGGAGGTGCACCTACCAGACGTGAGGCGTTGAAACTCTCGGAGAATTCGCTCATGTCTATTCTGATGAGTGAATCTTTCGACCCAAACATTTCCTCGGCAAGTTTCTGGGCAAGATAGGTCTTACCTACACCTGTAGGACCCAGGAACATGAATACGCCAATAGGATGGTTTGGGTCGCGCAAGCCTACACGGTTCCTCAGAATGGTCTTTACCATCTTGTTGATGGCATTATCCTGAGCAATCACCTTGTGCTTCAGGTTGTGTTCCAAATCTTTCAGACGTTTGCTTTCACCCTCTGCCATGCGTTGGGCCGGTACGCCGGTCATCATGCTGATAACGTTGGCAATGTCTTCGGCTGTCACCTCAACATATTCGCCAATCTCTCCCTGCTGCCATTGCGCCTTCATGTCCTCAATCTCTTTCTCGATCTTGGTCTGGGCATCTCTGCATGAGGCTGCCATCTCGAAGTTCTGGTTGGCTACAGCCTGCTGCTTCTTGCTGATTATCTTTTTCAGTTCTTTTTCCAGCTTGATATATGGAGCAGGAACACTTGCATTATTAATATGTACGCGCGAGCCGACTTCATCTATCACGTCGATAGCCTTGTCTGGGAAGTGGCGGTCGGTGATATAGCGCTCTGTCAGTTTGACACATGTCTCGAGAGCCTCGTCTGTATATCTCACACAGTGATGCTTCTCGTAATGTTCCTTGATGTTGTGCAGTATCAGCAGGGTCTCTTCGCGTGTAGTAGGTTCAACGATAACCTTCTGGAAACGGCGCTCCAAGGCTCCGTCCTTCTCAATGCTCTTGCGATACTCATCGAGCGTGGTGGCACCGATACACTGGATGATACCTCTTGCCAGGGCTGGTTTCAGAATGTTGGCGGCATCCATGCTTCCTTCGCCGGAACCGGCGCCTATCATGGTGTGAATCTCATCTATGAAGATGATGATCTCCGGATGGTCCTCCAGTTCCTTGATGACATTCTTGATGCGCTCTTCAAACTGTCCGCGGAATTTGGTTCCTGCAACGATGGCAGTCAGGTCGAGACTAACCAGACGCTTGTTGAAGAACATAGGCGATGTTTCCTGGTTGTTGATGAGTTGTGCCAGTCCTTCTACGATTGCACTCTTTCCTACGCCCGGTTCACCTATTAATACTGGGTTGTTCTTCTTTCTGCGACCCAGAATCTCGAGCACGCGCTGAATCTCCTTCTCTCTGCCCACGACAGGATCCAGTTTTCCATCGGCAGCAGCCTTGGTCAGGTCGAAACTGAATTTGTCGATGGTAGGGGTGCTGCTCTTTTTGCGCGGAGTTCCATTTGAACGGGTAGACAGTCTCATCGGGTTCTGGTCCTTTTCCATATCGAATGGCTCTTCGTCAGTTTCCATCATGTCGTTCTGCTCGTTGTAGTCATCTTCTGTTTCTATTCCACCAGCCATCTCCAGGTTCTCTGCTTCCTCCTGCCTGTCAGCATCAGGGGTTTCAGAATCTGGTGTTTGTGGTTCCATTTTGAAATCCTTCGGCTCTTCTGTCTTCTGCTCATCATCCTTGTCAGTAGGATAGAGCATTTCGATGGCACGGTCGTAGCTTAAGCCCAGTTGGCTCAGCCAGTTGGCTACAGGGTTCTTGTCATTTCTCAAGATGGCAAGCAGCAGATGTCTTGGCTCTACAATCTTGGAGTGCTCGTAGTTGTTTGCCTCGCGGATAGAATCTCTGATAATGCTGTCTGTTATCTGGCTGAATGGTATGTAGCTGTTCTCCTTCACGTTATCGGCAGGAGTTTCTTCCACATGCTTTTCCAGTTTGCTGTTAAGGACTCCGCTGAAAGCCATCGGACTGATGTCTGCGCCCTTCAGGAGCTTGTTGACATCGCTGTCGTTCTGGCTAATCAGACTCAGCATCAGATGCTCCACGCTGATTTCACTTCCCAAGGTGCGTGCTGCTTCTTTGCTACTTCTGTTCAGTATGTCCTGTATATGTGAAAACGGATTTATCATATTTGCTTATATTTTTAAATATCTCAGTGCAAAAGTACACATTATTTTCAATAATAGCAAATGATATGCCAACTTTTTTGCATTGTTAAAATACAAATAATGCTAAAATAATGCGATTTTTCGCCTCTAAAGCGTTTTAGTACCATTTTTTTTTGTATCTTTGTCGGGAATTTCAAAAGGGTAAAACGGCTTAGAACGCAAGGAAATGCCCTTAAACGCGATTTCCGGATAGAAAACAGGCGTTTTGAAAGTAATGAATAAACAATAATACATTAATATAAGAAATGGACGAAAATCAGACAATGGATCATGATAGAATCATGAAGATCAACATTGAGGAGGAGATGAAGTCGAGCTACATCGATTATTCGATGTCAGTTATCGTGGCTCGTGCCCTCCCTGATGTACGCGATGGTTTCAAGCCTGTGCACCGCCGTATTCTTTACGGTATGCTCGGCATTGGAAACACCAGTGACAAACCTTATAAGAAATGTGCGCGTGTTGTTGGTGAGGTGCTCGGTAAGTATCACCCTCACGGCGACTTTTCTGTTTACGGCGCTCTGGTGCGTATGGGACAGGAGTGGAACATGCGTTATACCTTGATTGACGGACAGGGTAACTTCGGTTCTGTTGATGGTGACTCTCCTGCTGCCATGCGTTATACAGAGTGCCGCCTCTCCAAGATGGGTGAGCATATCATGGATGACCTTGACAAGGAAACGGTTGATATGACCAACAACTTCGATGATACCCTGCAGGAACCTACCGTGATGCCTACCAAGATTCCTAATCTTCTGGTAAATGGTGGTAACGGTATTGCAGTAGGTATGGCTACCAATATGCCTACCCACAACCTGGGTGAGGTAATTGACGGTTGCTGTGCATATATCGATAATCCTGACATCGACACCGATGGATTGATGCAGTATATCCCTGCTCCTGACTTCCCTACCGGTGCTACCATCTATGGTATCCAGGGTGTGAAGGATGCATACGAAACGGGTCGAGGCAGAATCGTGGTTCGTGCCACTGCCGAGATTGAAAGTGGTGAAAACCATGATAAGATTGTTATCACCGAGATTCCTTATGGTGTTAACAAGGAGCAGCTCGTGATGGCTATTGCTGACCTTGCCAAGGAAGGCAGAGTAGATGGCATCGCTAACGTAAACGATGAGTCTGGCCGTCAGGGTATGCGTATCGTTGTTGATGTAAAGCGTGATGCCAATGCCAATGTTCTTCTGAACAAACTCTTTAAGCTGACTGCTCTTCAGAGTTCATTCTCAGTGAATTGCATCGCTCTTGTTAATGGCCGCCCACGTCTTTTGAGCTTGAAGGAGTGTGTGAAGTATTTCGTAGAGCATCGTCATGATGTTACGATCCGCCGCACCCAGTTCGAACTGAAGAAGGCTCAGGAACGTGCTCATATTCTCGAGGGCTTGATTATTGCCTGCGACAATATCGACGAGGTGGTACATATCATCAGAGCCAGCAAGACTCCATCTGATGCCCAGCGCAACTTGGAGAAGCGCTTCGAACTCGATGAACTTCAGAGTAAGGCCATCGTGGATATGCGCCTCAGCCAGTTGACAGGCTTGCGTCTGGAGCAGTTGCACAATGAATTCAACGAGTTGATGAAGACCATCGACTACTTGAATCAGATCTTGAACGATCCTGAACTCTGCAAGAAGGTAATGAAGGATGAACTCAACGAGGTGAAGGAAAAGTATGGTGACGCACGTCGCACCATGATTAAGCCAGACGACCATGAGTTCAACCCAGAAGACTTCTATCCAAACGACCCAGTGGTTATCACCGTGAGTCATCTCGGATATATCAAGCGTACCCCATTGTCAGAGTTCCGTGAGCAGGCTCGTGGTGGAGTAGGTTCTAAGGGTGCCCGTACCCGTGATAAGGACTTCACCGAGTATATCTATCCTGCTACCATGCACCAGACCATGCTGTTCTTCACCAAGAAGGGCCGCTGCTACTGGTTGAAGTGTTACGAGATTCCTGAGGGCGACCGCAACTCCAAGGGTCGTGCTATCCAGAACCTCCTCAACATCGAGAGCGATGACCAGGTGAATGCTTTCCTCCGTCTGAGAGGTTTGAATGATGCTGAGTTCATCAACAACCATTATGTAGTCTTCGCTACCAAGAACGGTACCGTGAAGAAGACTTGTCTGGAGGCATATTCCCGTCCACGTGCCAATGGTGTGATTGCTATCAACATCGTAGAGGGCGATGAGGTGGTAGATGTTCGTCTGACAAATGGTCATAACGAACTGATTATTGCCAACCGCAATGGTCGTGCAGTCCGTTTCGACGAGAACGAGATTCGTACAATGGGCCGTACATCTACCGGTGTTCGTGGTATGCGCCTCGATGAGGGTAATGATGCCGTAGTAGGTATGATTGTTGTCAACGATCCTGAGAAGGAAACCGTGATGGTCGTGAGCGAGCAGGGTTACGGTAAGCGTTCTGATGTACTCGATTACCGCGTTACCAAGCGTGGCGGTAAGGGTGTGAAGACACTGAATATTACCGACAAGACCGGCCGACTGGTAGCTATCAAGAACGTAACCGATGATAACGACCTCATGATTATCAACCAGAGTGGTATCGTGATTCGTCTTGCCGTAGCTGATTGCCGTGTCATGGGCCGTGCTACCCAGGGTGTCCGCCTCATCAACCTTGCCAAGAAGAATGATGTCATCGCCAGCGTATGCAAGGTGATGAGTTCAGAGCTCGAGGCTTCTGTAGAAGAGGAGAGCCGTTCTGCCTGGGCTAAGAAGAGCGAGGAGATAGAGAATGATACCGTAGGTGCCAAGACTGCTGAAGAGGCTGCTGAGGCTGAGGCTCATCTCGCTGGCGAAGCATCTGAAGCAGAGGATACCGATTCGGGCAACGTAGATTTCGAATAAAAGAAAAGACGCGTAAAAATAAATAACAACAACTTTTAAACTCATTAAGAAAAATGAAAAAGTTTTTAGTAGCTGCAATGATGGTACTAGGTGCCACATCAGCATTCGCAGGCGACAGTGACGCTCTCAAGGCTGTCATGAAGGCTAAGTCTTATGCCGAGGCTGAGGCTTTGGTTAAGCAGAATTTGGGTCAGATGGCTAACGATGCAGAGAAGGCCAAGGCTTACAACAAGCTCGTTGATCTCGCTATGAAGCAGTTCAACGACCAGCAGAGTATCCAGCAGACCAATCAGATCATGAAGAAGAACGACCCGGTTGACGAGGCTGCTATGTCTGAGGGCGCTTACAATGCATTGATCAATGCTATTGAGTGCTACAAGTACGACCAGCTTCCTAACGCTAAGGGTAAGGTTGCTCCTAAGTTTAACAACAACGCTAGCCGTGTATGGGGTGCTCGTGTTCAGCTCGTTAATGCGGGTCAGACTGCTGCTCAGAACAATAAGGCTGATGAGGTATTGAAGTATTGGGGTGCATTCCTCGATACAGACAATGAGCCTCTCTTCGCTTCTGTAGACCAGAAGCAGAAGGATGGCGAGAAGGAGTATATCGGTCAGGTAGCTCTCTTTGCAGCCCGTTATGCATACCAGGCTAAGGATGCTGCCCGTTGCGAGAAGTATTGCGACATCGCCATGAAGAGTGAGAAGGAGGCTAAGGATGCCCTCAACCTCAAGCTCTATGTGATGAAGGATGGCTTGAAGACTCGTGAGGATTCCCTCAACTACGTTAACAAGCTCAAGGATATCTTTGCTCAGGATGAGACCAATGAGGTTGTTCTCGATGGTTTGAACTCTATGTATTCTTCATTGAAGATGGAGAAGGAGCAGGCTGAACTTTTGGACAATGCTATCGCAAAGAACCCTAACAACTTTGTAGCTCTTGCTAACAAGGGTATGATGTATATCCAGAAGAACGATGCAGACAACGCTATCAAGTGTTTGAAGCAGGCTCTTGCTGCTAAGGAGGATAACGTAGTTATTCTTACTTATCTGGGTGCTTGCTACAACAGCAAGGCTGGTGATATCCAGGATCCTAACGGCCGCAAGGTTGTTTACCAGGAGGCTATCAAGGTTCTTGACAAGGCTAAGCAGCTCGATCCAGAGAAGGCTCAGGCTAACTGGGGTTACACCCGTTACCAGGCTTACTACGGCTACTATGGTCCTAACGCAGCAGAGACCAAGCAGGCTGAGGCTGAGAGCAAATAAAGTTTTGAACTTCAAATAAGTATTTGATTCTCATATGGGGATGTCACCTAGTGTGGCATCCCTTTTTTTGTTTCTTTGACATAGGGTTGTTCCGGTAAGATAACAAATAGGACTGTGTTTTTTGTGGCAAAATGATTGATAAAAACATCAGCGAGTAATGTTGGTTTGCTGTAGGCGCCCATCAGCTGGTCTACGCATGCACAACAGGTGTTGTGCGAGCGCATATCAGCTGTTATGCAAGCGCACAACAGCTGTTGTGCGGCCTACGGAGTTAACTTCTCCGATAACCTATACTATCTTTTCCGACAACTTCATCTGTCTTTTCCGACAACTTCTTCCGTATTCTACGATTGTATCTAACGCTTGTGTGCATTTATTGAAGTTGTTCATGTGTCGTAAAAATCTTCTTGGTATGTCCGTCTTCCATAAAAATAGGCTGAGCTATCATGCGATGACTCAGCCTTAATTCTTTTTTATCCATTCAGAACTTTACTGCTGAACAGGAATCTTCTTGACGCGACGCTCGTGACGGCCACCCTCAAATGTTGTGGCAAAGAACTCGTCGAGAATAGCCTCGGCAGTCTTGTTGTCAACGAAACGGCCTGGAAGTACCAATACGTTGGCATCGTTGTGCTGACGAACCAAATGAGCAATCTCCTTGCACCATGCCAATCCGGCACGTACACCCTGATGCTTATTCAATGTCATGGCGATACCTTCGCCGCTACCGCAAATGCCGATACCTGGATAAACTTCGCCGCTCTCAATGCCATTAGCAAGAGCATGACCGAAGTCAGGATAGTCTACACTCGCATCGCTGTATGTACCATAATCCTTTACAGGATAACCCTTCTTTTCCAAATATTCCAAAACGAATTGCTTCAATGGAAAACCTGCGTGATCGCATGCAATACCAACTGTCTTTACTTCCATAATACTTAAGTTTTTAAGTGAAGAACGAAGAGCAAACTCTTCATTACATCACAAGGTTAATATAAAAGAGTGATAGGAGTTAGATGCTGGAAACCAGATGATTGCCTGATGACAAAAACTGATACCAAACTTCTAACTCCTAACTTATCAAACTAATTAAGCCTCAGCCAAGAAAGCCTTTACCTGCTTGTAAACGTTCTCGCCTGTATAACCGAGCTTCTCATCGAGTACCTTGTAAGGAGCAGAGAAACCGAAGCTCTCCATACCCCAAACCTTACCATTAGCGCCTACGAGACCCTGGAGTGTTACAGGAAGACCAGCTGTCATACCGAAGATCTTAGCGTTCTTTGGCAATACGCTCTCCTGATATTCCTTGCTCTGACCACGGAACAAGCCCTCTGATGGAGCACTTACCACGCGAACCTTGATGCCGTCAGCACGCAAAGCCTCGCAACCAGCCTCCAATGTAGAAACCTCAGAACCGCTGGCAACCAGGATTACGTCTGGATTCTCATCGCTGCCTGCTACGATGTAAGCACCCTTGGCAGCCTGCTCGTAATCATTACCCTCTGGCAACTTAGCGATGCCCTGGCGAGAGAAGATGAGAGCTGTTGGAGTCTCAACATTCTCCATAGCGAGCTTCCAGCAAACTGTAGTCTCGTCAGCATCAGCTGGACGGAATACGCGAACGCTATCCTTACCTGCGTGGTTCTTCAACTTCTCCATCAGGCGGATCTGTGCCTCCTGCTCAACTGGCTCGTGAGTAGGTCCATCCTCACCAACACGGAATGCATCGTGAGTCCAGATGAACTTCACTGGAACCTGCATCAGGGCTGCGATACGAACAGCTGGCTTCATATAGTCAGAGAATACGAAGAATGTACCCATTGCTGCAACCACACCACCGTGGAGCATCATACCGATACACATATCAGCCATTGTCAACTCTGCAACACCAGCCTGGAAGAAAGCACCAGAGAAGTCACCGCGAACGATGCTCTTGGTCTTCTTCAAGAAACCGTCAGTCTTATCAGAGTTAGAGAGGTCAGCTGAAGCACAGATCATGTTAGGAACCTGCTCTGCCAAAACGCCGAGACAAGCAGCAGATGCAGCACGAGTAGCTGAACCAGCCTTCTGCTCAACTTTGCTCCAGTCAACCTTAGGAGCCTTGCCGCTGAACCACTCATCCATCTGAGCAGCCTTCTCTGGGTTAGCCTTGCGCCATTCAGCCTCTGCAGCCTTACGCTCAGCAACAATCTTCTTCAACTCCTCAGCACGCTTAGCGTAGATTTCCTTTACATCGTCGAAGATAACGAATGCATTCTCAGGATCACCACCGAGGTGCTTGATTGTATTAACGTAAGCGTCGCCACCGAGAGGAGCACCATGAGTATTGATGCAAGCCTCGTAGCTTGTGCCGTCTGCACGGAGGGCACCCTTACCCATTACAGTCTTACCGATGATGAGGGTAGGGCGGTCCTGCTCCTTCTGAGCAGCATCGAGCGCCTCACGAATCTGAGCTACGTCGTTACCGTTGATCTTGATGACATTCCAGCCCCAAGCCTTGTACTTCATCTCAGTATCCTCGTTCATTACAACGCCACACTCTGTAGAGAGCTGGATGTCGTTAGAATCGTAGAACATGATGAGGTTGTTCAAACCGAGGTTACCGGCGATACGACCAACACCCTGAGAGATTTCCTCCTCTACAGCACCATCAGAGATGTATGCGTAGATTTTGTGCTGCATCATGGTTGAACCCAGACGAGCCTCAAGGAACTTCTCTGCTACAGCTGCACCAGCTGCAAGGGCATGACCCTGACCGAGAGGACCAGATGAGTTCTCGATACCACGCTGAAGGTCGAGCTCTGGGTGACCAGGAGTTACAGAACCCCACTGGCGGAACTGCTTGAGGTCTTCCATAGAGAAGAAACCACGCAAAGCCAAACCAGCATAGAGCATTGGGCTCATGTGACCTGGGTCGAGGAAGAAGCGGTCGCGGCCAGTCCATGTTGGATCTGCTGGATCATAAACCAGGTACTCAGAGAAGAGCACGTTGATGAAGTCAGAACCACCCATAGCACCACCTGGGTGACCTGAGTTTGCCTTTTCTACCATTGAAGCAGCCAAGATACGGATGTTATCAGCTGCATGATTCATTACTTTAATGTCGTTCATAATTTTATATTTATTATTGTTGTTATTTCTGCTGAAATATTCTTGTTTTTCTAGCTCTGAAGGCTACTCAAAAGAAGGATACTTCCTTTTTTTTGCCTTCAAAGATACTATTTTATTTTCAAAACTACGATAGATTTTGCAGGAATTTTTACCTTAAGGGTGTTTTTCTTTACTTTTGCATCCTTAAAAACTGCAGGCTTCACTACATCCGGGTGTGCGAAGTCGTTGTAATCGCTCACCTTGTTGCAGGAAAGAATCTGTCCTGTTACAGTTTTTGGAGCAGCTGCACCATCCAGATTAAACTCTACCTGCTGAGCCTTGTCAAGACTGACATTGGCAAGAGCAACCACAATGGTTCCATCTGCCTTCTTGGCTGCTGAAGTAGATACCAATGGAATCTTTCTTCCATCTCTTGCGTGATCATCGCCGCGAACATCCATAGAGTCGCACTTTACATCCATTGGGAGATAGGTTGCCTCCTGGAAGTCCTTGTACATGTTGAATACATGATAGGTTGGAGTCAGAACCATGTGACCTGTTCCCTTTGTATCTGTCAGGATCATTGACTGGAGTACGTTGACAATCTGTGCGATATTGGTCATCTTCACACGCTCTGTATGGCGGTGGAATACATTCAGCGAGAGTGCAGCAACGAAGGCATCGCGCATACAGTTCTGCTGATAGAGGTGGCCCTTGATCGTGCCAGGCTCCTCATCCCACCAGGTTCCCCATTCGTCAACGAGGAGGGCTACCTGCTTCTTTGGATCAGCCTTGTCCATGATAGCCTCGTGCTTCTTGATGACATCTTCTATGCCGAGCGCCTTGCCCATGGTCCAGTAGTAATCCTCATTGTTGAACTTGGTGGCAGAACCCTTGCTGCCTGACCAGCCTGTTACTGTATAATAATGTAGAGAGATGGCGTTGGCACGGTTGCCGATACGGTCCATCAATACCTTAGTCCAGTTATAATCGTAATCGCTCGCTCCAGATGCAATCTTATAGAGCTGGTTCCCGTCATAGTTGCGGCAATAAACAGAGTAGCGGCGGAAAAGATCTGAATAATACTCAGGACGCATGTTGCCACCGCAGCCCCAACTTTCGTTACCAACACCGAGGTATTTTACCTTCCAAGCCTTGTCGCGGCCGTTCTGTCGGCGGAGTTTTGCCATAGGAGTTTCTCCATCGCTTGTCATATATTCCACCCACTTTGCCAATTCCTCAACAGTGCCGGAACCCACGTTACCGCTGATGTAAGGCTCGCAACCCAACATCTCGCAGAGATTCAGAAACTCGTGTGTACCGAAAGAGTTGTCCTCAATGGTTCCACCCCAGTTGTTGTTCTGCATCTTTGGTCGCTTCTCACGTGGACCGATACCATCCATCCAGTGATACTCGTCAGCGAAGCATCCTCCAGGCCATCTTAATACAGGCACTTTCAGGTCCTTGAGGGCTTGGAGCACGTCGTTGCGGTAACCCTGAGTGTTAGGAATCTTAGAATCAGGACCTACCCAAAGACCACCATAGATGCAACTTCCGAGATGCTCGGCAAACTGGCCGTAAATCTCTTTATTGATTTTCTGTGTTCCCTGGTTGGCATGGATTGTTCCTGTTACATCCTGAGCTTGTGCGGAGAATGCAACTGCTGTTGAAAGCAATGTGGTAGCGAATAGTTTCTTCATCATTGTTCTTATTAATTGTTGTCGATTTTAAGTATAATACGTTTGTGGAGGAGGAATCCCCACAAACGTATTTATCGTTTATTTACTTTTTGTTCTCAACTGCTGCCTTTTCGATAGCAAGACCAGCCTTGTAGGTTTCAATATATTTATCAAAACCGGCTACATCTTCGGCAGTAGGTGCAATCTCTACACCAGTATTGCCTGCAAATACCTTCTTGTCGAGATAATCTGCCAGGCTCAACTTCTCTTCGTTGTTAACGAGATAACCTGCGAGCAGGGCGATACCCCATGCACCACCTTCGCCTGCTGTCTCCATGACAGAGATAGGGGAGTTAATGGCTGCAGCAAGGATGCGCTGACCTACACCCTTGGTCTTGAACAAACCGCCATGACCTGTGATGCGATCTACCTGTACCTTCTCGTCCTTGAACAATACATCGTTACCAATCTTCAATACAGCTACTGAAGCATAGAGGTTGGCACGCATGAAGTTGGCAAGGTTGAAGTGGTCGTTGGCAGAACGTACGAACATAGGGCGACCTTCTGCAAGACCTGTTACAGGCTCACCAGAGATATAGTTGTAAGCAATCAAGCCGCCGCAATCAGCATCGCCTTCAAGAGCGTGGTTGTAGAGCTTGCCGAATACTTCGTTCATATCTACTGGAACACCGAGCAACTCCTGATACTGCTTGAACAAACCTACCCATGCATTGAGGTCGGAAGTACAGTTGTTGCAGTGAACCATTGCTACAGGGCTGCCGTCTGGAGTAGTCACCATATCAATGACTTCGTAAGGTTGGCTCAAGGCTTTCTCCAATACAATCATAGAGAAAGAAGATGTACCTGCACTGACGTTACCTGTGCGCTGACGTACAGCGTTGGTAGCTACCATACCGGTACCTGCATCACCTTCTGGAGGACAGAGTGGGGTACCTGCCTGGAGTGTGCCTGATGGGTCGAGCTTCTTTGCACCTTCCTCGGTCAATACGCCAGCATCTTCGCCAGCGTTCAGTACCTCAGGGAGAATGTCGAGAATCTTCCAGCCCAGGTTCTTAGGCTCGATGAGCTTATCGAACTTAGCTACCATCTCTGCATCGTAGTCGTTGGTGTTAGAGTTGATAGGGAGCATACCTGATGCATCGCCTACGCCCAAAACCTTCTTGCCTGTGAGCTGCCAGTGGATATAACCGGCGAGAGTGGTAAGGAAGTTAATCTTGTTGATGTGGTCCTCACCATTCAGGATAGCCTGATATACGTGAGAGATACTCCAACGCAATGGGATGTTGAAGTGGAAGAGCTCTGAAAGTTCAGCTGCAGCCTTGGCTGTATTGGTGTTACGCCATGTGCGGAAAGGAACGAGAATGTTCTCATCCTTACCGAAAGCCATGTAGCCGTGCATCATCGCAGAAATACCGATGGCAGCCAACTGCTTGATTTCGCAGTCGTACTCAGCCTTCACGTTCTTGCGGAGGTCGGCATAGCAATCCTGCAAACCTTTCCAGATTGTGTCGATGCTGTAAGTCCAGAGACCATCAACCAACTGGTTTTCCCACTCAAAGCTACCCTGTGCGATAGGGTTGTTGTCGGTGTCGATCAAGACAGCCTTGATTCTGGTAGAGCCAAACTCGATACCGAGAATGGCCTTACCTGATTCTATAATAGTTTTTGCGCTCATTATTGATTCTTTCTTTAATGTAAGGAACAAAGAGAAAAGCAATGGAATTCTTCACTCTTCGTTCTTCACTCTTCACTTAAATTATCTCAACGCCTTGTTGAGCATGTAGTAAATCTCGTTGTTGCGGAGCTGCTGCTTGAAGCTGCTGATAGTTGTGTTCTTGTCGATGTTGACGAACTCAATACCGAGAATCTCGCAGAAGTCTTCCCAGTACTCAGCAGTGATATCGTAAGAGAATGCACTGTGGTGAGTACCACCAGCGAGGATCCAAGCACCTGCACCAATCTCGAAGGTTGGCTGTGGAACCCAGAGAGCTGAAGCTACAGGGAGCTTAGGCATTGCCTTTGGCTCGATGCACTCAACCTCACTTGCGATGAGACGGAAACGGTTGCCGAGGTCAACTACAGTTGCCTTAACACCCTTACCTGTCTTAGATGTGAATACGAGACGAGCTGTCTGCTGCTTACGGATACCGATGCCGAGGAAGTGAACCTCGAGCTTTGGCTTGTCTGTTGCGATCAATGGGCAAACCTCGAGCATGTGGCTCTGAAGGCTAGATGTGCGGTCGGCAGCGAAGTTGAGTGTGTAGTCCTCGAGGAATGAGCAACCCTTCTCCAAGCCCTGGTTCATTACCCAGAGTGTGCGGTAGAGGCAAGCTGTCTTCCAGTCACCCTCAGCACCGAAACCATAACCCTCTGCCATCAGGCGCTGTGAAGCCAAACCAGGAATCTGGTCGAAACCGCAGAAGTTTGGATCGTCGATGTCAGCATCGCCGAGGTCATCGAAGTTGGTTGTGAATGCTACTGCATTCTCATCCTTCAATACGCGACGGAGAGCGATCTCAGCCTTAGCTGCGTTCTTCACCTTCTCCCAATAAACTTCCTCGCCAGACTCATCGATCTTGATGGTGTACTCCTTCTTGTACTCCTCAACGAGAGCATCAGCTTCTGCATCAGTTACCTTCTTGTAGTACTCCATGAGTGAAGATACTGGGTAGTAATCTACATGGTAACCCAAGCGCTGCTCGAACTCTACACGGTCGCCATCTGTTACGGCAACGTTGTTCATGTTCATACCGAACATCAAGCAGCGTACGTTGTGAGCATCAGCAACACCAGCAGCTACGCGAGCCCATGTTGCAATCTGCTTCTGAGCCTCTTCGCTCTTCCAGTAACCTACAACTACCTTTCTAGGGATGCGCATACGGGTGCAGATGTGACCGAACTCGATGTCGCCGTGGGCTGACTGGTTAAGGTTCATGAAATCCATATCGATAGAATCCCAAGGGAGTTCTGCATTGTACTGAGTGTGGAAGTGGAGGAGAGGCTTCTCGAGAGCCTGCAAGCCCTTGATCCACATCTTAGCTGGAGAGAAGGTGTGCATCCATGTGATGATACCTACGCACTTCTCATCGTTGTTGGCAGCCTTCATGACAGCCTCTACTTCTGCAGAAGAGTTAGCTGTGCCCTTGTAAACTACCTTGATTGGGATGATGCCACTGTTGTTCAGACCATCTACCATGTCCTTTGAGTGACCATCAACTATCTTAACTGTTTCGCCTCCGTAAAGAAGCTGTGCACCAGTTACAAACCATACCTCTAAATTTTCAAATGCTTTAATCATGATTGTTTGTTGTATTAATTGTTATTGTTATGTGATTTATTATCTTTATTTGAAACACTGTTGATTAGTGCTTTTTCTGTCCGTAGTAAGCGTTAGGACCGTGCTTGCGGTTGAAGTGCTTCTCTACGAGCAATGGGTTCATGGTGGTGTTTGGATTCACAGAGAATGAGATGAAAGCCATTTTTGCTACCTGTTCAGCTACTACTGCGTGATAAACAGCCTGGTCAGCATCCTTACCCCATGTAAAAGGACCATGGTTCTTAACCAATACGCCAGGAGTATGAACTGGGTTGATGTTATCTTTCTTGAAACGGTCAACGATGACAACACCTGTGTTGTGCTCATATTCTGCCATCATATCCTCTGTCATCGCATCAGTGCAAGGGATGCAATCGTGGAAGTAATCAGCATGAGTTGTACCAATGTTAGGGATGTCCAAGCCAGCCTGTGCCCAAGCGGTAGCATAAGTAGAGTGAGTATGAACTACGCCACCCAACTCTGGGAATGCGCGGTAGAGAACCAGGTGGGTTGGAGTATCAGATGAAGGATTCAGGTCGCCTTCTACTACCTTACCTGTTTCCAAGTCTACCACTACCATATCGCTAGCCTTCATGGTGTCATAATCGACGCCTGATGGTTTGATGACAACCAGACCTTTCTCGCGGTCAATACCACTTACATTACCCCATGTAAAGAGCACGAGGTTGTGCTTAACGAGATCAAGGTTTGCCTTGAACACTTTTTCTTTTAATTCTTCTAACATAATATCTTTTGTTTTAAGTTATTTATTCTATTTCAAGTTGAACGATGGGTCTTCCTCGTATGCTTTCTTGTTGAAGCGGTAGAGGGCGGCGCCTCGTTTCGAGTTGACTTTATCGATGAGTTCTGTTTTCTCTATGAAGTCGATATCCTTCACGCGTTTGCGGAAGTTGCGCTTATCAATCTCTTCGCCTATTACTGCCTCGAATACATGCTGAAGCTGTGTCAGCGTAAAGAGGTCTGGGAGGAGTTTGAAGCTTAATGGCTCATGATTGATGCGGCGGCGTATCTGTGCGATAGCGTTGCGGATCATGAGTTTGTGGTCTGAGTAAAGTTCTGGAAGTTCGTTCAGACTAACCCATTCCAATCCGTGTTCTACACGGAGGCTGTCATCATAGTCTTTCACATTGATGAGAGTACAATAGGCGATAGAGATAACTCGCTCACCTGGGTCACGGTCGATGCGGCCGAAAGCTCCTACTTGTCTTATATAGAGGTTTTTCATTCCAGTAAGTTCCAGGATGACTCTGTTAGCTGCATCTTCGAGATTTTCTGTTGCGCCAACGAAACCACCATAGAGTGACCATTCGCCTCTTCCCGGGTCCATCTTGCGTTTGCCTATCAGCACCTGGAGGTTACTACCGTCGAAACCGAAAATGATACAATCGACGGATACTAATACTTTGGAGTATTCATTATAAAACTGGGTCATGGTCTTTCTGCTGTTTTGATGTAATGATTCAATGTATGTATAGTTGTGTTCTTTTGCTTGCTCTTCATAGAGCAGGTTCGAGAGGAAAATCAAGGAGTAAGAAGGAGAAGAAAGGATCGCGGATTTTTTCAACAGAAACAGTTTTGTCTGATCTTTGAGAAAATTCCAGACTCCTCACTTCTTACTCCTGACGTGAATAATATTTTACCAGAAGTATGCGTAGAATGCTGCGCAGAGGCCGATTACTACGAGGGTACCGATAATATCGAAGGCACCCCAGCTCTCACGGATAGACTTCTTGAAGTCGGATGTGAAGGTGATTGCCTCTACCTGCTCCTTGCTAGGAGCTGGAGTGAAGCAGCTCACTACTACCATGAAGATAATAAGGAAGACGAGCAACCAGCACTCGAATACGAGCCAGTTGGTCTGCCAGAACCATGCGGTGTAATCCCAGAATGCACCATCCATAGTTGCCTTACCTGTATCTGTGATGACGTTGGTAACGAGGCGGAGCATACCGATGAGGAAACCTGTAATCATGGTGTATTCACCTGCCTTTGGAGTAATCTTCTTGAAGAAGATACCCATTGCAAATACGGCTACCATGGCTGGAGCTAGGAGTGACTGGATACCCTGGAGATAGTTGTACAATGTATCCATCTTCATCATGATAGGCAACCATGCGAAACCGAGAACTACAACTACTACGGTAGCGATACGGCCAACGAGTACGTAGTGAGCCTCAGACATACCCTTCTTCAATGGCTTGTAGAAGTCCTCAGTGAAGAGGGTAGCACAGCTGTTGAAGAATGCTGCCAATGAAGCAACGAGTGCGCAGATGAAACCGATGGTTACGATACCCTTGATACCTGCAGGAAGAACGGTCTTTACCATGATGGCGAAGGCTGCATCAGTCTCGTTCATCTGGATAGCGCCCTTCTGAGCCAAGGCTGCTGCAATCATACCTGGGATGAGGAACATGAAGCAAGGGAGTACCTTGAAGAAACCGGCTGCGATAGTACCGCGGCGGGCACGCTTCATAACCTCTACGTTGCTCTCGCCAGGAACCTGACCCAATACACGCTGAACGATGTGCTGGTCTGTACACCAGTACCAGAAACCGATGATGGTTGCACCGATGAATACTACGAAACCAGGATACTCCTGATACATAGAGTCACCTGCCTCCCAGTGGAACATGTGAGTTGTACCATAACCGTTGTTCAACTTGCCGCAGTAATCCATCATGTCGGCCCAACCGGCAGAGATGCTGCCACCGCCGAGGGTAGAGAGACCGAGGAAGAGTACGAGGAAAGAACCGATGACGAGGATAGGAGTCTGGATGGTTGACAATGTCATCACACCCTTCATACCACCGAATACGGTGAAGATGGTGGTGAGGATGATCAAACCGATAGCACCAACCCAGAAGTTCAAGCCCCAAAGATATTCAAAGAAGATACCACCTGTAAGGGCTGTAACGCTCACCTTAGTAAGGATGTAAGCTACGAGGGTGATGATAGAGAGCCAGGAACCTGTGCGCTGGGTATAGCGGAACTTCAGGAAGTCTGGCATGGTGATGATCTTACCCATCTTGTTGATAAGCAACTGGTAGAAAGGTACGAACAGCCAACCCAAGATGAGGATCATCCAGCCCTGCATCTCCCAGTGTGCCATACCTACACCACTCTTGGCACCTGTACCAGCCAAACCAACGAGGTGCTCAGAACCAATGTTGGCAGCAAAAATAGCCATACCGATTACATACCATGGCTCACCCTTACCGAAAAGATAAGCAGAAGAGTCTTCACCTTTCTGAGCCTTTCTGTCTTTCACGATTGCGTGCCAGACAGCCCAAATTACGCCGATAACACCAATGGCGAGTATAGCCCAATCAAGCCATACGAATTCTGTTGAATTCCAATTCATAATTACTATAAGATTGTTTGTTTATTTATTATTGTTTATTCTTTCTTTTATTGGATGCTT